>CAKKPF010000246.1:0-17820 GCA_919901575.1 Candidatus Brocadiaceae bacterium
TCATATAGACAATTAATAATCTTGGATCAGAAGTAGTCCTTGTCAAAGAAGATGATCTTACCCCCACATTTGCAGTGGCGAGGGGAGAAGTTGATTTGATCATTGGAGTTGGAGGCGTTCCTGAAGCTGTTTTGAGTGGCATAATAGTAAAACAACTTGGCGGAGAAATGACATTGAGGATATTGCCGCTTGGGGTTGCGCAGGAGGAGCAACTATTGGGCAAACTAAAGAACTGGGATCTTTTTAAAAAAAGTGAAATTGATATTTTGAGGAATTTCAGGATTGTAAGGCCCGGCACAGAAAAGGAAGGCGAAATACCGTGGAACAGGATATTGACTATAAAAGATATAGTTAATGGAAAGGATGTAGTTTTTACTGCAAGCGTTATTAAGAAGACACCGTGGATAAGACTCCCTGATGGAGAAGAAGTTCCCGGTGTGGATATTAATCCTGAATCGGGAGATATAAAAGTACACGTAGTTCGTGTTGCAAACAATAAAGTTGAAGTTGTTCCTGTTATTTATAAGACCGCTATTGAAAAATTCTTCAAGCAATATACGGATAATCAAGACAAAGATGGTGAAGCGAGTGTAAATATACTTTTCCAATTAGGGAAAGCGTACTCAGAATTTGGTTTGTTTCAGCAGGCAAGAGATTGCATTCAAAAGGCAAAAATATGTAATGGCATCAGCGAAGATTTGATACAGAGATGTAATTGCGTGTATGAATACATTTCAGGCCTGGATTTCCTGACAAAAAAATCCTTACAAACTCCAAAAGAGATAGTAGAACATTTTGAAAAGTCTGCCCATTTAGACAAGGATGGTCTCAGTCCGAAGAGAATGTCTAAACGATTTTATGAATATCTTGGAGATAAGGATCGTCAAAATAAACTATATGATGAAGCTGTTGAACACTACAAAAAGGCTTTAGAGTATAGTTCACATGAACTCAAGCTATACCGTAAGCTGAATTCCATCCAGATGAAAGATATAATAGATGAATATTTTAGCCGAATTGACAAAAAATATCAGGAACTCAATTACAAAAACTCAAAGGAACTGGAAGAATGCAAGCTTAAAATAGCCCTGGAAGTTTTTTATGACAATAAAAGACAATTAAATGTATCTTGCAGAAATCCATGGCTTATTTTCTTCAGAAGAACGGTCTTACATGGCAAAACACCTTCTTACAAACTGGCGGTTTTAGTTAAATTACTGAAATTATATAAGAAACTGATACGGGCGAGTGATGATGACCTCAATTTATTCTTGAATACAGAATTTGGGATGAGTGGTGAAGAGGTAGATATTATTCTGGATTATAGGAAAGTGAATAAACAGTTCCACTCTGTCAGCGAACTCTATTTTGTTAAAGGATTAAGTTTGGAAAGCCTTTCAAAATTACTGTTTCCAAATGTAAGAATAGAGAGCCAGAATGAACTGGAAGATTCTGAGATTCCACTGAGTATCAGTCTTGTTGAGGCGGTGGAACGAAGAAATAAAAATATACTGGAGGAACTTAGAGAAGGGTTCAAGGAAGAGGCGCAAGAGCATTCGTATGCAGTAGCAGAGGCATATCATTATGTGGGTATGGCCCTTTATGATGTGGGAGACGATGAAGGGTCGAAAATTAATTATAAAATGGCAACAACAAAATTTAATGAAATAATAGAAAAGTTTACGGGGATAACACCCTTTAATGCACAATATCGAATTGGAAATCTTTACGAAGAATTGGCATTGTTATTTGAAAACGAACAGACGAACTACTATGACAAGGCAATAGAAACTTATACCCACATTATAGATGAACAGAAGTCAAATAAACTGTTTGGTTATATACGCGGCTTGATGGGAATCAGAATATGGCAGGCCAAAGAAAGAGTAAATTATATAAAAAAAGAATTACACATGTTGGATTCTTAAAGTCCCCAAGAGATACTAAATTGATAGATGTTGCGGGCAACACTATATTGCCTCCCTGAAGCGAGTTCGGGATGACATCTATTTCTTCTGGCATTATTGTCAGGAATGATATAGGCCTGATTTTCTATTGATCGGGCCTTTTTTTCTGAAGAAGTAAAAAGGCAGAGAAAGCGCTATCACACCAAGTGTGGCAATAATTATAATCAGCTTTATCTGTAGTAGAACCAAGAAGCAAGTCAAAAGCGCCAGGCAGGGAATTATGTAACCTCCCGGGATTGTATAATGTTTTGTGATATCGGGACGTTTTCTCCTTAAGACAATAACTGCCAGGCATGTCGGTATATATTGCAGAATGCTTACTAACACACTGGCGAATATCAGGTATTCGAATGTGCCTGTGAGGGACAGTATTAAAGTCAAAAAGGTATTTATGCCTATTGCTACATAAGGCGTATGAAACCTGGGATGTATCTTTGAAAACACTGCAGGGAAAAGCCCGTCCGCTGACAGGGCAAAGAGGTTTCTTGGCCCTGTCAGGGCAATACCCGAATTCACACCGGCTATAGCAAGAAGCGCGCCAATAGCAATTAATGTCCCGCCCGCCGGGCCTAAAAAATTCACAGCGGCATCAGCCAGCGGTTTCTCTGATTGTGCCAATCCGGGCAATGTACCCGTTGCCACTGTCTGTACCAAGGCATAGATTAAGGTGGTACCAAGTATTACGAGGAAAAAAGCGATGGGTATATCTCTTCCGGGTTTTTTCATTTCACCTGCCAGTACCGGCAGGTGTTCAAAACCTGTATAGGCAAATAAGGCGATAATAATTGTAGTTCCAAGATTGTTGACTTCAAAGGAAAAGATTTGATCCAAAGAGGATATTTCGATATGAGGAAATCCGCATGCAATAAAGATAAAGATTGGTATCAGCTTGCCTATTGTAAAAAAGTTTATGACTCTTGCACCAATTTTTACTCCAAGAAAATTGAGAGTGCTTAAACCGAGTATAAGAATGATTATTATGATCTCGCCAAGCCATCCTTCCGAGAGAGAGGGAGAGAAATAGCGTAAATAGAGAAGGAGTCCTCTTGCCATGGCTGCCCAGCCGATTATGGCAGAAAGCCACATCATCCAGCCAACCATAAAACCAACCATCGGGCCGAATGTGTTTCTTGCGTAAATATATGCGCCTCCTGTTTCCTGGTATATTCCTCCCATTTCTGCAAAACAAAGCGCTATCGCAAGGCATAAGAGACCGCAAATGACAAATATTAAAATCGAGAACGAGCCTGTAACTGCAGCGAGTTTGCCTGGCAAAAGGAATATCCCTGCCCCGACTATTCCATTGATTCCGAGGCAGACAACATCAAACAAATTCATAGAACGTGAAAGTTTTTGCTCCTGATATTCCTTCATGGTTGTAGTTTTAACCTATTTATTTTGACACAAGTGGTGATAACTATATAATAATTTCGTTTTCCGTCTGTGTATACAAATTTTTAATTAAGTGTAGCATGACTATTGAAAATTTAATCCGTTTAAGAGAAAAAGAGAGCCGTAATGTTATCGGTTTAATGTCCGGTACATCGTGTGATGGCATTGATGCATGCCTGGCCAGGATTACGGGAAATGGTTTATCAACTGAAATTGACATCATAGGATTTGAGACATACCCTTATAAAAATGAGATAAGGGAGTTGATATTTGAAGCCTCTCAAGTAAAGACGGGCTCCGTAGACAAAGTCTGTCAGCTAAATTTTACATTGGGCAAACTTTTTGCCGATGCGGCAAGGCAGATTGCAGAGAAATCGTTGGTTTCTCTTTTAGACATAGACATTATCGGCTCTCATGGACAGACGATCTATCACGTTTCTGCATTGAAAGAGAAAGCTGATAAGGAAGTAAGGTCAACGTTACAAATAGGCGAACCTTCCGTAATAGCCCAGGAGACCGGGGTGACCACTGTAGCAGATTTCAGGACAAGGGATATTGCAGCAGGCGGGGAAGGAGCGCCTCTTGTGCCGTATGCCGATTTCATTTTATTCGGGAGAGATGGGATTGGCAGGGCAATACAAAATATTGGCGGGATTTCAAATGTTACGTTTTTGCCGGCTGATTGTGGCATTAACGACATAATTGCTTTTGATAACGGCCCGGGCAACATGATAATTGACCGGTTTGCCGAGATCATAACGGATGGAAAATTTAAGTATGATAAAAATGGTGAGTTCGCTTTAAAAGGCAAACTGAATCAAGGCTTATTAGAAAGATTGTGTTCACATCCCTACTTATCAATACCTCCTCCAAAATCAACAGGGAGAGAGGATTTTGGTATACAGTTTTCTGATAATTTATATAAGGAATTAAAACAAGACAACGTAGTTGTTCTTGATGCCATTGCTACAATTACTGCTTTTACGGCCAGGTCGATATCAGACAGTTACAAAAAGTTTATTCAACCATCTTACAAAATATCTGAAGTAGTTATGAGTGGCGGAGGCGTGCATAATCCGGTCTTGTTTCAATTCTTAAAAGATTATCTTGAAGATATAAAATTAAGGAAGGTTGATGAATTTGGTATCCCTTCAGATGCAAAGGAGGCGTTGGCATTTGCAATCCTTGCCAATGAAACGATATGCGGCAATCCCGGTAATGTACCATCCGCCACGGGTGCAAAAGAAAGGGTTGTCCTGGGAAAGATAGTTCCCTGTAGGTGAATAATTTGATGTAATTGCTACGAAACGATGCAAATACATTATTTACAAAAAACGACCTTCCATTTCCCGGTTAAGATTTTCTTACAAATTCGGCTCCACGTTCTATAGCTAATTTATTAACTTCATAAAATGGTTCTTTCCTGCCTTTTAAGACGTTTTTAAGGCATGAAAGAAAGACCGGAATGGAAACAAGGTTTTTCACTTCATTGTACGCACCCAGCATAACCATGTTTGATGCTACGACGTTTCCGATGTCATTTGCGATCTTTGTAGCAGGAATCCGATAAACGTCTATGTTCATTTCGTTCTCTATTTTACCAATCATGGATGAGTTTAAAAAGAGCATGCTATCCGGTTTGAGGAAATCTTTAAACTTCAGATAAGATGGCAGGTTCATCATAATAAGTGTGTCTGCTTCTTCGATAACGGGGGAGAAAATTTCTTCTTCTGAAACA
This sequence comes from Candidatus Brocadiaceae bacterium, assembly GCA_919901575.1. Taxonomy (GTDB): domain Bacteria; phylum Planctomycetota; class Brocadiia; order Brocadiales; family Scalinduaceae; genus Scalindua. The sequence continues at coordinate 5,098 of CAKKPF010000246.1, forward strand.
GTTAAATGGTAATAAGCGGTCCCTCCCCGTACTTCTGTACCGTAGGATGGATAAAAGGTTACGTTTTTCCCCTCAAGCATCAGGGCTTGCGCTATCAATCTGCCAAGAAGCATCATTCCCTGTCCACCCAAACCGGCTAAAATAACTTTTTCTGACATCTTAATGAACCTTTCTAATTCTGATTTTCCCAATCCTTGAAAATACCCAGAGGAAATGTCTTGGACATTTCTTCATCGATGAATTTTAAAGATTCGACAGAACTCATACGCCAGTAAACCGGACATGGAGAAAGAATCTCAATCAATGAAAATCCTTTTTCCTGTATTTGAGTTTTAAATCCCTTTTCTAATAGTTGTTTCGTTTTAATTATGTTTTTTGGTGAAGTTATAGAGGTTCTGGCGATAAAGCGACTCCCATCTATTACAGAGAGGATTTCACATACACGCAGAGGATATCCATCATTTTTTTCACTGCGTCCATGAGGTGTCGTTAATGTCTTTTGATTGATCAATGTAGTTGGAGCCATTTGTCCGTTTGTCATACCATAAACTGCATTATTTACAAAAATTACGGTAATATTTTCACCCCGATTGGCGGTATGTATTATTTCTGCCGTTCCAATTGCAGCCAGGTCTCCATCTCCCTGGTAAGAGAAAACAATTTTCTCCGGATGAACCCGTTTGATCCCTGTTGCAACCGAAGGTGGACGGCCATGAGCGGCCTCACACATGTCTATATCAAGATAGTTATATGCCAGGACAGCACATCCTACAGGGGCTAACCCGATAGTCTTCCCCCTGATATCCATCTCATCAATTATTTCCGCAATTAATCTCTGGACAATACCGTGCCCACACCCGGGGCAATAATGTGTTGGGGTATCAATTAATGTCTTTGGAGTCTTATATATTGCTTCCATATTGTATAGAATGCTTCCTGTTTACGATAGATTAGATTTATTAAATGGATATTTTTTATTATGTGGCGCAGGTTCCTTTTACTTTGACGGATACTATTTCTGAAATTTTCTTGAGGATTTCTTTGGGAGTCGGTATGCCCCCGCCTGTTCTTCCGTAAAAATGCACAGGACATCGTCCGGAAACACTTAATCTTACGTCTTCTACCATCTGGCCTGCGCTCATTTCTACTGTGAGTATAGCTTGTACTCTTTCTGAAACTTTCTGTATTATGTCGGCAGGAAATGGCCATAAGGTAATAGGCCTTATTAATCCTACTTTTACATTTAAAGATTGATCTTTTTTTAAGAATTCCTTACATATCCTGGCACATGTACCATAGGCAACAATAACAATATCTGCGTTTTCGATATTTATTTCTTCGTAACGCACCTCTTCGGCCTTAATCTGGCGATACTTTTTTTGTAGTTTAGCGTTAAACTTCTCGAGTTCCCCTTTTACCGGATAAAAAGACTTGATTATATTCTTTTTTCTCCCGTCAGCGCCCGTTAGCGCCCAATCTTTTTTGTATAAGTTTGGTTTACATTTTTTATTAAATACAACAGGCTCCATCATCTGACCCAATTGAGCATCACCCAGAATCATTACCGGATTTCTATAACAATCGGCCAAATCAAATGCATCGAAAACAAGGTCCGCCGCTTCTTGTACTGAACCTGGGGCAAGCACGATTGTGTGATAATCTCCATGCCCTCCACCCTTAACAGCCTGAAAGTAGTCAGCCTGAGAAGGCGAGATATCTCCCAAACCAGGTCCCCCTCGTTGTATATTTACAATAACACATGGGAGTTCACTTCCAGCCAAATAAGAAATTCCTTCTTGTTTGAGACTAATGCCGGGACCCGAAGATGATGTCATTGTCCTGGCGCCTGCAGCGGCGCTTCCGTATACCATATTTATGGCGGCAAGTTCACTCTCTACTTGAATGAACGTCCCGCCAACTTGAGGCATTCTGATAGCCATATGCGTCAATATCTCGTTTTGCGGCGTAATTGGATATCCATAATAAAATCTGCAACCAGCCTGTATTGCAGCTTCCGCACATGCTTCATTGCCGGTTAACAGATACTTTTTGTTCTTTTCAGTTGACGTCATAAGTGGGTTGCCCTCTCCAGTTTAATTTTTCTCGCAAGACATCATAAAAAGTCCTTGTTTGTATGTCAATTAATTGCAGCTTTTTTTCAGCCTTTTCAATAACTACCCTATCTCCAACCTTAACATCAAAGTATACCTGGCCATCTACGGTTAAACCGGCTCCTCTGGATTCAGAAATCTGTTCCATCTCAATCTTTGATTCTCCGGAGACTACAAGCGGGCGGTTTGACAGCGTGTGTGGGCAAATCGGAGTTATGATAAAAGCTTCCATATCCGGCGTAACGATAGGACCGCCGGCAGACAGAGAATGTGCGGTTGACCCGGCAGGGGTTGATACAATTAGTCCATCACTGCTGTACGTGTTAACTATTTTTTCATTTACATATAATTTAATTGAAATCAGCCTTGATAAAGAAGTTCTGGAAATTACGGCATCGTTCAATCCAAGAGTTTCATGAATAACCTGTTTAGAGCGAATTACCTTGCAGGTTAACAACATTCTTTGCGAAATAACGTATTCACCAGCTAAAATCTTTTCCAGGGAGTCACTGATTTCTCGTGAAGTGAGATCAGCCAGAAATCCAAATTTGCCTAAGTGTACGCCAACTAAGGGAATTTGCTTGCTATTTAATTTCCTACTTGCCGATAGTATCGTGCCGTCTCCGCCAAAAACAAAGGCGAGATCGGCAGATGCTTTTTCTAATTTATCTTCGTCAGAAATATCGATTACTGAGAGATGCGATTTTTTGAGAAACAACGGTTTAAATTCTTTTATCGTTTCTCTTATTTTTTTTTTACTCTTATCGCCCAGGATTATGATTTTTTTCATACCAAATTAGAGGTTTGTTTTTGCGATTCCTTCTTTTTGATACTAACAGGCTCTGTCAAATTCCAGGTGGAAATAAAGTTCTTATAGATACCTTCTGCATCCAGGTTGAGGGTTTTTAAAATAATATCACGAGAACCCTGTTCGATGAATCTGTCAGGGATGCCCATTTTTTGTACATTTTGAGTATTGATGCCTTTATCAACCAGCAATTCCAGAATTGCCGAACCAAATCCTCCAACCTCCGTATGGTCTTCCACAGTAAGGACTATCTGGTGTTTCCTGACAACTTTCATTATAAGATTCTCATCCAGTGGTTTAGCAAACCGAGCATTAACTACTGTAACATCAATCCCTTTCCCGGCAAGCATATCTGCACATTCCATGGATGGATATACCATTGCGCCGTACGCAATGATTACTCCATCCGGCCCTTCTCTCAGGATTTCGCCTTTTCCTATTTCAACAGGTTTGCAATCGTTATCAAGGCTGCCTTCAGGTATATTTGCTCTTGGATAACGTATTGCAGCCGGTGAATTGAGCTGTACCGCCTTATGTAACATTGCCTTGAATTCAGCGCCGTCTTTTGGAGCCATTAAGGTTATTCCTGGTAAATGTCTCAGGTAGGCTATGTCAAAGACGCCATTATGAGTAGGACCGTCATTCCCGACAATCCCAGCTCTGTCCAGCGCAAGCAGGATACCATTTTTTTGTAAGCAAACGTCATGAACCACCTGGTCATATGCGCGCTGTAAAAAAGTTGAGTATATTGCGGCAACAGGTTTAAGCCCTGCTGCTACCAATCCATTTGCCAATCCAATGGCGTGCTGTTCACAAATTCCCACATCAAAATATCTATCCGGAAATTTTTTGCTAAATGCATCAAGCCCCGTTCCATCCGGCATTGCGGCTGTAATTGCCACTATATCTTTATTAGTCGCAGCGAGCTCAATAATCGTTTCGCCGAATACTTTTGTATAACTGACTTGTTTTGGATCCTTTGGTGTTTCTTTTACTTTCCCGTTATGCATCTCAAAATTACCGGCACTGTGATAACGTTCAGGATTTGCTGATGCAGGCTCAAAACCTTTGCCTTTTTCAGTAATAACGTGCAGTAATACAGGCCCTTCCACATTTTTAATATTTTGTAAAGTTTCGGTTAGCGTCTGAAGGTTATGGCCGTCAATAGGCCCAAAGTAGTCGAAACCCAAGTCAACGAAAATCTGCCCTGGAGTAATTTCCCGCTTTAATGCTTCTGTGATATGTTCCAGGGCGTGTTCCATTCGTTTTCCAACAATGGGTAATGATTGTAATACATGGTGTACCTCTTTTTTGAAATCCGTATAAAGTGGTGCAGTTCGAATTCGGTTTAGATGCTTTGCTATCGCTCCTACTGTGTTAGAGATTGCCATTTTATTATCATTAAGGATTACGATCAGGTTTCTTTTTAAATGCCCTGCATGGTTGAGAGCCTCAAGCGACATTCCCGCACCAATTGCAGCATCTCCAACGACGGCAATAATCTTTCTATCAATGCCATTTATTTTGTCGGCACAAGAAATACCGAGAGCGGCAGAGATCGCATGCCCGCTATGGCCACAAGTAAATGGGTCATATTCGCTTTCATTTTTGTCCGGAAAACCGCTTAATCCCTTATATTGTCTTAAAGTGGGAAATGCTTTTCTCCTTCCCGTGAGCAATTTATGTACATACGTTTGGTGTCCAACATCCCAGATTAATCTATCATTAAGAAAGTCGAATGTACGATGCAGAGCAATCGTAAGTTCAACTACCCCAAGATTCGATGATAGATGGCCAGGATTTTTGGAAACAACATCAATTATTTCTTCCCTTATTTCCTGTGCTAAAACCGCTAAGTCTTCAGCGTCCAGTTGTTGTAAATCCTGCGGGGAGTTTATTCTTTCTAATATTTTTTGTGACAATTTTGTTTTTCCTTAGATGCCTGCCTGGCCAGCCGGGCCATTCAGGCAGGCATTAGATGACTAATCGTTATTTCTTACTATTCTCCTTCAATAGCAGAGGATTCCATATCATCGGATTTTATCAGGTTAAATTCTTCGGTGCGGGTATCTCCATGCGAATTTTTCAATAAGATATTAATCCTTTTTTCTGCCTTCCCTAAGATTTGGTAGCATTGTTTATATATTTTAATGCCACTTTCGTATTTTGCAAGTGTTTCATCTAAAGTTAGATCACTTGTTTCAAGCTGTTCTACTATTTCTTCAAGCTCCTTTAAAGATGTTTCAAAATCTGGTTTCTTCAATTTATGTTTCAATGAAAAGAATTGTAGAGATAACACTGCCCTTAGAAAAACTTGTTTTAATCTTGTCCTCTTTATTTAAACCTTTTACTTCTCTAAGAGATTTATTGTTTTCCAGTCTGGTGGTAATGGTATATCCTCTTTTTAAAACATTCAAGGGACTCAGGCTTTCCAGTTTTCCCGCAATGCCTGACAATTTTTCACGTTCGGTGTTTAACGCATGTGTTATATTCAATTTAAGCCTCTGGGCAAATTCATCCAGCCTTTGTTGCCACCTGCGAAGCCGGTCAAATGGTTGCCTCATTGCATAGCTATTCGTAATTCTAACTAGTTTATCTTTTGACAACCTTAGCTTGCCTGTTAGAGATTGCAAGAGTCTTGTCTCAAGTTTTTCCAGCATGTCCAGGAGTAAATCTTTTCGAGGAACAACCAGTTCTCCCGCCTCGGAAGGGGTAAGGGCTCTTTTATCCGCTACCAGATCAGCTATTGTTATATCAATTTCGTGTCCAACAGCAGAGATAATGGGTATCCTGGAATTATAAATACTCCTCGCAACAATTTCTTCATTAAATGCCCATAGGTCCTCTAAGCTGCCGCCGCCTCTACCCGCTATAATTACGTCTATATCAGTTAAAGTATTTAGTTTTGTTATTGCCTCAGCAATTTCTTGCGCTGCGCCTTCTCCCTGTACCTTTACTGGATAAATCAGTATCTCTACATTAGCAAAACGGCGATCTATAATGTTTAGGATGTCTTTGATCGCTGCGCCTGTTGGCGACGTTACTATTCCAATTTTCTGAGGTATGAACGGAATGGGTTTCTTATGAGTTTGATCAAACAGACCCTCTTTTTCCAGCTTTTCCTTCAATTGCTGGAAAGCAAGTTGCAGAGCGCCTACCCCCTTTGGTTCTACTTTGTTAATTATTAGCTGGTATTGGCCTCGTGGTTCATAAACTGTAACTGAACCAAAAGTTATTACTTCCATTCCATCTTTTAGTTCAAATTTGATTTTGTTTGCAACATTTCTGAAAACAACTGCCTGTAATTGAGAATTTTTGTCTTTAAGTGTTAAATAAATATGTCCGGAGCTTGGTTTTCTTACATTAGATATTTCGCCTAAAATACTTATATTAGAGAAATTATATTCCAGAGAGGTTCTGATTTGCCTTGTGATTTCAGAAACAGTAAAAAACGTCTCTGTGTTTCTTTTATGAAAAACTTCTTGTGTCTCCTGGTTTGTATCAATATCCGGGACACTGTCATACATTCTAGTCATATCCATTTTCAGTAATTCTGATTCTTTTTATTTTTTCTGCTTTACCTGTTTCCTTGTTTATGGTTATAGCAACACCTTCTATACGGAGATCTTTTTCGGCTATATCATAGCGAGTTGGCACTTGAGTTACAATTGATTTTAATACACAATCAATATTCCTTCCCAGGATTGACTCATGCGGGCCTGTCATACCCAAATCTGTGATGTATCCTGTTCCTTTAGGTAAGATTTTCTCGTCAGATGTCTGTACGTGAGTATGGGTGCCAACAACAGCGCTCACCCTGCCATCCAGATACCATCCCATTGCTATTTTCTCGGATGTTGCTTCGGCGTGCATGTCAACGATTATTATGTTTGTCAGTTTTGAAAGTTCTTTTACTGCCGCATCTGCTGCTCTGAACGGGCAGTCTACGGGTTTCATGAATATACGGCCCAGGAGGTTAATTATACCAATAGAATGGCCCCCTTTCGTTTTGATAGCAACATAACCTCTGCCATGAGCTAATGGAGAGTAATTTGCCGGTCTGAGTAACCTTTGTTCTGATTGTAATGAATCATAAATTTCTTTTCTCTTCCAGACATGATCCCCCATTGTTATTGCATTTACGTCGTAAGAGAAAAGTTTATTTGCAATATCAACGGTAATTCCTGAACCTCCTGCTGCGTTTTCTGCGTTTGCTATGCAGAAATCTATATTTTGTTCCTTAATAAAATTTCTTAGTTTTTTCTCTAAAATCTTCCTTCCCGGCTGCCCTACAATGTCGCCTATTGCGAGGATATTTAATTGCATTTAAGAGATTTCTAAAGAGAATTGTATAAGTTCACTTTATGAATGAACTTTTCATGGTATTTCAAGCGTAAGTACTTTTCTTGTTTGCAAATTTTCGTTGGAGTAGTTTTTCTACATCAGAAGGCACAAACATAGAAATATCACCTCCTAAGCTGACGGCTTCTTTAATCAGGCTGGAATTTAAAAATGAGTATTCCTGGCTCGTCATTATGAAAACTGTTTCTATATCTGTTTTTAATACACGATTTGTAAGCGCCCTTTGAAATTCATACTCAAAATCAGATACAGTCCTGATTCCTCGAAGTATTACATTAGTCTGCATTTCCTTCATGTAATCAGTCAACATCCCTTTAAAGCAATCTACCCTTGTGTTCTTAATTTCTCTGATATTCTTTGAGATCATATCCATTCGTTCCTTAATTGTGAATAATGGATCCTTTAGCGGGTTGTGGCCAACGGCTACTACAAGCTCATCAAAAATCCTGCTGCCGCGTTTAATTACATCAAGATGACCATAAGTAACGGGGTCGAATGTGCCTGGATAAACTGCTTTTCTCATGAGGTATTTTTAGTTCATTAAAACCAGAAACGTTTTTTTGTAGCTTTTGCGCCACGAGGGACAATATCAAAACGCGTAACAGTATCAGAACGAATTTCATTTACGTCCAGGGTTATGTTGCCTATCCATTCATGAAAAAAACGTGAAAGGACAACCTGAGTACTCAGGTTTTGACTTTCATCTTTAGTGCCTTTTCCTGTATCGTCTCTCTGTATAGACTTAAAGTCATACTGTTCAAAGAATCCTATACGCCATTTTTCACTTATAGAGTATTCTGTTGAAAATACAAGTGCGGAACTGATATTGTCAATAAATCTGTTTCCAATAAAGATGTTCCATTTGGGCATATAATCATAACCAAGACCAAAATTTATAATGTCAAAAGATCCATTATTCAGGTTGTATTCATTACTTTCTGAAAGAAAAGTAAGTTTGTCGCTTAACTTCAACATTAAATCTATTTCGATAAAATCATCCAGTTTCCGATTCAGACCCGCATTCCCCGGAAAAAGGTTAAATGCTATATTGAAACTAGCAAAATCAATGGGAGTCTCGCCACCTGTCTCTCCATATTTCGTCTGAAATCTATTGCGTACACCAAACCTGACTGACTGAAAAGTATCAAGTGAATCTGTGCCGTCAAACTGATTTAAGTCCTCCGGCTCCTGTGAAACTATGGGAATAAAGGCAAAACGGACCTCTGGTATTAAGATATGCCTGAGCCTGTTTATATTTAATAGCTTATTATAGATACTATAAGTACGTGATAATGTTGTGCTTGTATCGAATCCAATAGGCAATGCTACTCGTCCACGCGCTGTACCGCTGCCTTCATTGCGCCCTGTAACAGGGTCTACCTTTACACTTTCACTATATCCGGTAAACCTGAATCCTATAGATGGATTAAATCTTTGACTCCATAAGCGGAAAGGTGCATTGACCGTGTTGTTTGTGTCGAATCTGATAGTCTCCTCTGGTTCGAGTCGAACGGGTACTCTATCAAAAACTCTTTCTGCAGTTAGAAGAGCCCCGCGGCCTAAAAACCGTTCTTCAGACTTTTTTATAGGTGCGATCCTGTCAATTACCCTATCCTGATACGCCAGTTCGTTTTCAGATGTAAAATTCAGCCTGTCTTTCCATACAGGTTCTCCGATTATTCTATACTTTAATTCGGGCAGTGTTTCATTTGTTCTATTGAGCCTTTGAGAATCTACAAGGGTATCATAATCTCTTAACTGTTTGTTGGCCAGGAGCGTAATTCCCCTGTTGTCATATATCTTCCTTAAGTACAGTACGGTTTCTCTGTCTTTTTCTTGTTTAAATTCATTTTCGAAGAATTCCCTGTAGTAACTTCTATCAGCAACATGCGATATTTCTATGTCGGCTCTCCACTCATTGGGAAGAAATTGTCGGTGCCGCCATAAAAAATGTCCTCTGCTGTTGTTTTCTACAGGAACACTATTAATATCGAAGTCTTCATCATCATTTATATAGTATGTGTTCATGTATCCGAAGTAATTCGGTTTTGTGTATTCAAAATCCAGCCCTGCTGCCGGTCCCCTTTTCTCCAGATAATCCAGGCTCAGTGTTAAGTCGCTCCATTCACCCAATTTTTCACCAAACGCAAAGCTGTACAGATCCCAGTCTGTTTTGATGAATGGCCCAAATCTGGACGTTTTTCCTGTTTCCCAATTTTTTAAAAAGGTTTTTCTCCTATTTGCGTCAAAAGAGAAATTAAATGGTATATACATTAATGGAATATTTTCTGCATAAAATACGTTATTTTTAGTGGAAACAATTGAATGTTGTTCAGTTTTAAAAAGTCTTACGTTTGATGACTGAAAACGAAAGTGGGGATGCCCATAACTGCAAATCGAGAAAAAGCCGTTTTTCATATCATATTGTCCTTTACCCCTATGCTTAATTTCATCGCCGCCAATATACACGGGTACTCCCGCTACTTCCTCGTCTCTTTTTTTGTCACCTTTATAATCTCTATGAGGCATTTCATGTTTTCCTTTTTTGGATATCCCTTCTTCACTGATAGAAGTTCTAAAAACACTATTGATTATAATACCTTTATCTTCTTTAACGTTTTCGAACATCTTTTCCGCTATCATTACATCGCTTTCCCGTCTCAGGGTTACATTGCCTTCCGCATACACTTCTTTATATATTTGCTTTGGTGATTTGCCTTTTTCACCCTTTTCCTGATCGAAGTATAAGATTACGTTATCAGCATCTAGTGTTTCATTGCCTCTTTTAATTTTGACATTTCCTATTGCAACAATTACGCGAACGTCATTCTCTATCCAGGAATCAATATCGTCCGCCACTATATCTATAGGCTCTCCTTCTACAGATACGCTTGCAGGAAGCCCGGCTTGAAGTACTTCTTTGGAAGCAAACTCTTCCCTTCCTTCAGTCCTTATTTTTTCCCCTTGAAGGAATAGCTCTGTTTTCTTTTCTTCTTCAAAACTTTGTATCGAATTATCTTTGGCATCAACAACTACTCCTGCTGTTGTGGTTAACTTTAGATACATTTGTTCATAATTCTGGACGTCTTCATCTTGAAATAACGATACCTTGCCCTCGCAATAAATTTCCATATATCCTTCGGTAAATTGTGTGATCTTAATCTCTGAAAACCAGGTTACTGCAGAATTTGTAGTGATTTGAACGTCTCCCTGTTCTATTTTAACATTACCTTCCGATGAAAATACTCGAACTCCATTACTTTGCCAGGTAGTTATACTACCAGCGCTTATGTGTATGGGATGCCGGGAAACGTCTTGTTTTATGAGTGCACCTTGCGCACTATTTCTATTGCAAAGTACTATTAAAGCTATAAAGAGTGTTGTAGTTACAAATAATCGCATAACAGACCTACAAGTATTTTAGCAAGATAACTTTTTATTATTTGCAAAATTTATTTATCGATGTGTCTTAAAGAGGCGTAATGAAAAATATAAAGGTGAAAATATCCCCGACTGCATTTATAACGTAATCCTGTTCCTCTTTTGTTATCCAGGCCATTTTAATCATCTTTTGAAAAATCATTGATTGTGTCTATAACGTAGTCTTGTTCCTCTTTTGTTATTTCCGGAAAGATTGGAAGTGACACTGTTTCCTTCGCCGCCCTTTCTGCTTCCGGCAGATCCCCTTCTTTGTATCCCAGATATGCCAGGCATTTTTGTAAATGTTGGGGAACCGGATAATGTACTGCGCAATCTATATTGTTTGCCCTTAAGTGCTCTATAAGTCCGTCCCTCTCTTGTACCCTGATTACGTATAGATGGAAAACATGCTTGTTGAATTTTTTTGTCTTTGGTGTTACTAAATTAAGCCCTTTCATTCTCTCAGTATAATACGCAGCCTTTTCCCTTCTCTTTTCACACCAAAGGTCTATATGCCTGAGCTTTTTAATAAGGACGGAGGCCTGTATGGTATCCAGCCTGCCATTTATGCCTAAGACAGGGTAATAATTCTTTGGGTTTCCACCATGAATCCTCAGCATATGAATCAATTCTTCAAGTTCATCACTGTTGCACGTCACCATCCCGCCATCCCCCAAGCCGCCAAGATTCTTACTTGGGAAAAAAGAAAAACATCCCAAATCTCCCATTGAACCTGATTTTCTATCTTTGTATTCAGCGCCGATAGATTGTGCTGAATCCTCTATGACCCTGATATCATGTTTCTTCGCTATTTCCAGTATCGGGTCCATGTCCGCACATTGTCCGTATAAATGAATGGGAATAATGGCTTTTGTTCTTTTGTTTATACATTTTTCTATCAAATCCGGTCTTATGTTGAATGACTCCGGTTCAATATCCACAAAAACAGGTTTTGCGCCTGTATTACAAATAGACCCTGCTGTTGCAAAAAACGTAAAGGGTGATGTAATAACCTCATCACCATCCCCAATTCCCAATGATTTGAGCGCCAGAAGCAGTGCATCGGTTCCCGAAGAGACGCCAATCGCATGTTTCGTGTTACAGTATGATGCAAAAAGATTTTCAAACTCTTTAACCTGAGGGCCTAAAATGAATGCCTGACTTTCAAGGACATCCCGAATGGCAGAGTCTATCTCTTCCTTTATACTATGATATTGACGCTTTAAATCAATTAAGGGAACTCTTATTTTTGTTTTCTCGCTAACGGCAGAACTCATATTATCCTTATTAAATAGCAACTACTCAAATGTAAATTTGATGACCTTTGAGTAGACTTTTCAATATTAGGGCGGGCGGCTCCCGCCCTTTTTTATGGTTTTAATTTCTCCTTCTTCTTGCCCGTCTTTTTAAGATGTATTTCTTCCTGTTAAGCCTGTGTTTCTTTTTCCCTTCAAACCCGTTTGCCATAAAAACCTTTCCTGAAAATTTAATAGATAAAATATAACAATTACTTATTTGAATGTGCCACTACGTTATGGTAATATTTTTAATTAGAGAGGCTTGCAGGACTCTTTTTCTCCTTTACCCTACAGATAATCCATTTGCCTCCCCGATGTATATCCGTAGGCTCTCAATCCTAAAGTCTCTCATAATATCATACCCTTTAAGTCGTTAGCATTATACTATTTGTAATTTATATTACAAGTGATTCTTTTCTAAAGTAGCCTTGATTCCCTTTTAATAAGAAATTACACAGTTTTTGTCTAATTTTAATACACGATGACACATCGCCCTCTTGTGGTTATAACAATTTCTTTCGCAATCGGCATATCTACAAATTGTTTAGTCGATGTTCCGTCTTTTCTTGTTTTTCCCGCCATCCTTTTAACCATAATTGTATACACATTTTTGTTCATTTTTCACTTTAGAGGCGGTGTTTTAACTCTTCTTATTTTAATATTCCTGACAGGTATTTCATATCATCATCTTAGATTTTCTTCTAATGCCGGCAATAACATTTCT
>CAKKPF010000246.1:17830-18141 GCA_919901575.1 Candidatus Brocadiaceae bacterium
TTTGTAAATACCGAAACATTTTCCGTTCGCTTACGCGGTATAGTTGTCTCGCAACCCATTGACAAATTTGTACAAGGTCCTCCGTTGTCTTCAATAAAGCATCATAAGGAAATGGCAACTTTTTTACTGCGGGCAGAGGCTATAGAAAGTACCTTGCCGGAATGGAGAAATGTTACGGGGATAATCAAAGTAAATGTTTACCCAACAAAGCGGGAAGAAAGTATGTTGGCCAGTAAAAGGCATTACCTCTCAGATGAGTTAAATTACGGGGATAAGGTAGAATTAATCGGCAATATCTCAATACCTTCAAC
>CAKKPF010000247.1 GCA_919901575.1 Candidatus Brocadiaceae bacterium
CGGACAAAACTACATAAATTGGCGACATGAGCTAATCTCAGCTTTGCCAACGGAAGCGAATGTATTATGAAAGATAATATTTCAAGAAGAACCTTTCTCAAGGCCGGTATTGCAGTCGGGACTGGGCTTTATGGCCTGTCTTATTTGAGTTCATTTGAGAGGCCAAGGCCGTTGAAAACGCTTAAAGAAAATAGTTTAAAGAAGAAGCTGGTTGTAGTACATGGTGATATTGACGAAAGAAATGATGAAAGTTCCGTAATAAGAGAAATGATGAGAAGGGGTATTAAGGCTATTGGTGGAATGGAAAAACTGGTTTCAAAGGGTGACAATGTTGTTATCAAGCCTAACATAGCATGGGACAGGCGGCCTGAGTATGCAGCAAATACAAATCCATTCGTTGTTGCTGCATTGGCGGGATTGTGTATAGAAGCGGGGGTCAATAGAGTAAAAGTGCTTGATCATACTTGCGCAGAAAATCCAGGCCCTTCATATATAAATAGTGGAATCGAAAAGGCTGCAAGGGAAGTTGGCGCAGAGGTTAGATTTGTTAACAAGAGACTTTTTAAGGATATTAAGATACCGGGTGGTAAGGTGCTTGATTCATGGCTGTTTTATGAGAAGTTAATATATCAGGATGAGGTTGACGTATTAATAAATGTTCCTATAGCAAAGCAGCATAGTACTTCCCGTTTATCCATGGCCCTTAAGAATACTATGGGAATGATAGGCGGTAATAGAGGTTCAATACACAAGGATATACATCCAAAAATAGCAGACCTTAATAGAGTTGTGAAGATTGACCTTACTGTACTGGATGCGTTTAGAATTTTAAAGCAACACGGACCTACAGGGGGGAGATTAGATGATGTTGATAATACGTTTGAAAATGCAAGAAGATTAGTAATAAGTACGGATCCCGTAGCGGTAGATTCTTACGGCGCCACCATGTTTGGATACGAAGGTAAGGATATAGGATTTATCCAGGAATCGTATGAGGCGGGACTGGGAGAGATCGATTTTAAATTAATAGGTTTTGAAGAAATAACAGTTTAGGGGGGGGGCGGGGACAACATGTTGGTCGGTTTGGCGCTTTAAGCGCCTAAAGCCTAAAAAATCAGGATGAAAACCAAAAAATAGGTTTGGTGTCCCCCCGATTGACCCCGATTGATTTGATTGATTTCGATTGGATTAATTCATTGACAATTTTGATAGAAAGTGTTAGTAGTATGCATGCAAATCTGATATTTTAAATGCTAACTTTTTGAAACTTTTATACCATGAAAGGAGGTTAGTAAAGGAGGTCAGTAAAGTATGTTGAATAAGAAATTTTCAGGGTAGTTGTTTCTGCAGTTACTTCATGTTGGTCTAATGAAGTGTGCGTGCAATTTTGCTTATGCTGAAGAAGAACAAAAACAAGAGGAACCGCACAAACTTAGTGAAAAGGAGTTGTTTTTGTCAAAGTCAATTTCATGGAGGGGAAAGATATGCGGAAATTTATAATTGCAATTATGTTTGTAGCTGTTTTTATGGCAGGTTGTACCCAGCCTGTAGTCAAGGAGGAAGTTAAGAAGCCGGCCGCAGCGCCGGCGGTAGCACCGGCAGCAGCAGCGCCAGCGGCAGTGGTGGTGGACCCAGCGACGTATGCCCTTAGCAAGGAAGATTTCGAAAGTTGCAGGCAGGTATACTTCGACCGATGCGCAGGCTGTCATGGCGTTCTGCGAAAAGGAGCCACTGGAGGAGCGCTAACACCAGACAAGA
>CAKKPF010000248.1:0-14038 GCA_919901575.1 Candidatus Brocadiaceae bacterium
ATTGTTCGTGCTATTTTAGTGAATGTTCCTCTTCTTCAAATGCCAGTTTATTCTGTTCATACTTTTCACTTGTGTTTTCCAGCTCTTTGTAAAGAGTGTCAATATGAGAGCGTATTTGCTTAAGTGATTTAGACAGGTTTGAAATAGCAACACCATCCTGTTCATGGGATGCTTTAATCAATGCCTGTGTATCGCTATGAAGCTGCTGTTCAAGTTTTTCAATAGTCTTTTCTATCTCCTTAATTTTCTGTTTATAGGGGGTTAAGGTATTTGAACGCCTGGCGATAAACTCGGCACGTCCCTTTCTTTTATCTTTCATACTAAGACTTTTCTTTGGTTTCTCCTGTTGCTTTGAAGATGGTTTCTTAACTGTAACACCTTCCTGATCGTCCCAGCCAATCTGATCAAGGAATTGGGAGTAAGTTCCATAAAAAGGGAATACTCTGTCATGGTGAAACACTATTAGCTTATTTGCAACCCTGTGGAGAATATGTTCGTTATGTGTAACCATAAGCACTGCGCCATCAAAGTTGTCAATAGCGTCCATCATAGCTTCACATGACTGCATATCGAGATGGTGAGTAGGTTCGTCAAGCAGAAGGAGATTGGTCGGCATTACCAGCAACTTTCCTAACAAGGTTCTGCATTTTTCGCCACCGGATAACACTTCAATTTTCTTAAGAGCGTTGTCTCCGGAGAACATCATGGCGCCGCAGATATCCCTGACTCTTTTTCTGTCAATATTTGAGATACTGGATGATATCTCTTCTTCAACCGAGAGAGTATCGTTAAGGTTTGCAGTGTTTGCCTGCTCATAGTAACCGATCTTCGCCTGTGGATGATTTCTAATCTTTCCTTCCATGGGAGATAATATTCCGGCTAACAGTTTCAACAGGGTTGTCTTGCCCTTACCATTCTTGCCTATAATGCAAATCTTGTCATTACTTTCGACACTAAAACTAAGGCGGTCTATCAGTGGAGAGTGTTTACCGTTATAAGAAAAAGTTATATCCTGTGCTTCCTGTATGCATTTGGCGGGAAATGGCGCTGCATTGAAAGAGAATGAGATGGTGGTTATTTTTTCAAGTTTTTTCAGTACTTCCTGTTTTTCAAGGGATTTTATACGTGACTGCACCATACTGGCGTGCCGCGCCTTTGCCCTGAAACTGTTTATGAACTGTTCCGTCTGCCTGCGCTTTTTCTCGTCATTGAGACGCTGCTTTTCATGCAATTCTTCTTCTATTGAAATCTGGCCGTAATAATCCTGTGTGTTTCCGGCAATCTTTTTGATTTTGTGACGATGAATTCCCATGATGTGCGTGGCAACGCCATCCATAAAACCTCTGTCATGGCTTATTATGATAATTTCATTTCTCCAGCTATTCAGAAAATTAGTCAACCAGCGTATAGAAACAATATCCAGGTAATTTGTCGGTTCATCAAGCAAAAGCAGGTTTGGGTTTGAAACCAGAACCTTTGTAAGGTTTAACCTGATTTGATAACCACCTGAAAATTCTGCAGGATCACGGTCAAAATCGCTGTCAGAAAAACCCAGACCGGAAAGGACCCTTTTCACCCTCCAGTCATCATCCTTCTGATCGTCTGGCAGTCCGCAACATCCTTCTTCAAGCACGGTCGGCCTGGTAAAATTAATGTGTTGGCTCAAGTACCCTATGCGATAATTTTTTGGGATTGAAATTATACCCTCATCGTATTGTTCCTGTCCTGTGAGCATACGAAATAAAGTAGTTTTTCCGTGTCCATTCCGGCCAACCAGGCCAATTCTCTCACGGGGACTGAGATTAAATGAGACGTTATCAAAGACAACCTGGTCGCTATATTGTTTGCTTAAGTATTGTACTGAAATCATAATTTCATTTTAGTTTCTTGTTTTTTAAAAGTAATTTCTCGGTTATTTCACTCCAATTGTTATTAAAATTTATACCCTTATCATCAACATAAGCGACTCCTATCGGCTTGTCTGGCGCCCAGATATTATCAAAAGGCAGTTTATAGTGCTTCATATAATCCTTTATCCTTTCGAACTGATCGCCTATAAGTAAATCTCTAAACTGAAATGAAGTTCTGCAGGAATGAATAACGATGCGGTAGCCAGCTTTTTTCAGTGTATTTAATGCTTCCATAACTCCCTCTGTCGGTTCTCCAACGTCTGGAAAACGGTGTTTACAAATAACACCATCAAAATCAACAACTATTGACGGTTTTCTTTTCATAATTGTCTCCTATCTAAGTGTGTTCCTTTAAAACAGTGCGTTATCTGTATTTTGTATCACAAAATAGATTAAAAGATTCTAAACAATAGTCAGGTATCAATACAGGTGACATGGAAATTCGTTCAATCATAGGACTGGATTTAGCCATTAGCCAGGGGTGTGTAGTTCCGAATATTTGATATTTCGTGTTTGTTTCGAAGTTCGCTGTCTACCGTCTGGCAGGTACTCGATATTCGGATTTATTCTCTTATGTTTCATGCTTACTCTCAACAGTTAAGACATGGCCTGAAGCTTTTCCTGCTGCCATTAAGGCATGACAAATTTATGATTTGATTGCCTAACTGTTAAAACGGGACATGGAGCCTTTCTTATAACCTTCTCAGACACACTGCCCAGCATTATGTGTGCGATACCGGTCCTTCCGTGTGAACCTATTACTATCATGTCAATATTATTTTCCCTTGCGGTATGTATAATTTCCGCAAAAGGTATACCCTGTACTACAATGGCTTCTACATCCATGCCGCTTCTGATTTCTTCCGGTATGCAATCAAGGAGTTTTGTTTTTAGTTGGTTAAGTGTTTCATCGTCTGGTATTTGCTTTGACATTGCATCTATACTTTCATCAAAAGAGCGTATGTCAATTACGTGTAGTAGATACAATTTTGCTTCGTCTTTCATTGCAAATGATACTGCGTATCTCAGCGCCTCTTTTGAGCAGTCTGAATGATCGATAGGACAAAGTATTTTCTTCAGGGTTATCATATTGTTACTCCTGGTATACGGTTTGTATATTAAATATTTAGTGAACACCTGTCCGACACGTCTTTTGCCGGGAAGTGAACTAATTTATCTGCATAGTAATACCGGGCAATTTGCCTTTCTCATAAGTTGTATAGTAGCGCTTCCAAGGATTAATTCTCTTATTTTAGAGTGACCGTAGGCGCCCATTACCAGCAAGTCGTATGAACCTTTCTCGCATAGACTCAAAACATTATTTACAGTATCGCCACTTTCAAGCATTTTGTCATGTGTTATGTCATAATCTTTTAAATTTTCTGTTGCTCGAGTTAAGATATTTTCTCCTGATTTCTTATCATCAGATACCGTAATAACTGTTAAGGGTAGATGCATTTGCTGTGCAATTTTCGCGCCTGCTTTTAACGCCTTGGCGGAAAAGGAACTTCCGTCATATGCCACAAGTATTTTTGTGATCTTCTTATATTTTTCAGGAGTTACCAATACGGGTTTATGTGTCTGCCTTGCGACAGATTCCAGGTTTGAACCCAATAAAGCATCGCGCCAGAAAGCATGCTCTCCTGCCATGCCCATTGATATCATGTCGCATCTTTTGGCTGATTCGACTATTTCTCTGCTTACAACACCTTCTTTTATTTCACGTGTACAAGGAACATTAGCAGAGTTGCATTTACCTTCCAATTCATCCAGGGCTGCCCTGGCCGTGTCCTCCAAAAACTTTCTGACATTCTGCTGGAAATCGGCATACGGCACCATGCCGCCTATGCTGGTACCCAGATCTCTCATGAATGGTCCGGCCAGTTTTTTTACATCAATAATTGAAATGCCAACTATTTCTGAGTTAAATGATTTTGATAGTTCGATTGCATAATCAACCGCAACAAGGCTTGTGTCTGAAGTATCAATTGGTACAAGAATTGTTTTAAACATCTTAATCTCCGTAAAAAGTTACAAACTCAGGTTGAATCAGACTGTTGAGAATATCACACCTTGAGATTACACCAATTAAAGTACCGTTTCTCACTACGGGCACTCTGATAATGTTTTGTTCAGTCATTATCTTAATTATTTCGTCAACGTGTGTGTTCTCTTCGACACAAATCGGCTCTTTTGACATTATATCCTCAGCAATAATCTTTTGTAAGTCTTTACCTTCTTTTACCGCCTTGAGGAGGTCAAACTCGGTCACAACACCAACAACCCTGCCTTCATCCACTACAGGAA
Source organism: Candidatus Brocadiaceae bacterium (assembly GCA_919901575.1). Classification (GTDB taxonomy): domain Bacteria; phylum Planctomycetota; class Brocadiia; order Brocadiales; family Scalinduaceae; genus Scalindua. Next base: position 4,218 of record CAKKPF010000248.1, read on the forward strand.
GCCCGCTGTACATACCGGATAGTAATTTTGCAGCCAGGTCTCTACCGTTTGTCTTCCTGGATGCAGCGGTTACTATCTTATTCATCATTTCTTTTGCCAGCATGACAGCCTCCTTTTTTTCATAAAATTAAATTAAGTGGCGATTGATAAATTGTAAGTTTGCCCAGTTTGATATATATGGGGGACAGAAACTTACGTATTTCATAATACTATACTATTTATTTAAAGTCTATATAAATCAGCTCACGTAGTTCTCTGATTTATGGTTAGAAATAAATCTGGTATTGCGTGAGGAAGACATTTTCATCATTATCCCCAAAGAAGGCGCCGCTCAACTCCTCCTCTCGATGTATGTAGTTGAGTTGGATCTTGTGGTCACGACCGTGAAGGAAGTAATTTAAGCCTGCTGTATAAAATCGCTTATTATCTACTCTTCCCAGTGTGCCACCATCGGGATGGTTTCTACCAAAATCTATCAATTCATACCTTCCGGCTATTTCGAGACGTTTGGGTATTATAAAGTAACCTCCTTGAACAAAAAATCCCTGGTCATTAAGTGATTCTCCCGCACCCACTGCAGCGAATCCAGCACCTAAGTCTGAGGCCTCAAGTGGATCTAATACCTTTCGTTTTCTATTGTGATATTCACCTACCAAAGATAAACCCCTGTATTTAAACCCAAATTCACCTAAAAGCTGTGTTTGATCTATTTCATCTTCATCACTATTTGATTCGTTTTGACCAATCTGCTCAAACCCGATTCCACCTCCGATATGTGCTTTGAAGGATTCAGTATACTCGAGGTCAGATTCCTTGTAGCTTACGTAAGGGCCAAAGGGGTAATACGAAGCCCTTGCCATGTAAAGCATGGTATTGATGGTATTATCGGTAGATCTTCCCGTGGGATTATATACTCCAACCAGATAATCAATCTTGCCATCAAGTATTTTGTTGCTGTGAATGGCTATGCCCCGCTTACGTTCATCACCCTGAAATCTGAATTCTTCACTAGTTGCAGATCTGTCTATCATCTGTTGAGCACTGCTTGATGTGAGAAATTGTCTGGTAAATACTATAGTCTGTCCTGCCAATATATTTGCCCATGGGATATGTGTAATTTCTACGTATGCGTCACGCAGATCAACGTTGGTCGCAGAAGAGTCCCACTCTATTTTATACTTGATATTCTTGCCATAAGCATTGCCGGATACCTTTGTCCTTACACGACGAAAGTCAAATGTGCTCTCATCCTCATCAGGGGAGCCATCTGTACCAATATCTCTATCAGTATACTGATATTTAAATTGAAGCCTGTTGTTTATCTTAGCAGAGAACCTGCCATCAAGAGATTTTAGATAAAATCCTTCTTTATAACCCATATCTAAATTAGGAGCTAGTCCAGCCTTTACCATTTTTCCCCTGGTTTCTTCTTTTGTAAGATAATTATCTATTACGCGTTCGATTTCATTTTCTTCCAAATAACCGGGTGCATGATTTGAGACGACTTTTTCTTTTGTTTCTATCTTGTCCTTCAGGGCATTAATCATTTCCTGCTGCTTCCTTATCGTTTCTTCCATTGATTCTAATTGTTTCTTGAAATCTGAAAGGTCAGGATCCTGGCTGCCATGTGCATTGCCTGCCAGAACTATGCCGGGCTGGAAGGTAAACGAAATGCTGATGCAAACAAGAAAGATAAATATTGATAATGTAGTTAAAGTAAAATTCTTCATCACAACTCCTCCTTTCATAAATTTGAAATTTATGTAATTATTTTGTGTTTTGAAAAAGTAAAAGAAACATGTCATTCCAACGGAAGCGGGAATCTATACACTATTGCATTTTCTGGATTCCCGCCGGAGTTTTATCCTCATGGAAGTTGGTACGGTAATGGCAAACACGAGAAATTAATTTATTTCATCTTTTTTACCAAATGTTTTGCTGAGCCAATCCTTAATTTCGTCCCTTACACGCCTGAAACATTTCAATATATTTTCTTCTGTTCCATCAGAGTCGGAAGGGTCGTCAAAATTCTTATGACGGCTTTCTTTAGCTCCAGAGAAAAAAGGGCAGGTTTCCTTTGCGTGGTCACAAACAGTGACTACACAATCAAAATTCATATCTTTAAATTCATCAATACCTTTTGATCTGCGCCCGGAAATGTCTATACCAATTTCCGCCATCGCCTTAATAGCAAAAGGATTAACGATGGATGGCCTGGTGCCTGCACTGTAAGCCTCATAACCGCTTTCGTATAGATGATTCAATAACCCTTCTGCCATTTGAGAGCGGGCGGAGTTGTGAGTGCATATAAACAGAACTTTTTTCTTCATGTTATTGCTGTCCGGGCAGGAATTTGTTTCCGGTATTGCATTGAGGAAGATCTAAACTGCATTCTTTAAACAAGAAACATGTTTTTTTGCAGATTGAGACAAGCATGAGCATTAGGGGAACCTCAATCAAGACTCCAACTACCGTAGCTAACGCTGCACCCGAAGACAGGCCAAACAGCATTGCTGCTGTTGCAATTGCAACCTCAAAATGGTTGGAGGCGCCAATCATTGCGGAAGGTGCGGCGTCTTGATAAGAGAGCCTCAGCAATCTTGACAGAGCAAAATATCCAAGACCAAAAATGAAAATTGTCTGGATGAAGAGCGGTATTGAAATCCACAATATGGTTAAAGGATTCATCATTATAATATCACCCTTGAAAGAGAACAGGAGTACTAAGGTGACAAGCAGGGCGACTATGCTGACCGGTGTAAGCCAATGCAGGAATTTCTCATTGAACCACTCCAGACCCCTAGATTTGATTACCCACTTCCTTGTAAAGTATCCGGTAACAAGGGGAAAAGCTACATAAACCGCCACTGAAAACAGTATAGTATGCCATGGAATAGGCATGGCATTTACACCAAGCAGGAAACCTCCAAGGGGCGCATATAGCACAAGCATCGTTAAAGAGTTTATGGCAACCATTACGAGCGTAAGGCCGTCATTGCCTTTTGCCAGATAACTCCACATCAATACCATTGCCGTACAGGGAGCAATTCCCAGGAGAATTGTTCCAGCGATGTAGCTTCTCCATAATTCTACTTCCTGCCCACCCTTGACAATCTCTGTGCCGGGTAAAAAATCTTTAAACAGATAACCCAGGAAGAACCAGGCAATCAGAAACATTGTAAACGGTTTAATGGCCCAATTGATAAACAAGGTCAAGGTCACAGGTATTGGAGTTTTTGCAGCTTTTAATACTTCTGCAAAATCTATCTTTACCATGATGGGATACATCATAAAGAACAGGCAGACGGCAATAGGGATGGATAGCTGATGTATTGAAAGAGAATCAAGTTTAAGGGCAAGGTCAGGCATTACCTTTCCCAGGCCGATACCGGCGCCTATGCAGAGCAAGACCCAGAGGGTTAAGTATTTTTCAAAAACTGATAATTTTTTCCCTTTGTTCTTCATTTCATTTAGTTTTTAACAGGATTTATTAGATTCAATTACTTTTTGCGAAAAAAATATATCTATAATCTTTTTTGCTTCATTCCATTTTTCCAGATCGATACAGTAACAGACCCTTGGGCCATCTATGTCTCCTTTTATTAGTCCTGCATTTTTCAACTCTTTCAAGTGTTGGGATACCGTAGATTGTGATAGGGGGAGTTCTTTTACAACGTCACTGCATATACACTCTTTTTTCTTGATCAAAAACTTGATAATGGCAATCCGTGCCGGATGGGCTAACGCCTTGCAAAGCTCTGCAAGTTTTTGTTCTTTAATATTAAATTCACTAAATTTTGTTGTAGCCATGATATCGTTAATTCTTTACTGATTAAGTGTAGTTATATTTAATATGTAGTTATGGCTAAGTTGCTATTAATCAGTTCGCTGTCAAAATCAATAAATTTCCTGGTTAATTCGGCCATTTCTCGATAAAAAGCAGTTCGCGATTCTTTTTTCACTTTATCACAGAAAATTGATATCCATTGAATAAGGTGTTTATCAATAAATTTTTTCTCAAATTCCAGGCAACGAATAGCTGTCTTTTTGTCTTCCTGTGCCCATGCCTCTTTTTCGTGACACGTAAGTCTTTGCATAAACTCCAGTTCAACTCCTATATGATCAGGTAAGCCGTGCCAGTAACTGGAATATTCCAGTCCGAATGATTCAATGAAATTCTTGACTTCTACAGTCGTTTCACTCCAGAAAGCATCCTCATTATCTCTGTATACTGACTCGTAAGGTGAAATATGCTTGCCAGGCCCGATAAACAAACGGGTATACTCCAATACCAAATCATTAAGAAACTTGTCACTAACGTCATTAGTAATCTGTTCATCAAATTGCAGACCTGATTCATTCAAGACATTCATGATGTTTGAGTCTTTAAGTGACTTGATAAATACTTTGGTTGGTTCCTGTAGATAGACAATAGACAAGAATCCATAGGAATAACTTCTATTCTCAGCTGTTACGTCCATTTCAATTTCCATTTTGTTATATATGCATTTACTGCAAATTGTATGTTTATACCTTTGTGATCGTAACTATTTCATCATTCATTAACCATTGACCGGCAATGCGGTCAGGCCTGTTACGGATCAGCCAGTTGGGATTCACTCCATGTTCGGACCACCATTTTAATTTTAAGTCATTATCACTATCAGCGCCAAAAGGTGATTTCCTGCCTGAGGCAAAGCGTCCGTACTGCCAGTGACCGAGGTGGAAAGAAATAGCGATTAAATCCGGCACAACACCTTCGGTAACCCTTGTTTTCATTATAATTTCACCAACAGCGGACTTAATCTTAATCTTGTCGCCATTCTTTATTCCCCTTTTTCCGGCGGTTATGGGATTTATCAATGCTGAATTATCATGATTGATTTCAGACAACCACTTGTTGTTGGCCGTCCGCGACTGGGTGTGCACGTTGACCTTAAAAGTTGAAAGAATCAGTTCATCGTCTTTTTTATTCTCAATGTCAGGTACCGGAAACCAGGTAGGCATGGGATTAAACCCTTTTTTCTTTAATAGTTCAGAGTAAATTTCAAACTTACCGGATTTGTTTACCTTATCAGGCTTAAATCCTGCATAGACCTTATCACCAATCCTTTGCCCTATATATCCTTTATATGCATTTTCCGTATCTGAGTATCCTTTTGAAACAGCTTCTTCTATACTTCCAGCTTTTGACTTTTCCCAATTCCAGTAAACTCCGGTCTTACTGTCAAAGAGTATATTGTTGCCAGTATAATCTTCTATTGTTAATGTCTTGGTGTAAGATAGGTAATGAGGCTTCTCATCCGGATCATGCCAGACACCGTGTTTCTTCAGGTATTCATAATCTACATGGCTTTTCTCACATGACTTTTTAATAAAATCTTCAGTAGAATTGAATGGAAGATTAAGTCCCAGCCTTTTAGCCAATTCAATAGCAACATCCTGGAACTGCCGTGCTTCGCCGAGAGGCTTCACAGCAGGTTGACGAAGATAAAATTCAGGTATCATATCGTAGCAAACCATGTCGTCCCAGGACGACCTTTCAAGGTAAGTGACGTCAGGTAGTATTAAGTCTGCCAGAGACTCTGTTTCACCATAAAATGGAGATACAGTGACAAGAAACGGAACCAGTGCTTCGTCCTTTAGAATTTGAATATTCTCTTCACATTCTCCATTTACATAAACAGGTTGATAGCAATAAACCATATAAATATCCGGTCTTCCAAAACGTCCATCTTTGATCATTTTCAAGACTTGATGACTTACGTGGTGATTGGGGAAGGCGGCGTCGCCCGGAAAACCATCTATTATATTTAATTGTTTGGGTTTTTTGTCCGGTTCAACTTTAGGATACTTCCACTTGGCTTCCACACCGTGGCAAGTTCCGCCCTTAACGTCAATGTATCCGCATATAGCATCTAGCATCTTAAATGCGCGTTCTGCTTCTACTCCGTTATAGTGAGCTACAGGCCCTCTGTAAGAAATGCACGTACCGGGATTTGCATTAGCGAACTCAATTGCAAGTGATTTGATCATGGATGCAGATACACCACTTAATTGTTCTGCCCACTCAGGGGTATACCGTTTAAGATGTTCTTTTAGTTGTTCAACTGTAACTGTAGTCCAGGTTTCGATAAAATCGTGATCATACAATTCATTGATCATTATTACATTACACATGGCTAGGGCAACCGCCAGATCAGAGCCGGGTTTTATGGGTATCCATTCAGTTGACTTGGCGGCAGTATTGGAGAGCCTTACATCAAAGGTATACAATTTAACTCCACGTTCGGTCATTGCATTGATTGCTCTCTGCGCAATTTGTATATGTGAGGTATGAGTTTCAAAAAAGTTGCAGCCAAAATTAAGGATCATATTTGTATGTTCTACATCATTTACATCATAATGCTTTCCCCAGATAAGTTCCTGAGCTACCCATTTACCACCTTCGCATATGGTTGTATGATTTCCTATTGTATTTGTTCCAAACGCAGGCAGAAAATTGTCTTTGATTATTTTGCTGTCAGAACCTATCATCCTTCCGTAATGAAACATGAATTTCTCCGGGTGGTCCTCGTCCAGTAGGTTCCTGAGACCTTTCACACTGTGTCCGGATATATCTCCGCCATTTACTAAAAGATCCAATGCCTCATCCCAGGAAATCCTCTTCCACTTTCCTTCACCTCGTTTACCAACTCTCAACATTGGATAGAGTACCCTGTCTGGATCATAAACCTGGTTAATGCCGGCTTGTCCCTTGGCACATATCTTTCCACGATTACGAATTGAAGCAGGATTTCCTTCTATCTTTACAAGCCTGCCGTCTTCTACATAGCTGAGAATGGTATCTCTTGCCACACATTGCCAGCAGGCGGAAGGGATCGCCTGCCGTTCCTTCCCGGAATCCGGAGAAAAGTCCCTGCCGCCCTCTTCCAATTTTAGAGTTCCGGTTAACGCATTAACCCTGGATAATTCACCCATACCGGCAAGTATAGACCCGCACGAAGCAGCTACTTTAATAAAATTTCTCCTGTTTAATCTAAACATATATTTTTCATTCCTTTAAATATTAACTTAATGGTATCTCAAAACCCGTAAACACAAATGTGTATCTCATTAAAAATACACCGATAAGAACCAACACTGATGAAACAACCAACCATCTTACACTGTTTCTTGTCTTTGGATAGATCAACAGGAAAAAAGGAATCAGCATCCCAAATAAAAGCACTCCAAAAATATAGAGTGGATCATTTAGAGAAATAAGTGCAGAAGCACGAGCTTCATCTGTGCCTGATAAAAGTGTAATTTTCCAGCAAAAAATCCAGAATAGATCGAGCATAATGATTACTATCATCATTCTTTTTAATGGTGTAAATAATTCACTTAAGGTAGACCCTCCAAGTAGTTTATCTTTAATTAAAGTTATTATGATTACGAGTCCTATTCCTGAAAGTACTGCTGATGTCAGGAAATACCCTGGCATAACAGCGCTATACCAATAAACCCTTGCTTGTATCAAACCAAAAACGAAACCGGTATATCCATGTACGCCAATAGCTAATGGTAACGTCGAGATCCCAAAAATCTTTATCATCTTTTCGTTTTCTTTGAACATATACCAGCAGTATATCAACAATGCTATAGGATAAATTGTCAGCAACCAGCTTCCCCATGATACCACTGAATAGGGATTGAAATACCAGGGGACGAGTACTTTCCAGAATCTAAATGGTTGTCCAAGATCCAAAACTAAAAAAATTGGAGCAAATAGAAGGAGGATTACGGCCGATATTCCAGCGGTAAATGCAAGCGACTTGAATTGTTTCAGCCCGAAAACTGTGAAAAGAGAAGAAAGCACAAATGATCCCGCACTTAAACCGGTAAAATAAAAATACACCGGTATCCAGTAGTCCCATGGGACTTTATGAAAAACGTTATAGTAAATGTCTATCATTACGGATTATTTCCTTTATATTTTATGTTGTAATATGTCCTCCGACTGCATCTTCATCTAAATCAATATAAAATACACTCGGTTCAGTGTCGAGTTCAGGTTTTAAAACCTGAACTTTATTAGTATCCACTAGCTTTCTTACCTCACTATCCGGATCATTAAGGTCACCGAATATTCGAGCATTTGAAGGACAAGTGTTTACACAAGAGGGCACTACTCCCTTTTCCACTCTATGAATACAGAAATCACATTTGTTGGCGACTTTCTTTGTAGGATGTGAGAATCTGGCATCGTAGGGGCAGGCTACAATACACATCTTGCAGCCAATGCACCTTTCTTCATGGATATCGACAAGCCCTTTTTCATCATCCCTATGTGAAGCTTGTGTTGGGCATACACTTACACAAGGCGGGTTTTCACAGTGATTGCACAAACGAGGGAGGAATGACCTCTTGACTTTTGGATATTTACCTTTATCAATTGTTTTTACCCAGGATCTCCATACTCCCAGGGGGACGTTAAATTCTGATTTACAGGCAATCGAGCATGAATGACACCCGTAACATTTCCTCAAATCGATTACCATTGCCAGGCGTTTCTTTGTTTTGGACTTGTTTTTGGCTTGAAAATTACATGCAGATAATGAGCCTGCCAGTATGGCAGCAGAGGCCACAGCGGTTCCACTTTTCTTAAAGAAATCTCTTCGAGGTAGCTTTTTATTAGTTGTTTCCGGCACTTTGTCACTACTTTCGCGCCTGGTGGTCATACTTTTTACCTCCTCGCCTGATGGGCTGATGCCTCAAATCTCAGCTATCCTCTTCTCTTTGCCAACAGTAAATTTATTAAGTTTTGCTGTAGCTATAATATTGGTAATCCTATATCGCAAATATACGATAATATATATTAAAATCAATAGGAATTATAGAATTTCATGATTAATAATTTGATACATTAATTTCTTCCATTGTTCCGGTAACGAGAAAGACTATGCGTTCGCAGATATTGGTTACACGGTCAGCAATTCTTTCAAGGTTATGAGCAGCCCACAGCAGATAAGTCGCCCTCGTAATTATTGTGGGGTTCTCAGTCATAAATGAAAGGAGTTCCCTGTAGACCTGTTCGTAAAGCTTATCGACTTCATCATCTTCATCACAGATGGCTTTTGCAGATTCAGCATCCCTGTTTACAAATGCCTCAAGGCTTTTTGTAAGCATGTCAGTGGCTTTTTCTGCCATCCTGGGAATATCAACTAACGGTTTGATCAGAGGCTTGTTCCCATGCATTATTGCAATCTTGGCGATACCTTCGGCATGGTCACCCATGCGCTCCAGATCTGTATTTATGCTCAGGACAGCTATCAATTCACGCAGATCAGTTGCAACCGGCTGTTGAGTTGCGAACAGGTGGATACATTGTTCCTCGATTTCCCAACGCTTTTTATTTATTAAAAGATCATCTTTGACTACCTTACCGGCCTTTTCAATATCAAGGTCCCTTAAGGCCTCAACTGAACGGTCTATGGCCACATTAACCATTTCACCTGCACATATCATGTCTTTTTCGAGCGCTTTCATGTTTTCTCTGAATGTCTTTCTTGTTGTTTGCATATTATTATTTCCCTCCATTGTAAATCCCCCTTAGTCCCCCTTTTATAAAGGGGGAGATAGGAGGATTTATCCGAAATTGCCGCTAATATAATCTTCAGTTAGTTTTTCTTTTGGTTTTGTGAATAACTTTTTAGTATTTCCGTATTCAATAAGTTTTCCCAGATAGAGAAAACCTGTAGTATCAGATACCCGCGCTGCCTGCTGCATATTGTGTGTAACTATTATAACGGTATATCGCTCCTTCAATTTCACCATTA
>CAKKPF010000248.1:14048-29258 GCA_919901575.1 Candidatus Brocadiaceae bacterium
CAGGATTACCTTTGGTTCTATAGCCAGAGCTCTGGCAATGCACAGTCTTTGCTGCTGGCCGCCAGAGAGTTCCATAGCAGATGTGTGAAGGCGATCCTTAACTTCTTTTAGCAGTCCGCAATCCTCCAGGCTTCTTTCTACCAGCTCAGAAATCTTAGTTTTGTCTTTAAGACCATTTATTCTTAATCCATAAGCAACATTATCATAAATCGTCTTTGGGAAAGGATTCGGCCTCTGGAATACCATTCCTATCTTTCGCCTGACCTCTGTTACATCGATATTAGGGTCATAAATATCCATTTTATCAAATATTATTTGACCCGAAATCTTTGCATCAGGTATGAGTTCATTCATTCTATTTATACACCTTAATAGAGTAGACTTTCCACAGCCTGATGGGCCGATAATTGCAGTTATCTTTTTTTCTTCTATTTCCTGATTTATTCCCTTTAAAACCTGTTTATCGCCGTAAGCCAGACTCAGGTCTTTGATTATAATATTGTTCATGTGTTTAGTAATAAGGTCTTTGCTAGTCCTGGGAGGGAGATTGGGAAAAGTATTTTCTCTAGTAAGGCTTACTTCCTGCATATTATACTCCTTTAATTTTTACCAATTTTCTAGCAAATTGTCTATAGTGAAGAAATGGCATATCTCTTTCTAAGTTTGTTTCTTACTATTATGGCTGCAAGGTTCAATACAAGCACTGTCAGAAGCAAAACGAGAGTTGTAGTATATACCATTGGAAGGGCAGCCTCTATATTCGGAGATTGAAAGCCCACGTCGTATATGTGAAACCCGAGATGCATGAATTTTCTTTCCAGATGGATGAATGGAAAATAACCGTCCAGAGGGAGAGAAGGTGCAAGTTTTACGACACCGGTTATCATCAATGGCGCAACCTCTCCGGCAGCCCTTGCCATGGCCAGAATCATACCGGTAAGGATTCCGGGCGTGGCTTGAGGAAGAATCACCCTCCATAGTGTTTCAAATTTTGTGGCGCCGAGTGCACAGGACGCCTCTTTTAAAGACGTTGGCACAGATGAAATTCCCTCTTCTGTTGCTACCACTACTACCGGTACAGTTAGAAGCGCCAGGGTCAGAGATGCCCAGAGAATACCGCCGGTTCCAAAAGTAGAGGTTGGTAGGGCATCCTGATAAAATATTTTATCTATACCTCCACCAACAAAGTATATGAAAAAACCAAGACCAAAAACCCCGAAGACAATTGACGGAACACCTGCAAGGTTGTTTACCGATATCCTGACAAGCCTGGCAATAATATTATCTCTAGTGTATTCTCTGAGATATATTGCTGTTATTACGCCAAGTGGAACTACTGCAATACTCATTATCAGTACCATCATAACGGTACCGAAGATAGCCGGAAATATACCACCTTCTGTATTGGCCTCTCTTGGTTCCTCTGATACAAATTTCCAGAACTTCATGACGTAAAAACAGGACTTCTCATAAATTCCCATTTCATTTGGGTTATATATGCGGATAATCTGGAAAACCGGCAGTATCTTTTCACTGCCGTCAACCAGGCTTATTACCACCTCTTTTTCTTTCGCCACAGTATAAAGACTGGTAAGCATATCTACTTTCTTTGAATATGACTTTTCAAGTTCATCCATCTTTACCTTTATAGATGTAATTTTTTTCTCGGTATTTGCAGATGGTTGTTGCATCATCAGGCGTTTCAGCTCAAGGCGATATTTTTCCATCTTGTGATTTATTTTTCCAATCTCTCTTTTTTCAATGTGCCTGATCCTTTTGTAAAGTATTTGACTCTCGCTTAACAAAGGCTCTATTTCCGCTAATTCCATAGGTTTAATGCCGTTATCCTGTCTCATGCCTTTTAAAAAACCATACATATTACCCCACTCACGTCTTTCAATAGTTAAGGCAGTTTTTGGGTATTCCTGTGAAACTATGCCTGCATTGTCTATCCACCTGAAATCTATGCCATAAACGTCTCTATTGCCTACCTTCAATTTTGTTCGGTAGGAATCTTTTTGATGTGGTATGGGTTCTTTTTTGGAAAACTCACCCAAAACTATAGCACCATCCTGAAGTGTATACTGAACAAGTTTATGAGGCCAGAACATGCCAAGTCCCTTTACCATAATGAGTATAATCAATCCGATTATCATCAAAAGACTAATCGTAAGAGTGCCTCCCGTCAGCCAGACATATGGTGTTCCGGTTTTGAATATTTTTCTCATATAAGTTGAATTTCTGTTTTAAATTATAGCCTGCTAAACCTTTTTCTCATTCTTTGCCTTATAAGTTCGGCAAGAGTGTTGACAATAAAAGTTGTTACAAAAAGAATCAATGCTGCAAGAAAAAGCACCCGGTAAAGTGTTCCGCCGAATGGCGCCTCAGGTATTTCAACCGCAATATTTGCGGCAAGCGTCCTGAAACCATTAAAAAAATTCCAGTCCATAATAGGCGTATTGCCGGTTGCCATAAGGACGATCATAGTCTCGCCTACCGCCCTTCCAAAACCTATCATGACGGCGGAGAAAATTGCCGGGCTTGCGGCTGGAACTACTATCCTTACGGCCGTCTGCCAGGGAACGGCGCCAAGTGCAGTTGAGGCCGATATAAGACTACCGGGAACATTACTCATGGCATCTTCAGATATGGTATAAATAATAGGTATCACAGCAAAACCCATTGCAAAGCCTACTACGATTGCATTTCTCTGATCATAAGGTAAATCCATAACATCTAAAAACCATTGCCTGTAATCGCCTCCGAACGCTAATGATTCAAAGAGATCACCAACATGGATAGATCCGTATATTGCTAAAATGATAAAAGGGATCAAAAGAAGTACTTCTGTTCCATTTCTATATTTGGTTTGCATACGCTTGGGGATACATTTCCAAAGACAGAATGCTGCGGCAATAGATAGTATCATAAAAAATGGCATGACGACTAATGCGGGAAAAATCCTTTCCATTAAAGGCGCAAGCCATAGTCCGGCAAGAAAGCCTAGAATAACACTCGGAAGCGCGGCCATAAGTTCGATAACCGGCTTTACCATTTTTAGAGATTTGTTAAGAAATTGAGATGTATAGAGCGCTGCAAGGATAGCAATAGGCACCGCAAGAATCATGGCATATACAGTGCCCTTGATAGTGCCAAAAATTAAAGGCAGAAGACTGAACTTTGGTTCAAAATCATCAGTTCCTCCTGTTGATTGCCAGACATACTCAGGCTTTTCATATCCTTCATACCACACCTTTCCAAAGAGGGTCTTAAGGGTAGTCTCAGGATGCGGATTTGAAATACTCCAATGAGTTAGATTACCCGCAGAATCGGCCACAAGAATACCGTTAGCCTTTGGTGAAAAAGCGAGGGAGGTGGGCATTGCTTTTGACTTCACGTTTAAAAGCGTTTGCTCTGAAGTTGCATGATTAAGGTGGATTGTTCCGTCGGTTGCTACTGTCACAAAGCCTTTATTCCTCAAAGACGAAGCAATAGACACAATACCGGCGCTATGTGACTTAAGAGTATGAATCTTTTTAAAAGACCATTCTGAAGTTAATTCGTCTCTTGCCTGCATCCATACGTTCACGCCTCCTTTCTGGTCTCCAACTACAAGAGATACATCTCCCAGCAAAAAGCCTAAAGCCGTTACTGACTCATCAGAAACCTTTACTTTTTCCCGCAGGAAAGGATTTACCCTGTTTCTCACATTTATATGAAATACCTCTCCGTGAGAAGTTCCAGCATAGAGATTTTCCATAAAGAGGTCAATTGCCAGGGACGTTATCTGGATTTTTTTTATTTGTTCCGTTGTTTTATCAGATGGCGGCTGTTTTACCAGATCAGTAATATCCGTTATTGTTTCATTTTTCGCCCCTCCCCCAAAGAGGTTTTCTTCTATCTCTGTGGATTTAAGGATTAGTCTGCCGTCTTCTGTATAAACTGCGGTGACTGTTACAGCTTCGCCATTCTTTGAGGTAATATGTTTTATACATTTTCCCCTATCATCAATAAGAACAACTTCTTCATCAGATATTTCGGGAGTAATAATTCTTTCATCGTTTTCAAAAGATACAGCAAAGTCAATATTAATTGCTAAAACCCTGCCATCATCCGTCCCCATAACAATGAGATCATTATCCTTACAAACCGAAGTTATAGCAAGCCTATTAACGTCTTTTATATTATGTCTTTTTATTAACTTATCGTCTAAAAGAGAGATAAAGTCAACCATGCCGTCGTCATAAACCGCATAAGCAATCTCCTGATATTCGTCTACCCCCACAGCAACAGCCTTTTCATCCAAAGAATAGGTACTTTTCTTCAATACCTTAGTGCCTTTTAAAAGTGGAAAAACTTCCAGAAAGATAAATACAAACAGGGCGAGGATAACAAAAATAACAGCCGCTCCACCGAAAGTAATACTCCAGTGGGCGGCTCTGTCAATAACCCTTTTTTTCTTCAAGGTTTTCATAAACTGATTATCCATAATCTACTGTATAGGTCAAATGGGATTTTGGGATTTCTGTTTCAAATTATTTGTGGTAGGGGCGAACGGCAGAGCTAAGCTCAGCTTTGCAGTTCGCCCCTACGTTAGCCTTTTATTAAATCTGTAGCAGAGGTTTCCTGCCCGGCCAGCCGTTCGCCAGCCCGACAATCATTCTGGCGGGGACGGGTTTAAATTTTCGTATAACCATCTTTGACAACAAACCAATGACTGTGGAAGGCTGCCCGCCTGCCAAGTCTTTCGGGCAGGAAGCCATTCCGCTACACCCCGCTAAGCGGGGTACAGTTGGCAATCGTAGTCCATCCGGATGGTGTTATTTGATTTTATTAAGTTCCTCTTCGATAACTGATACAGGTAATGGGACATAGCCGTCTTTTACAACTACTTCCTGTCCTTCTTTGCTCAAGATATATTTCACAAATTCCCTCACCAATGGATCAAGCGGCTGACTTGGGTTTTTGTTGATATACACATAAAGAAACCTTGCTAATGGGTATGAACCATCCAACACGTTCTCGATTACGGCTTCTTTGTATGAATTCCCTTCCTTAGTAAGAGGCACTGTACGGACATCAGAGGTTTTATAACCAATACCGCTGTATCCTATACTATACCGGTCCTCTGTTACACCCTGCACAACAGAGGCGGAACCCGGTTGTTCTTTTACCGTACTCTTGTAGTCGCCCTTAAATAGAGCATGTTCCTTAAAATAACCATAAGTGCCTGAGGCAGAGTTGCGGCCAAAAAGACTTATCGGTCTGTTAGTCCACTCACCGCTTAAGCCAAGCTGCCCCCATGAGGTAATATCCTCTTTGTGTCCGCCTTTTCGTGTCATTGAAAAAATTGCGTCAAGTTGAGGAAAACTTAAGCCTTTAATAGGGTTGTCTTTGTTTACGTATGCTGCCAGGGCGTCAAGGGATGACCTAATTTGCGTAGGTTTATAACCATATTTCTTTTCAAAGGCATCAACTTCTGTAGGCTTCATTCCCCTGCTCATAGGGCCTATCTGGGCAGACCCGACGATTAAGGCAGGAGGCGCTGTTGATGACCCCTTGCCTTCAATCTGAACCTTAACGTTAGGATATAACCGATTAAAATCCTCAGCCCAGAATGTCATGAGGTTATTCATAGTGTCAGAGCCTATACTGTTCAGGTTTCCGGAAACGCCGCCAACCTTGGTATAAGGCTTGATACTCGGATCAACCCCGGATGCTTCTCCGGTAGCGGATATACCGGCCAGAGACAAACTAAAGACAGCTATTATAAAAAAGATTCTTTTTAACATAATTACTATTTCTCCTTGTAATTAAATTACGCCCACCCCTCAAGAGGGGAGGGGGCTAAAATTAAAATTGCTACCTTACGTTACTACGTTTCTCATATTCTCTTACAGCATCGTCTGAGTCAAAGACGACTGTTTCACCATTCGGCCCGTGTCCTATCTTGATAATACCTATGCCCAACTCTCCTGATTTCTCAAAACCGGCCATACGTTCAGATGAGGCAAATATATACAGTCTACCATCCTTATTCAACACTTGATAATTAGTTGCCTTTGATGACTCAGCATAGGAACTGACAATATTTGAGGCGGCACAAAACGTGAGTCCCACAATAACCGGTGCCAAAAATAAATTTACAATTTTTCTCATAATATCGATTACTCCTTTTAAATCCCTCTTAGCCTCCTTTTAGAAAAGGGGGGATACAGGGGGATTTATTTAAACCGTTTAAAAATTAGAAGTCAATCTGGAAACGCATGCCAAAGAGATTGGCGCTATCATCACTAAGACGAGTACTGCCCACAAGCCTAGTAACATCCGCATTTACATAGTTCAACATAACCCTCGTATTGGGATTCAGATACCAATTGATACCTAATGTTACATCATTGAGTCTTCCACCACGGATTTTTTCATCTGATAAGTCAAGCTGTGAGTAGCGCGCTGTTAATTCTATCGCCCCTGTACTTTTCCTCCATTCAAAACTTCTGTTTGGTTTAACGCGATCAAATACGCCATTTTTTGTCTTATATTTTCTGCTTTCACCTGTTAAAAAATAACTACCAGAAACATAGTACCCCGAAAAATCCGGATCTGAGTCTGGGCTGTTCTCAAGTTCTACATCAGCCAAAGTATATTCAGTCTGTAGTGAAAAAGGTCCATATACAAGGGCCAATTCCGGATTAAAGAGATTGAAACTTTCTGCGCCAAAGGCGCCCGTATCTACAAACCTGTCTGCCAAGTGCATCTCGGGTGTTTCCCTGAATCTAACGCTATTTTCAAATGCATTTTGACGACTCAATGAAAATCCAACGTGTATCAGTTTCCTTCCTTCATCCTCGTACCATGGTAATGCCGTGATTCTACCTGTGAGGCTGTAACCACCTTCGGTTTTTTTGGTTCCTTCGCTATCGCCATGATCACCTGCGTTGCGGAATACTCCTCCTGCCCATGTCATACGCTCTTTCAACATGTGGTTGTGCAGCATAAACCCTGTATTACGACTTGGTACAAAGGCATTATTCAAACTTCTTTCCATAAACGTGATGTACCTACTGGAAGTAAGTTCTTCTAAACTAAACGGTTCCTTAAAATGCCCTACACGGAAATTGCCTAAAACAGGGATCTTTTTTAGCTCCATATAGACATCCTTAAAATCAGGCCTTCCACTGCTTGCAAAGTCATATTCCGCCATGAAGCTAATATTTTTATAGATGTCTCCGCTAAAATAGATTCGTGCCCTGCGGAACTCCGTGCCATCCGTTTGATCCCCTATACTACTTTTTTCTATCTTACTATCCTGAGTAAACCATCCCCAATCGTTCATGATCCTGCCGCCTATATTGAGCTTGAAGTTTCCGTTTTCAGACTCAAATCTTAAACCTTTGTCCCAATATGCTCTGAAATCATTAGGGTCTCTTTTTCCTTCTTTTATTCCTTCAATAGAGGTATTTGTAGCATTTAACTGATTTCGTATTGCCTGTATCTGTTCCTGCTGACTTCTAACAACTTCATCCATCACTTTCAACTGCCCTCTTAAATCATCTTGCCCTGATGCATTTTGTGTCATACAAAGTACAGGCAAGGCTATAAAACAGACTAAAAGCCAACTTGAAACTGGAAATATTCTCATAGTTTTTTCTCCTCTTTCTATTTTTCACCTCCAGTTGACCGGTCAGCTTAAGATATTATTTAGTTTTTTGCATTCACCTGCGGCAGTCCGCTCGGTAGTATTCATCCTTTAACTATAGTATAAGTTTCACCTCCTTTAGGCTTTGAGTTTTGCCCATCTAAACGAAATTTCTCTGTCTTGTCTATTTGAACAACTTTACTATCGTGTATTGTTATCTGGATAGAACCGTAACTAACGTTTTTTAAAGCACTTGCTATTTTCAAAAGGATTTCTTCTTCGTTTTCGGCATTGCAACTTCTCTTCATCTATCTTCTCCAATCTTCAAAATTGATACTTCGACGGCGCTCAGTATGGCATCGACTGAGCTCAGCCGAATGTCCAACCCTGAGCAAACCCCGTCCTTGAGGTCGGGGAAAGTCGAAGGGTTGCTTATTTGTAAAAGTTTAGCTCACCGCAGAAAATTCATAAAGATTTTTTAGGTAAACGATTAAGATAAGCAGAGGGGAGGTAACTGCCTAAATTTGTTTAAAAAAAATCTTAATTTTCTATGCATCCTGCGGTGAACTATAACTTTTTTTACGTTCGTAATTAAAATCTGCCCAACCTTACTGACTATGTTAGCGATAATCCCTTATCGGATTTTCAGAATTTTACGTTTATATTGTTAACTGTGTATAAAGGAATTGTTAATTTTTGGTTAATTCTACAAAAATCAATTTGTTGATTCTATTATTAAGTAAACTGTAAATGGTTCACTTTCATGCTCTATAACAGGAGTGCATGATGATTTGTGCAGTTGTTCTTTTTGTCCTTATTGTTGCTCTGGGTTTCTTCCTGTTGCTTGAGCACATCAACGGGTAGTTCTATTAAGAATGTCGCCCCATGACATACTGATTTGTCCAGAATGATCCTGCCGTTGTGCTGCGCAACAAATAAATGGGCGTTATATAATCCAAGCCCGTCACCTTTTTTTGTTCTTTCCGAACACATTTCCGTGTGTCCAAAGCGCCTGAAAATCTTATCCCGCATCTCCTCAGGTATGCCTGGTCCTGTATCTTCCACTTTAAGCAGTACTGTGTCATTAAATGCTTCTACGCTGATAGTTACATTTCCACCGGACGGAGTAAATTTTAACGAATTTGAAACAAGATTGTTAAGAACATGGTAACGCAGTCTCTTCATGTCCCATCTTACTACTGGTAATTTTGATTTAACCACGACAGACAGATCGATTCCTTTTGCCTTTGCCTCGCAGCCAAAGGTTTTTTCTATTTCGTGAAGCTCTTTTGCAAGATCTTCTATAAATTCGAATTCAATGATCTCTTTTCCGGCTTCCATCTTGGCCATGGTAAGTATGTCTTCTATCAGCCCGAACATATCCTCTCCCGAGTCGATGATAATCTTGAGCATATCAAGCCATCTGCGATTTGCATTGGTGGCTTCTATTTCTCTCAACAGGATTCTGGAAAAACCAAGAAGGGCTATCATCGGAGACTTGAGATCATGGCTGATTGTGGAGAGTATCCTGTTGTGTTTCTCTATAATTGCTTTTTCGTTGTCACATATTTTTGCGTTCATTAAAATTTCCTTCAATAAAAATTTATTTGTTTTATTTTTTTATCCGATTTTTGCCCTGATTTCCTTTATCAGCCTTTCTTTAGTAATTTTCTTGTTCAGAAAGACAAGATTTGGATCTACCTTGTTTAAGTTTTTATAATCACGTCTGGAAGAATTAGACAGAATAATGATTGGAATATCAGCGTATTCAGGCATACCCTTCAAGTAAAGGAAGAATGTATCGCCGGTTACCATATCCAGCATCATATCGAGAATGATCAGATCAGGCAGCTTTTCTTCCAGTCTCTTAAATGCGTCATCTCCATCATATGCTTGTATAATTTCGTAGTCAGTACCCTCAAGCATCAGGGTATACAGGTCATGATAACGTTTCTCATCTTCTACTATCATAATATTCTTAACCACTTAACTATTTTCCTTCATATTCCTGGTTTTCTTCATTATAAATTCGCTCCTTTCAGCCAACCCGAACGTACCGTTCAGTATGGGCGTGTCGCTAATCCTGACCTGTCGTCGGGACAGGTTTATTCTGTTTTTTACAAAAAAGTTATACTGATTAGCAAAAAATACTTAAATCTTCTTTAAGAATATACAAATCTATTATTAATTAAAAATAAAGGTTCTGTTAATTCTTGGTTAAGGATCAAAAAATAACTTGATATTACATGCTCATTGTCTTAATATCCTCTCTAATATCTACAGCAAAACAAACGCTTTAAAACTTGCAGGGTCTGGATACTTGTCTTATGGTGTTTTACCTTGATATCAAGATTATTCGTTATATAATCAGATATGAAATTCTGGCTATAAAATGTTAGTATTTTGAAATATATGATTATGAAGACTTTAAATGCAAGTAAACGAGAAATGATAACAACGATACTCACAAAAGTTCTAAATAGTGAGGAAAGTGTAATTTTTGCTTATCTGTATGGTTCTTTCGTAACTGATAATCTATTTCGTGATATAGACATTTTTATATTTACACGTAAAGATGAAGATTCATTTGTGTATCCGGTAAGCGTAAAAGAGAAGCTTTGTGATGCTGTTACAAAAGCTGGAATAGACTCATTTGTTGTTGATGACTATGATGTCAGAATTATTAATGATGCTCCTTATGATATCATGATAGATATCCTACGTGATGGGAGATTAATTGTAGACAAAGCACAGGATCTTCGGAAAGATTATATCGAGCGTATATCTGACGAATATAGAGTTAATTATTTTATTCTCGATGAGGCATACGGTGCAGATAGATAAAGGGCGGGTCGCAAGATATCTTTATGATATTTCTTCTAATACGAAGGACATAGAAAGTCTCGTAACAGATTATACTGAAAGTAAAATTATAAACGAAAAGCATCTTCTTAAAAGCCTGAAGTATTCGCTTGTTGAGATATCTGAAGCCATGTCATTAGTACTCCAACATATACTGGCTAAACATTACTCTATTCCTGCTAAAGGTTATGTTGATACAATCAAGCAGGCGGCCAATGCTGGAATTATTCCTCAAAAACTTTCATTATCCCTCAAACCGTTTTTTGATTTCCGAAATTCTCTTGTACACAGATATTGGGCGGTTGATGATAAAATACTTCTTAACAATTCCAAAGCGGGCATCACTGATTTCTCCGCCTTTGTAGAAACGATAGAAAGGTTTCTGGAAAGAATCCAATAAAAATGGGAGACAGAGCCTCTCCTTGCGCAGTTTGCGGTTGCTGCTAATTCCGCCATTCATTTCAAACATCCCATAGTGTGGAGTACGTTATTCTCAGAATGTCTGTCTTTTCTTCTCTTGATCAAGGAAAATTATTTAGAAATTCACGAAATTACATGAAATTATGAGTGGTTGACAGGCAGGGTAACAATAAATTTTGTGCCTGTTCCGGGGATATTTTCAACATCTATCTTTCCATTATGCAGGAGTACGATGTGTTTTACGATTGAAAGTCCCAGGCCGGTTCCGCCCAGTTTTCTGGATCGGGATTTATCAACCACATAAAATCTTTCGAAGATACGTGATAAATGTTCCTTTGGAATGCATATCCCCGTATCCTGTATCTCTGTTATTAAGCCTTTATCATTTTGGCTTACGGATATCATAACTTCGCCTCTTTCAGTGTACTTAATGGCATTATCTATTAAGTTGATAAACACCTGTTCCAGTTTAAAAGGATCAGCCTTGATAAGAGGCAAATTCTTGTCTGCTTTAAATTTTAAAACCAGATTCTTTTCTCTTAATCTCTGATCAAATATCTTTAGAATGTTTTCAATTAAACCCTTTAAATTTACGTCTTCCAATTCCAGGCTGCTTGATTCTTCTTCAAGCTCTGACAGCAGCAGTAAATCCTCAACAATATTTATCACCCTGTCTGTATGCCTCTTAATGATATTCAGGTAATGTTTATTTTCGTCATCATTAGTTGTCTCTTCCAGGGTTTCCACAAATCCTTTTATTGCCGTAAGCGGTGTGCGTAATTCGTGGGACACGTTTGAGACAAAATCTTTCTTTGTCTTTTCCAGATTCTTGATTTTTGTTATATCATACAGGGTTGCCACTATCTCTTCTTTATTTGTGCAAAAGGTGGCGCTGCATAAATATGTTCTGCTGTTTAATTCGATTTCATCAACAATGCTGCTTCTCTTACTTCTTACCTCTTTTATAAATTCATCAAATTTGATTTTCCTTAAGACTTCCCAGTAAAATTTTCCTTTGACAGAATCACACTGAACAATCTTTCTAAAGTTCTCATTATAGACTGTAATCCTTCCTTCCTTGTCTAATACACAAAGACCCTCTTTGATTGACGATATAATACTGTTAAGTTCTTCCTTCTGACAGGACAGTTGTGTAAATAAGGTTTTCATTTGATCTGTCATGTAATTAAAACTATCTGCCAGTTCTTTTATTTCATCTCTGTTTTTTAAGTAAACTTTTGTATTAAAGTCCCCTTGAGCTACCTTGCGGGAAGCGGCGCCCAATTCTTTAAGAGGCCGGGATAAATTGCGGGAAAAAAGAAAAGCTCCTAACAGTAATACAGCTACAATAATCACTGCAATCTTAATAATAGTAATTTGCAGGTTATTGAGCATGGTATTTATCTCATTTAAGAACAGGCTTGCCCTTAAAACGCCGAAGACCTTTCCATTTATTTCAATCGGCACCGCAACATATAACATTTCTTCTTTCACGGTGGCGCTATAACGTAACGATGTGCCAATGCCGTCTCTTATGGCCTGCATTATCTCAAGTCGATTCTTATGATTTTCCATTAATGCCGGATCTTTTTCTGAATCTGCTAAAACTATCCCATCAAGGTTTACGACAGTGATCCTTGTCTCTATTTGCCTGCCCAATTTCTTTATAAGGGTGTCCAATTCCTCAATACGGTTGTTTTCCATGAGGGGGGATATATTCAGCTTTAATGTAAGGCAAAGATTTTTCAGGTTACCGTTTAATGTGTTTATGTGATGATGCCTTATTGCCCTGAAAGAGAGGGGAAGTGCGATGGCCAGAATTACAATAACAATAAACAAATATCCGCCAAAAATTTTTACAAATATCGAATTTTTCATCCTTCTAATTTATAGCCTACACCTCTAATGTTCTTAATGAATCGTCCTGCCTTGCCTAACTTGTCTCTCAAATGTTTAATATGCACATCTATTGTCCTGTCTATAACAATCTTCTCATGTCCCCAGAGATAATCTAAAATATCATTCCTAGAGAACACCTTACTTTTTTTTGATAAAAGTAATTTTAATATCCTGAATTCAGTAGAAGTTAATTCAACTCTTTTGCCTTCAACAAAGACTTCGTATTTTTCAGTATCTATAATTAATATCCCGCCGACATCTAATTTCCCGGATTCTTCAACCTTTTGTCTTCTTCTTAAGATTGCCTTAACCCTGGCAACCAATTCTCTTGGTGAGAAAGGTTTGGTAACATAGTCATCTGCGCCAAATTCCAATCCCAGGATTTTATCTGTTTCATCTCCCTTTGCCGTAAGCATAATAATGGGAATTGAGGAAAACTTATCTTCCTTTTTTAAGTATTTACAGATTTCAAGGCCATCTGCATCGGGTAACATCAAATCAAGGATGATAAGATCCGGGATTTTCTCATCAAGAAATCTATAAAAACTCTCTGCATCAGAGAATCCCTTAACCTTAAACATTGCCTTCTTGAGATGAATAGTCACCAGCTCTACAATATCCGGCTCATCATCTATTACGGCTATTAATTTATTCATCGAGTTCAATGGTTGTTGTTAAAATAAGAATATCCTTCCAGGTTTTTAGCATCTATGCAGAGTAAATTCAACAAGTTTTGAAAAATATTGGTTGAGACTGTTGGAAGCTTATGTGTGAATTATGAGAAGGTAATCATTGTATTATCTTAACCATATATTATTTCTAATAGCCTGTAAGTTGGAAATATAGATTCTGAAGTAGTTAAATATTGACCACATTAGCGAAAATAATTCGTGTAGCGCTTGCGTATTATTATTCCCGCATTTGATTTACAAATAAAGAGGGTATAAATCGGCAGGTCATATTTTTTTGATGTTAAATTAGAGGTTTAATATGGTTGTATGCGAAGGTAAGCTATTATATAATGGGCACTTAAAGAAGCATTGTATTCTTTACTGTTTATTTAAAAATTAATGAAACTTTTAGTTGTGTATTACGGTTATAATAAATATTAATCGGTATATATTTTACGATATTTCGCTTGAAAACTATGTAAATTTATATATAATTGCGAAAAATAAAAAGTCATTGGTATGTTATTTACGTAAAAGTGGAAATGTAGTTTTAAGCAATTTAATCTTTTCAGGATGTTTTAAAATGAGTAAGGAATTCTTAAATCAATTAAAAGACCGACTTAAAGAAAGAAGGCACCATCTCTTGAAGGAGGTAAATCTGAGGTTAGGGGAGTTTAAGGACTCTGGCGGCTGCAGGCTTAGAGACACTGCAGATATAGCGTCTAACCTTATAGAAGATGAGATAGTAATGTCTATTGCACAAGGTGAAGCTAGAGAAATAGAACAAATAGATAATGCCTTAAGCCAAATAAAGAAGGGTAATTACGGTATATGTGAAGACTGTGGCATGAAGATAAACAAACAGCGCCTAATAGCCATACCCTTCGTAAACCTTTGTGTTAAATGTAAAGAGGCAGAAGAACGTGATGAAGGAATTGAAATTAACAGGGGGGGATATTACAAGATAGAGCCGGTTGAATATGGAGAATTTGAGACAGATGAAGAAAAAAGCAACAACATAAAACACAGTGAAAATATTGATATTAATCCGTATGACAATTAAATTATTTCTTTATTTCTTTATGCCATAGTGGTGCATAATTCGTTGAACGGTGTCTTTGATAAGCGCCTTTATTGTAACGGGGATCAATATAATTTGAAAAACAGGATTGATCGCCTGTATTAATATTTTTTTATAAGAAGCATCTCCTGTAACCATATTCCATAGAAGTGTATTAAGATGATTCGCAATCCAGGAGCCTCTTCTGTTTTTAACGTATGATAGACGAGGCCTTACCAGCCAATTCTGTTTTGTAATAAAATCGCTGAGCATCAAAATTACTGTGCCAAGCAGATTATCCATCGCAAGTAATTTCTTTGCAGGTTTATAGTAATGACTGTCAAAGTCATCTTTTGAGATGCCATGTTCAAATGCTGCCTGTACCGCCATCTGTGAGGTTATATAGGCCGATTCCATCCCGTTCTTGAATATCCTTGTAATACTTGCATCGCCTACAATAACAAACCTGTCAGTAAATGGCTTCTTTGCATGTGAAAGTGTGATCTTCGGTATACACATACAGAATTTGTCAGGCATTTTCCAATCATGAGGCAGTTTCATGCGGACAACCGGGTGACTTACAAAATTGAGCAGGTCCTTCTTTGTCAAATCTCTGGTGCCTACCAGGCTTACAGTAACATAGTTCCCTTTAGGCACCA
>CAKKPF010000249.1 GCA_919901575.1 Candidatus Brocadiaceae bacterium
GATTTTTAACGTGTCTTTTCGCTTTAAATTAACAGAAGGGATAGGCTTTGTAAACGGGAATTTTTCAGTGCTATACTCGGAGCAGCAGTTTTAATGAAATATAAACAGATGAATGTTGAATTGATGCGGAGTAAAAAACGGAGTGATACGATAATAAATTTGAAGAAACGGTTGTTTAATATTTAACCTAAAAATTGCTGTCGGACGCAGATAAACGTGAAATATACATGGAAAGTTAACAGGATCAAACCTTCATTTTTCAATTATAAAAACATCCAGGCAATTGAGGTCAGGTCAAGGTGTGACCCTTTTTTATTCCCGAACTTAAGAAGCAGGCCCGTCTATCAGGAGCGGATGCCATCATAGAAATTCAAGATCGTTCTTCAATGGTAGGCGAGACAAAAATCTATCACGTCACCGCAACTGGAATCAAATATACTGACTCATAAGGAAGTAGGAGCATTTCCAAATTGTTGAACATGGTTGCTTTGGGTTTTTTGGAGTTCAGTGACCATGTCACTGCTGGCCATTGCCAAAGGTAGACTCGCTGTGGCGAGCATCGACACGGTCAATGCACTCCATATTACACACAAATGTAGGTGTATTGCAACAATTTGAGAATGTTCCACCTGGAAGCCATGAAGGGAAGACGCAAAGGACAACACAGTATTCGGGGATCAGCGATCAGTGGCGCATTTGCTTTGAATGGCATAATGACGGCGTGTACAACGTTGGAATAACTGATTATCATTAAGGTGATATCATGAGAGATTTTCCACCAACTCATCCCCGCGAGATTCTGCTCGAGGAATTTTTAAAGCCAATGGGCATTAGCCAGTACAGGCTTGCTAAGGATATAGGAGTTCCGGCAATGCGGATAAACAAGATTGTCCATGGTGAAAGAGGCATTAGCGCTGACACTGTGCTTCGGCTTGCCAGTTACTTTGGCATGTCAGTTGAATTTTGGACAGGCATCCAAACTCATTATGACACTGAAATGGCTAAAATGGCATTGGCTGATCGCCTGGAGAAAGAAGTAAAGATTTTAGCGCCAGCCTGCCGGTAGCAATGTCATTGAATTAAGACGTAGCAGAAACCACGCCAGAGGCGGACGTAAACGCTTTCAGGTTTCCATTACCATGTCTAAGTGTTAAATGGAAGGCTACCCACCCGTACCGAACGGGTACCTGCCCGAATAGGTACAGGCGGGCGTTCGGGCGGGAAGCCATTCCGCTACAGTTAGAGTAACCTTCAAATCATTGACTTTAAATACTTTCCTGTATAGGACCTTTCAATTCGACATATTTTCTCCGGAGGGCCGGCGGCTACAACCTCTCCCCCTCTTTCACCTCCCTCTGGCCCAAGGTCGATTATGTAATCTGCTGTCTTGATAACGTCAAGATTGTGTTCTATCACTATGACAGTATTCCCCATGTCCGTCAATCTGTGAAGTATTTTCAGGAGGTTTTGTATGTCTGAGAAGTGGAGCCCGGTTGTCGGTTCGTCAAGTATATAGAGTGTCTTTCCTGTACTCTGTTTTGCAAGTTCGGTTGACAGCTTTACTCTTTGCGCCTCACCGCCTGAAATGGTTGTACTTGATTGCCCTAACGTTATATACCCTAATCCAACGTTACGCAGTGTTCTCAAAATACGTTCTATACGGGGAATATTTCTGAAAAAATCATATGCTTCGTCTACACTCATATCCAGGGTATCGGAAATGGTTTTACCCTTATACCTTATTTCCAGCGTTTCCGGATTGTATCGTTTGCCCCTGCATTGTTCGCAAAGAACAAACATATCCGGCAGGAAGTTCATGGCAATCTTCTTCGTCCCCTGTCCTTCGCATAGTTCACACCGTCCCCCTTTGACGTTAAAACTGTAACGTCCGGTTTTGTAACCTCGTATTTTGGATTCCTTTGTCTGGGCAAAGACATTTCTTATCTGGCTGAATAGATTCGTATATGTTGCAGGATTGGAACGCGGTGTACGCCCGATCGGGGACTGGTCTATTTCGATAACCTTATCAATCCTTTCTATACCGGTTATCCTGCTGTGTTTGCCTGGTTTGGCACGGCTGCCATAAAGCTCTTTCATCAACGCTTTGTGTAATATCTGATCGATCAGAGTGCTCTTGCCTGAACCGGAAACTCCCGTTATGCAGCAAAAAACCTTTAAGGGTATCCTGACATCAATTGATTTAAGATTGTTTTCTCTCGCACCTTTTATCAGGATAGAGTTTTTCATATCTGCTTTCTTTCTCAACCAGGGGATTTCCACCTTAAGCTTGTGATTCAGGTATTGAGAGGTCAATGATCCATTATTAGACATAATCTCCGGAACCGTGCCTTTCGCTACTACCGTTCCTCCATGCTCGCCTGCGCCTGGCCCCAGGTCAACCACATAATCTGCGCTGCGTATGGTTTCTTCATCATGTTCAACTACTATTACGGTATTTCCCGAATCCTTCAATTTTTTTAACGTATCGATTAATCTTTTGTTATCTCTCTGGTGTAACCCGATAGTCGGTTCATCCAGTATGTAGCAGGCGCCAATCAGGCCTGTTCCCACCTGAGTAGCCAGTTGAATCCTCTGCGCTTCTCCGCCGGAAAGTGTATCGCTTCTCCTGTCCAGAGTTAAATAACATAAACCTATATCAATCATAAAGCTTAGCCTTATCACGATCTCTTTTAAGATACCTCTGGCAATAACTTCTCTCTCCCCCTGGAATTTAAGAGATTTAAAGAAGCCGAAGGCATTTTCTACGGTCATTGAGGTAACTTCGCTTATCGTCCTGTCATTAACCTTTACGGATAAAGCTTCAGGTCTTAATCTTGCGCCACGGCACTCCTCGCACGTATTATAATCCATATATCTTTCAAGACGTTTTACGACATCCGGGCTGTTCGTCTTATCATATACACGCCATAAAGTCGGGATGACACCATCAAAGCTTTCAGCGCTATTATTTTGCGCCTCACCGTATAGTAAAATATCTCTGATTCTTTTGTTAATCTTCTTGAATGGGATTTCAGGGTCTATGCCAAATTTCCCTGAAAACTCATCCAGCAAATTATCATAGTGCTCCTGTGTGATTGGGCTCCAGTTTGACCATGCATGGACAGCGCCTTCACCTAAACTTAACTCTTCATTCGGGACGATCAGTTCCGGATCAAACTCCAGCGTCATGCCAAGTCCTTCACACTCCCTGCACGAACCGTATGGACTGTTGAAGGAAAACATTCTGGGGGCAAGTTCCTCGTAGCCTATTCCGCAACTCGGGCAGGAATAGCGTTCGCTGAATACCATATCTTCCCACTTTCCCTTCTTTTCCCGGGCAACAATTACTACACCTTCTCCCAGTTCCAGGCTTGTGCGTATTGAGTCATAGAGTCTTTTCTGAATGTCATCCTTAACTATCAGCCTGTCTACAACAACGTCAATATCATGTATCTTATACCTGCTAAGTTTAAGGTCAGTGCTTGCATCAATAATATCTCCATCAACTCTGGAGCGTACGAAACCCTTACGTCTTATTTTCTGGAAAATCTCTTTATGCTCACCTTTTTTCCCCTTGATTATGGGTGATAGAATCATAATCTTTGTGCCTTTGGGGATTTGGACTATCCTGTGCAAAATCTGTTCTATGGTTTGTCTTGTGATTGTTGTGACGCAATTGTGGCAATAGGGAGTGCCCGCTTTTGCAAAGAGAAGACGCAGGTAGTCGTATATCTCCGTTGTTGTGGCGACTGTGGAGCGCGGCCCTGAATGACTTGTGCGTTGTTCGATGGCAATAGTGGGAGGGAGGCCTTCTATGATATCAACATCAGGCTTCTGCATCTGGTCGAGGAATTGCCTTGCATACGAGGAGAGGCTTTCTATATAACGCCGCTGCCCTTCCGCATAGATAGTGTCAAAGGCGAGGGAGGATTTCCCTGAACCACTTACGCCCGTAATAACCACAAGCTGATCTCTGGGAATATTGATATTTATACTTTTGAGGTTATGTTGCCTTGCGCCCTTTATTGATATGTAATCGATAATTGCTGATTTATTAGATTTATTTTTTTCTCTTTTTCCTCGCATCAGGCAATTTCTTCCAGTCTAGAATCAATTGTGTTAGTAACCGTACACCAACTCCAGTAGCGCCTTTCCTTATATATGGCGTGTCCTTTTCTACCAGAAAAGTTCCGGCAATATCAAGATGCGCCCATGGGAAGTTTTCTACAAACTCACCCAAGAAACATGCGGCCGTAATAGTGCCTGCATACTGGCCACCGGTATTCTTAATGTCAGCTATGCTACTCTTTATCAATTCATAATATTCATCCCATAGCGGCAATTCCCACACCCTTTCATGACATTTCTCGCCGGCTTGTTTTACCCTGTCTTTTAGTTCGTCATTATTACCGAGCATGCCGGATGTAAATGTGCCTAATGCGGCGACACATGCACCTGTTAATGTGGCAATATCTATTACGGCATCAGGCTTGTACCTTTTTGCGTAACTGATAGCATCCGCCAGGATCAGACGTCCTTCAGCATCTGTATTTAAAATTTCTACCGTTTTCCCTGACATGTATTTGATAATGTCACCTGGTTTCAAGGCGCTGCCGCCGGGCATATTTTCTGTACATGGTACCAGGCCAACAAGATGAGTGGATGGCTTCAGGTTGGATATGGCCTTAAAGGTGCCCAGGACGGCGGCAGCGCCTGCCATATCGGCCTTCATTAGATCCATATCCTTTCCCGGCTTTAAAGATATTCCTCCGGAGTCAAATGTTACACCTTTGCCTATAATAACTATAGTATCATTATTTCTTTTTTTAGTATTGTATTCAAGGATGATAAATTTAGGCGGCTGAGAGCTTCCTCTCGATACATTCAAGATGCCGCCCATTCCCAGCTTTTTCATATCCGGGCGGGATAATGTTCTGCATTTAACACCAGTTTTTTTTGCAATCTCTTTTGCTTTATTTGCAAGGAAGGTTGGCGTGGCGTCGCTTCCAGACATATTCACAATATCACGCGTAAAGCAAACGGCTTCAGCTACAATCTGAGTATTCTTTACTGCAGATTTAATCTTCGCCAGGACGTCTTTTTTCTGAACGATCAATGTAAAATTATTGATGGCTGTTTTATCTTCCTTCTTCAATGTCTTATACATGGTGAAATTATACAGTGATAATATTACACCCTCTACAACTGTGCGGGTAACGTCTTCAATGGAAATGCCTTTGTACTCTGTCTTATGTAATAACATTAAAGGATTTTTGAATTTCTTTTCCTGGATTATCCTTGTTGCCGTGCCAGCCGCCTGACGAATCTTATCTGACGACAGTTCTGTAGCTTTTCCTAATCCAACCAGTAGAATCCTCTTTGGAACAGACTTCTTATAAGTTGGAATCATTATGGTTTCATTTAGTTTTCCGGTAAAATCCTTGTTCTGCAGCAAATTTGATATGACTCCTCCGAGTGCTTTATTAAGAGGGTCTAATTCGGATGGTATTTTTCTTACATTTTCAAAAAGACTTATTACGATTACTTCTACCGATTCTTTTTCTGCCGCACCAAATTTTACTGAAATTCTCATCCTCAATCCTCCATGCAAGAAGAAAAAAACAAATAATTTAATAAAGATTCTATCAACATAATATACTAATAATGCATACATGACAAGAGAACCTTTTTCTTTTGACAATCATAATTATATACATTAGAATCGAAAAATTATCTATAATTCTTTAAAACCAACAATGGGGAAAGTAATGAAAATAAGGATTTTTATAACACTGATTTCTTTTGGTTTCTTAAATTTATTAATAAACGGCTGTGGTGATGATGGAGGACACATCGGCCATTATTCCGGTGGTGGCGGCGGTGACATGAATTTTGAGCAGCAGGCACTGAAAATGGAACAGGAAGATCTTGCTAAATTAAAAGAAGGGAATGGTTATAAATCAGAGACCTATGCCAAGACGGATTATGATTCTATGAAAGGCCAGGACTTTGCTAAAATACATGAAGGCGTTGAAGGCGTGACTGTGGCAAAAGATCCTAACGTAGCAATTGCAATAGTAAATGGCGAAGCAATACTTCATCTGGAACTTGACAGGTTGCTTGATAAGGTCAAGCAGAAGATGGGCACAAAAAGGTTACACCTCGTTGAAGAAAGAATTATAGATGACCTGGTTACACAGCTTGTACTCAAGCAATTTATTAGAAAGGAAAATATTCAGATAGACCAAAACCGCATTGAAGAGGAGATAAAGACCTTTAAGGAAAATGTTAAAAATAATCCCGACTCCAAGGATAAAAGCCTTGAGACGCTTCTGGAAGAGCAGGGGGGGAGTATAGAAGAGTTAAGAGTGGCCCTGGATATTTCACTATCAATAGATGAATACCTGGAGAGAACAACACCGGAAGAGGAGATAAAAAAATATTTTACTGAAAACATAGGTAATTTTAACGGAGAAACTGTAACAGCAAGCCATATACTTATAGACACGAGAAATATAAAAGACGAAGAGGAATTAAATAAAGCAAAAAAGAAGATTGAGAAATTAAAAGAGGAACTTGATAATGGCGCTGATTTTGCAAAACTTGCTGAAAAACACTCCGATTGCCCTTCTGCAAAAAATGGAGGAGGATTAGGTGTTATTGTCAGAGGGCAAATGGTTGATGAATTTGAAGAAGCGGTCTTTAATACGGAGGTAAATGGCATCAGTGAGCCAGTAAAGACTCAGTTTGGTTACCACATTATAAAGGTTATGGATAGACAGGAGGGTAAAGACGTCACGTTTGAAGAAACAAAGGATAATGTCAAGCTGGCACTCTTCAATGAAAAAACAGTAGCATTAATACAAGAATTAAAAGACAAAGCAGATGTAAAGGTTTTGTACAAACCAACCCCATATGCATCATCTGGTGGTCATGGCGGCATGTCAGTTCATGGTAGTACTTCATCACCTCACGGTGGTAACATGCCGGCTGGCCATGGTAATCCTGCTCCTCACGCTGGAATGCCTATGCCGGGTGCTTCTTCACCCCATGGTGGTTCAAATCCACACGGGCAAATGAAATCAGCAGAAGGTGAGTCGCCAGAGAAAAAATACACCCTGACAA
>CAKKPF010000250.1 GCA_919901575.1 Candidatus Brocadiaceae bacterium
AGTTAAATTACGGGGATAAGGTAGAATTAATCGGCAATATCTCAATACCTTCAACATCACGCAATCCCGGCCAGTTTGACTATAAAAATTACCTGAAAAGACAGAAACCACGTGTTGATGCTGTAGCCGGTGTTGTAAGTGCGAATAATATAAAGGTCTTATCAGAAGGACATGGAAATTATTTTTTTGAATTTATCTATGACTTGAAGAAAGAATTAAATGCAGTTATCGAAAGACATGTTAAGAAAGGAAGCATTCCTCTCGTTAATAGTATCTTGCTCGGCGATCGTGAGAAAGTACCGGTAAATTTGCTGGATGGTTTTATGGAGACCGGAACCATCCATTTCCTGGCAATAAGTGGTTTAAATGTTGGCATTCTTGTTGTTTCTTTACATTATTTATTAAGCCTGTCCAGACTTAATACAAGATTCCTGGCAATAATTATCATACTGATTGTGTTTTTATATGCGTCCATTACCGGAATGGAGCCTCCAATTATTCGGGCAGGCATAATGGTAGCTGTGTATTATGGCACATTTATAATTAACAGGCGCTGGGACCTTTCTAACAGCATCGCAGCAGCAGTATTTATCATCCTTTTAATAAATCCTTCCGACCTGTTCAACGTCGGCTTTCAGCTTTCGGTGCTTGCTGTGCTTGGGATTATATACACTTCAAACAGGTTTGAAAATTACCTTTGGAAATCAACCCTTCTGGTAGAGAAACTGCAGGCGAAGGAAGAAAGGAACGAGATATGGCTTCGATTTAAAGTATATTGCAGAAAGTCATTTTGTGTATCCCTGGGCGCCTGGGTTGCCGTGATGCCGCTTATAGCGTATTATTTTCATATCG
Source organism: Candidatus Brocadiaceae bacterium (assembly GCA_919901575.1). GTDB lineage: Bacteria > Planctomycetota > Brocadiia > Brocadiales > Scalinduaceae > Scalindua. The sequence continues at coordinate 853 of CAKKPF010000250.1, forward strand.
TAACTCCTCTGACAGTACTTTTGAATATTGTAGTCTTTCCGTTAGTCTGGCTTATACTGGTTGGTGGTTTTATTGTTTTAATAGTAGGCCTTGCACTTCCTATTCTGGTTACACCATTTGCATGGCTGGTTTCGTATTCTGAGATTGCGCTGGAAAACCTGATTCTACTTTTTTCAAGAAATCCCAAGACCTTCTTTTATACATCAACACCTTTATGGGTATGGATTGTAATCTATTATCTGATAGTCATTTTTTTCATACTAAGAGAGAGGTTAAAGATCAAAATGGCTCATATGATAATTGCAACCCTGATTATTTCAAATATTTTTGTGTTTTCGGGTTTATTTGGCCGTAGTCAGGATTGTCTTAAACTTACTTGTCTTGATGTGAGGGACGGAGCTTCTTTTTTTATAGAATTTCCCAATGGTAAAAACATGCTTTTTGATACAGGTACGAAGAGTAATTATGATGTTGGGGAATTTGTCGTTGCGCCATTTCTGCGGCAGAAAGGGATAAAGAAGATAGATACTATAGTTATATCTCATGAGCACGACGACCATTGCAATGGCATACCGTCCATTATTGAGAGGTTTAAAGTAGGCAATGTTTTTGTAAATAAATTTTTCTTACAGTCCGGGAGTAAAATTGAGTTATTGAAACTCTTTACAGAAAAGAAAATTGAGACAGGTTTATTGGCAGACGGGCTGGAAATCAAAGGTTATGACCCGGCAAAAATTATGGTACTTAATCCTCCTGATAAGGATACTTTAAGAAATGAGGGCTTCCCGGTAGATCATTTATCCATAAATGATTCATCCAGTGTACTGCTCATTGACTATATGGGCTGCAGGATACTATTGTGCGCTGATTTAGGAAAGTCGGGAATAAAGATGCTTTTGTCAAGAAATGGTGAGCCTGATGCAGACATAATCCAGGTCCCGCATCATGGCGGTTATATAGAGAATACAGAGGATCTGGTTAGAAGCGTGAGGCCGAAGCACGCAATAATAAGCGGGCCTGCAAAGACGATTTCCGCATCTACAATTGAGGCTTATCAAAAGTATGGGGCTAGTTTATTTAAGACACATGAGGATGGCGCAGTAACATTTACGATAGATAAGGAGGGTATTAAAGTATCTGGATTTCATAGGCAGGATTAACAAGATTTTATATTCATTTTGCTACTCTGTCCGCACTTAAATTATTTTTAGATATTTCTAACTATCTCGTCTCTTATTTCATGTTTACCCTGAACCGTTACGTTTCCGGGCCTTCTGTCTATTGCCAACTGCCAACTCTGGATGATCTTCTTTATTCCATGCACCAAAGCTTTCCTGCAGATTTCTGCTGAGTTTTATTCTTTTAAGCTCTTTCTTCAACGCTTCAGCAACCACTTTGCTTTGTTGCATTCGAGGTACATTCTTTTTAAGGTCATCCAGTATTTCTTTTGGTAACAGAAAATTTGCTTGTTTGGTCAGTGTTTTCATTATTGTGCTCCATTAATACATTGTCCTATATACAGTTAGAATATATCCTATATTTATTTCTATATAAAATCAACTCTTTTTGTTGCAACACTTTTGGTTTTCTGCCAGATTGCGAAGACCTTTTGATGAAGGACTCCTCAGAACAATTTAAATTGTTCTGCCGCATGGTAGGAGCTGCGAACCAGCGGGCCTGATTCTACATGTTTAAAACCCATCTTCTCGCCCTCATATCTTAGCCGTTTAAATTCATCAGGATGGTAGAAACGTTTTATTGGAATGAATTCTTTACCAGGGCTCAGATATTGCCCAATAGTAAGTATATCACACCCTGCTGCTCTTAAATCTTTCATCACATCTATTATTTCATCAAATTCTTCTCCCATACCAAGGATAAGGCCGGACTTTGTCGTTAATTCAGGATTGATCTCTTTGGCCATCTCTAACAAATTGAGCGAACGTTCGTAGTCGGCACCTGGTCTTACGTCTGGATATAATCTTGGTACAGTTTCAAGGTTGTGATTGAGTATATTCGGGTTTTCGTCCAGGACAATTTCAAGAGCATTCTTTGAACCTTTGAAGTCAGGAATTAATATTTCTATTGTGCATGTAGGATTGTGAGTACGAATAGTTTTTATTGTCTTTGCATAGTGGTTTGCTCCATCGTCAGGGAGGTCGTCCCTGGTGACGGACGTAATAACGACATGCCTTAAACCTATCTGTTCAACTGCCCGTGCAATCTTTTCAGGTTCTTCTTCATCTGGAACTGCCGGTTTTCCTTTACCAACAGCACAGAAATTGCATTCCCGTGTACAGATGTCTCCAAGTATCAAAAACGTCGCGACCCCCTGTCCGAAGCATTCTCCAATATTTGGACAAACGGCTTCTTCACATACAGTGCGCAGGTTCGCGGTTCTTAATATGTCCTTTAGCCTATTGTATTTTTCGCCTCCCGGCAGTTTAACCCTGAGCCAATCGGGACGTTTTGTTTGCATTTTTTTACTCCAATGTATCTTCCTGATTCATACGCAAGTTCTCAATAAGAAGAGGAAAACCTCCCCTTAGTCCCCTCCTTGGCAAGGAGGGGAAATGGGGCGGTAAAAAAAATTTAAGGTTTTCCTCTTCTTATTGAGAAAATTTTAGTAGCATATTTTTAGAACTGAATTATTATGTATTGCTAGCCACAAATGCTCTTTTATTCAGTGTTGTCCGGTTAGGTTTTTGCGTGTGTGGCTTTTGTCATACCCGAATGCCTTTATCGGGTATCTAAATGCCCGTTTATCC
>CAKKPF010000251.1 GCA_919901575.1 Candidatus Brocadiaceae bacterium
TTAATCTACTATTTCCTGTCTGGATTGTAAAGAAATAATTGATTTATTGTTATATCTTGTGTAGTGTATTGCATTAGCTATGGTTTTCATTTTGCGAAGCAACGCTGAGCGGGACGAAGCCCGTCCGAACGGCTCAGCCGGGCGGGCAAAACTAAGAAGTTAGCGAACCTGCCCGACTAAGTCGTTCGCCAGCCCCCGTCCGAACCGGCACGGGCAGGCGACGCGCATTCTGGCAGGGGCGGGCTGGAAGGAGCTAAATTCTATGAAGATAGAACAAGTTTTAAAGATTACATTTTCACTGATCTTTGCCATAACCGCTTTTTGTCCAACGGCATTTTCAAGGCAGGGAACATTGACAGGACAGGTGGTGGACGGTTTTGATAATGTTGTCAAAGATGTTGAGGTTAAGATAAAAAAAACTGATTTTACTACTAAGACTGATGAAAACGGTCAATACCGGATTAATTTTAATCCCGGTAAAATAGTAATATCGTTTAGCAAAAAAGGTTATGCAAAACAAACATTTCCTTTAAATTTACATGAAGCATCAGAAGTCCCTTTACCAAAGTTAACTTTTTGGAAATTCCCTGAGAGTGGCGGCGTTTTTCTGGTAAGAGTGAATGACTATAAGAAGTTTGAGTATGCCAGTTTCTATTCAGAACGTAATGATAACAGCATAAGCTTTTATGTAAAAGGAGAGCCGACAAAGATTGAGTGTCCCGGCAATGCATTTGAAAATGGCAGTATAGAATTGATGATACTTGACTACTCCGAGGAGGAGCCGGTCGTAGTAGGTAAGAATCTTTACAGGATAACGGATAACAACCTTATTGGTAATATAGTATTCAAATCAGGGAGTTGGGCTGTCGAGAAGGTTGACGACGAGTATTCAGAGGTATCAAGCAGAGTGGGCGTACGTTATGTCAGGCTTGAACCAGGTAAGTATTACTATTGTATCGGGCAACTTACATTAAAATCAAAGATTGGTTTCGGATATTATTTTGAGATTGCCGCCCCGGGCCCGCCAGATAAATAAATATCTTGAAAACTTGAATTCTCGTGGTGAATTAATACATCATGACTTTAGAGAAGTTCTTTAATCCCAAATCCGTAGCCGTCATAGGCGCAACGGAAGACCCCAAAAACATCACATCAACAATTATCACAAATCTCATTGAAATGGGATTTGCAGGTAAACTTGTACCGGTAAATCCTCATCATGACGAAGTATTTGGCCTTAAGTGCTATCCTTCACTCATCGAAATCAAAGAACAGATAGACCTTACCGTAATTTCAATACATTCCGATTACGTACCGGAAGTTCTGGAACAGCAAGCCGGGTGTGGAATTAGAAACGCTATAATAATAAGCGGGGGGTTTGCAGAGTTGGGCGGCAAGGGAGTGGAATTAGAGGAGAGAATTAAGAATATATGCAGGGATAAGGACATTCGCCTGATTGGTCCGAATTGTATTGGCGTCCTGGATAATTATTCTAATTTCAGCACGTCGTTCCTGCCATGGACAAAGGTCAAGAGGCCGGAGAAGGGAAACCTGGGCATATTGTCACAGAGCGGTTCTTATGTCGTATCAATGATGGATATGTTGTCTCTGGAGGGTATTGGTGTTTCAAAGGTTGTAAGTTATGGAAACCGGGCAGATGTGGGAGAATCAGAATTAATTGAATACCTGACTGATGATGAATTAACACACGTAATAGGGATTTATATGGAATCTGTTGATGACGGCAGAAGATTTATAAATGCCTCCAGTAATTGTTCAAGGTCTAAGCATATTGTCGCATTAAAAGCAGGCAGGCATGATTCCGGGATTGAGGCGGCAAAATCACATACTGGAGCTATTGCCGGTAGGTATGAAATATACAAAGCCGCTTTCAGAAAATCCGGAATTGTAGAGGTTAATGGTCTTGAAGAATTTATGGATGCATGTAAAGTGCTCTTGATGCAGAAACCGGCAAAAGGAAATAAAGTCCTTGTCCTGACCAATGGTGGAGGGTTTGGTGTTTCTGTATCAGATATGTGCAGTGATACCGGTCTTGATGTCGCACATACACCTGCGAGTATAAGGGAAGCACTGTCGGAAAAGTTTCCGGAATATTTTATTCTGAAAAACCCGATTGACATGACTGGAAGTTCTGGGGATGAAGATTATGGTATAGCGATGAAGTCTGCACTGGTTGATAATGATTTTTTTGATGCTGCAATTATAATTCCGCTGATGCCGCCTCCAACCATGACAGAGGGAGTGGCCGGGATTATTTCACAAATGGCAAAGGAATCCGGAAAACCAGTAGTTATATGTATGGTTAGCGGCATATATACTGAGAAGATTAAAGCGAAGTTTGAAGAAAAAGGTCTTCCTGTCTTTCCATCACCTGAAAGATGTGTTAAAGCAATGAGTGTATTAGTAGAAAGAGGAAGAATGAATGGTTGCTAAAGATACAAAATTCAAGGATGCCTTGAAGGTTATAGAAAATGTACAGGCTTCCGGACGGAAAATATTATTTCCTGATGAAGCTATGGACGTTATTAAATCATCAGGAATTTCCACCCCTGCTTATACTCTGGTCAAGACTGTTCATGAAGCATCAGTGGAAACAAAGTCCATGGGGTTTCCGGTTGTCTTAAAGATAGTTTCACCGGATGTACTGCATAAAAGTGATGTGGGAGGTGTTGTTATTGGTGTAGAGAATGAAAAGGAAGTCGAAAGAAATTATGCTGAGATTATGAATAATTTATTCAAAAAAGTCCCGGATGCTGACATAATGGGAATATTGGTAGAGAAACAGATGCCAAAGACTACTGAGGTAATTGTGGGAGGAATAAGGGACGAACAGTTTGGACCAACCGTTATGTTTGGTCTGGGAGGTATATTTGTTGAACTCTTTAAAGATGTGGTGTTCAGGATTGCGCCTGTTACAGAAACAGAAGCATTAGAGATGATTAAGGAGATTAAGGGTTATTCAGTATTAAACGGTTACAGGGGTGCGGAGAGACTTGATATTCAGCAACTGGCCAGGACGGTAGTTACAATTTCTGAATTAATCTCTGACATTGGCGAAATAAAAGAAGTCGAACTGAACCCTCTGCTTGTTTATACAGAAGGAGTAACAGCCATTGATGCAAGGATCATTATAAAGTAAAAGTACAATTGACTTACTGTATAATATTATATATAAATTTAAAGGAGGTGATACAAATGTTTAAGAAACTGCATCCATATGTTATTATGATGCTCGTAGTATTTTCTATGGGTTACCTTCTGCATTTCTCGGATGTAGATGCCGGTGAGAAGAAAAAGATATTTGTCTGCTATTGTGGGAGGACATGCGAGTGTAATTTCGAGGCTGACAAATTCGGCAAATGCGTATGTGGTGACAATTTGTTCCCATCAGACAGGAGACCGGCAGAGACATCTAAATACGTATGCGGTTGTGGCGAAGAATGCAAGTGCGGTTCCATATCGGACAAAGATGGAAACTGCGTGTGTGGCAAGCCTATGAAGAAAGCATAATGATTTCCTTGGGTGATATTTAAAAGAAAGGGGTATATATAAGGTGTTGAAAAGTTTGAAGAACAACGTAGTTATAATTATGGCAATTAGTATGATAGCCTTTGGAGGCCTTTTTTATTCCGGACATAATCTGAAAGCAGAAGAAGAGAAGAAAAAGCAGACAATTTATATCTGTTACTGTGCCGGAGGATGTCTTTGTGCTTATGAAACATTAAAACCCGGAGGCAGATGTGTTTGCGGCCTGGCCACAATACCATCAGACAGAGAAGAGCTGAGTGAAGACTTTGAATACGAGTGTGATTGCGGCACCATGTGTGACTGTGGCACAA
>CAKKPF010000252.1 GCA_919901575.1 Candidatus Brocadiaceae bacterium
ACCGGTCAACACTAACCCAAAAAAGCTGATAATTATGAGAAAATGGCCAAATCTGTGAAACAGGCCAAATCTTAGAATAGTATTATTACTTGTCATGTTCCGATTCCTTTCCTTTCCGCTCGTCCAATAATGTGCCTAACCACGACAAAAGCATATGCGTCCCAAACTGTGCAAAAGTTATTACTAAAATGCCCACATACATTACGAAGAGAATTGTTAATATTATCTGCGGACTCTTTATTATACTCTTGACCTGACCGGGATCTTTCCTGATGTTCAGCAGGGCAACTATAGCAGACTTGTAATAACCAAGGTTTTTATATTGCGGATGCGCTACATGTTTAATAAAACTATCGCTGGCACCCGGATGGCATTTACCGCACGTCTCTTTAGCATTTTCCGGGCCCAGAGTAGACTCTGGATCTGATGAGTTCAATATGGTATGCTGACCGTGACAATCAACACACGTCGCTATATCAGTGCCTACATGCCCCATCGCTGTAACCTGGCCATGCAGATTATTACGATAAGAGTGGTAGTATTTTGTGTGACACCCTCCGCATTTCTCTATCGTATCCATCCTGTGATACAGGTTATCAGCCCTAGGCGTATCACGTTTGGACTTCTCTCCTGCATGGCAATGTTTACAGGTGGGCAGGGCCACACCTTTCTCCCGCATCAAATTTGCGTGACTACCTTCCAGAAATGTTTCGGCAGGGTCGTCATGACAAAATGTTATACAATCAACAGGCTGTAAATTAGGATAATGTTCACCCTCTGATCCTTCCAGATCGGCATGACAATCAATACAGTAGAAATCCTCACCTCCATGAGCAGATGCATGGTATGCATCTGCGTCAACCAGCATCGAGACAATCTCTACTTCACCGGTAACATGATCAATCCTTACCTTGACATCCACCTCTGCCGGGTCTGTATGGCACTCTAAACACTCGCTATTATCCTGAGCACAGAGGTTTTCTAATGAAAAAGAAGAAGTGAAAAACAAAAGACATGAATAAAGACATGAAATAAATGCAAATCTACAAACTTTACTATCCCCGAATACATCTATAGTTGTTTTCAGCAAAGATACCACTTTATGATTTCCTCCCCTTGATTGAAAGAAAGATAGTACTTTTTACAGTGGGTCAAGCTTTCACTACAGCAACGTATCTTCTTGTATCAATATTAAGCTACGCTTACACCGCAATTATCACCCCTCCTTCACTTATGAGTGAGGAGGGGTGATAATGCGTAACTTACTGCCAATACTTTTTAAAAGTTACTAATGTGAAGCTTTAATTTTAAAACTAACTCCATAAAGAAATAGAAGATATTGCTGTTAGTGAGCATTACTTGGCTTTGTCTTAAATAGCGGATCCTGCTCTATGTAGCCGTTCCACTTCTTTTTATCTTCATCAGACATTTTGGCCAGCACATCATCAACCCTATCATTATCCCTGTGGTCGTCCTTCTTAAAATACTCTTTAAAGTCCATAACCTTGGGCTTGCCTGTCTTTTCATCGTTGCCCGCCTTCGGGCATTTTTTTTTGTCATTAGCATCTTCCCAGTGGCACTCCAGACATTGTTCTTTTATCGTTTTATACTTATTTATGCCAGCTACAACCAAGCCGGCATCGTATTGAACTTTTCTGGCAGTCATCGGGTCTTTTTCCAGCAATTCCTTAAACGCGTCCTTACCCTTTTTGTTGTAATTCTTCTTTACATCTTCATACCCTTCACCCGGGCCGTGACATGCTTCGCATGCGACGTCTTCAATGAAATTGCCAAGTTTAGATTTGTCCTTCTTTATCTTCATATCCAGCGCTGTTGCATGACACTTTAAGCACTCTGGATTACTCTTCTCCTCATCAGTTTTCAACCTTTCCTTAAAGGTATGCGAATGCAGCCTCTCTTTGTATTCTTCACCTTCAAAACAGCCCTTTGACATGTGGCATTTACAACCTGCATTACCCACGTATGCCCACATCTGCTTTTCCGCGCCAAAACTCTGGTTACTTTGAAATATTACAAACGATGTTAAAGAAATTACTACGCATTTCATGAAAAATCTTCTTAAATCACAACCGAACATACTATTTTCCCCCTTCTCCTTATTCTTAATGTAATTTTTAATATTCTAACTTCTTGCAGACTAACCTCTTGCCGACTAATTATCCAATAAAATAATATTATAGTAACATACTAAATATATCCGTTTTTTAAAGGGTTGGGATTTTATCAAGACCATTTTATTGTGTCAAGAAAAAACTGTAAATGTTGTTTATATTATACAAGCTTTGGTATAAGATTAATTATTTAAACGAATTGCAGAATAATTTAAATGCTTTTTTGTTATTACTTCTCATCAATGAGATTTTCCACAAAATGGGTGTTAACATCACCTGCAACGAACCTCGGATCCGAAATAATATTAAGATGAAGAGGTATTGTCGTCTTTACACCTTCAATCCTGTATTCACTTAAGGCCCTTTTCATACAGGCAATTGCCTCTTCTCTGTTTTTCTTATGCACTATCAACTTACCTAATAATGAATCATAGTACGGAGGTACCTCATATCCCGCGTAAACATGCGAATCCACCCTGACACCTTTTCCTCCCGGAACGCTGCACATTGTTATTTTACCAGCATAAGGCCTGAAACCGTTATCAGGGTCTTCGGCATTTATCCTGCATTCTATCGAAACCCCCTCACTTTTTATCTTCTTCTGGCGCAAATTTAATCTCTCTCCATGAGCAATTCTTATTTGCTCTTTTACCAAGTCTATCCCAGTAACCATTTCAGTTACAGGATGTTCTACCTGAATCCTGGTATTCATTTCTATAAAATAGTATTTACCCTCTCCATCTACTAAAAATTCGACGGTGCCAACATTGGTATAATTAACCGCCTTTGCCAGCTTTATGGCTGCTTTACATATGTCTTCACGTAATTGATCTTTTATGTTAGGAGCCGGCGCCTGCTCCAATAATTTCTGATGTCTTCTTTGAATTGTGCAATCCCTCTCGCCAAGATGCACAATATTACCATATTTATCCGCTACTATTTGCACTTCAATGTGACGTGAAGGTTCTATATATTTTTCTAAATATATGGAAGGGTCTTTAAATGCTACTTTTGCTTCACGTTGAGCGACTGCCAGCGAATTGACTAAACTTATGTCATTATGGGCAACCCTCATACCTCTACCGCCGCCGCCAAAAGACGCCTTTATCAAGACCGGATAACCTATTTCATGAGCTATCTTTAAGGCTTGTTGTTGATTTTCGATATTTGAATAGCTACCTGGTATAACGGGTATCTTATTTTCGACCGCTATGTTTCTGGCCTGAGTCTTATCTCCCATTTTAGTCATAACCTCGGAGGAAGGCCCAATAAAAACAATATTAGAAGATTCACATACCTCAGCAAAGTGGCTATTTTCCGACAAAAAACCGTATCCGGGATGTATGGCCTCTATGTCTGTAATCTCCGCAGCACTGATAATAGCCGGAATATTTAAATAACTTCCTTCAGATTCACCAGGGCCGATACAGATATGAGCATCCGCATACTGTAAGTATAGAGCGTCTTTGTCGGCTTTTGAGTATACGGCAACGGTTTCAATACCAAGCTCTTTGCAGGTCCTTATTATTCGAAGGGCAATCTCACCCCTATTTGCCACTAAAATCCTTGAAAACATAGTCTGCGTTTATCCTCCTTATTTTCACGTTCTTCACATAATAACAAAGAAACTATATGGATTTTCATTATTTGATCGAAAAATTGTTTTTTCTAAATATATTAAGTGATAGAGAAATGCCGGATTTGATACTTCGACGCCGCTCAGTATCAACCCTGAGCAAACCCCCGTCCTTGAGGTCGGGGAAAGTCGAAGGGTTGATTATGCTTGTGTGGACTCTATAATTGCGTGCGAAAAAAGTAAAACTCGTAATAATTTGCCCGTTTATCAAATAACTCTCAAACTTCAGATGTTTCTACACAAAAAAGAGGCTGCCCATACTCAACAGCAGTGCCATTCTCCACCATTACCTCCTTAATTTTTCCATTTATCTCAGCTTTAACTTCGTTCATGATTTTCATAGCCTCAATGATACAAACAACTGTTTCTTCGTCAACATCGTCCCCAATATTCACATAAGGATCTGCACCAGGTGCGCTGGTATAAAATGTACCGACCATTGGAGCCACAACCTCAGCAGCACTTGAGTCTTTCTTTGATGTTAAATATTTAGTAGAACCTTCCTGTAATGAAGGCTTCATCTCCGGCAAATGGATACTTGTTTGTATCGAATCCAGATTATTCTTTTTTAGGCGTATCTTGGCTGCCTCTTCTTCAACCTCTATTTCTGCAAGGTTGTTTTCATTCATTAACAAAATTAAATTCTTTACCTTTTCAATTAGATCCATTTTGAAATGTAGTTTTGTTTTCTATAATAGTAAAAGCTTTATCCACTGCTTCCTTGGCGCTTTCACACTTAATTATGCCGCCGCCATAAACTTTTTCATCAGGGCAAATTCTACCAGATAACTGATCTAAATTCCAGGTATGAATGCCGATTACGGGTTTCTTTTTTATAAGGGCATAGCTGATTTCCGAAAGAGTGCCAAGCCTGCCGTTTACGGCAATAACGACGTCTCCTGAATAAGCAACTAAAACATTTCTCACAAAACCCAAACCGGTTGGCAAGGAAATGTCAATATAAGGATTTGCGCTATCAGGATCTTCACCGGGAATGATTCCGATCGTAAGGCCGCCTCTCTCTTTCGCACCTTTTGCAGCTTCAGCCATTACCCCGCCAAGGCCACCACATATTAATACCGCTCCACGCTCTGCTATTTCTTTTCCCACCTCATTAGCAATCTTCGCAATTTGAGGACTTAGTGTACCATCATTGCTTCCACTTCCTATTACGGATATACAAATCTTTCTCGGCATTATCTATTATTGACAATTTTTTCTTCAAGCGCTACCAAATCAATGTCAGCAAGAAGGTCAATACAAAAACTAACTTCCACATTACTTTTTCTAAGTACATTTGCAAGCTTATCTGCTTCTTCTTTAGTCAATCCAATCGTAACAGCAGGTAACAACTTTCTCCTATTTACTACCAACATATCTTTCTCCTTTTTACGGACAGGAAGCGCAGTTGAGAACTTTTTATCATATTTGATTCGTTTATCAAGTGTTTTTAATTTTTATATTTTTATTGCATCTTGCGACAGTTCTTTTTTCTTACAAGAGAAAACCCTTATTTATCTTAATGTATTTAGATATCAGTACTTAATGCTTACTAATTGAAATGGGGGGTTTTGCCGGATCTTTTTCGTCCTTAATGCGACATCAATGTGAGTACCTTTTATAAAGAAAGAAAACGCAAGATTATATAAAGCCTTTGCACACTTTGGATTAATCTCAAGAGCATTTCTATACTCGAAGATAGCATCATTAAACATCCTTTTTTTAAAGTATACATCCCCTGACCTGTTATGCAAGGCTATACTTTCTCTTCCGAAGGGTTCTGTTTGTTTGGTTAAACTGATTTTACCGGGTTCTTCATCATCCACGATATTATAAAGATAGTATCGTTTTACTAAAAAGCCCTGGTTGCTCTCCTGTGCATCTTCTCTCATTGCTATTGCATCGTCAAGATGTAGAGCCTTACTGTAATATGCATAAGCAAGACTATGATTTGCATTATTATCATAAGGATTTCTTCTTATGACGTCTTCATACTTCTCAATGGCTTCGTTATACCCTATATTGGTATTATAATTTCTGATTATATTATAAGAAACAGTTTCTCTTTCATCAATTTCTTTTTCTACGTTACCATCTGCAATACCTTCTGGAGAATCATGAATATTCTCCATGGTGTCATTGTCAGCCTGAATATCAGCCTGTGCAAGTATTTCCGGCGAGGACGGCAGGTCTGCCTGCTCAATCAGGTGTTTAGCATAATCAGGATTAATTCCTATCGCATTCCTAAATTCCGGAATCGCCTCATCAATCATGCCTTTTTCTGCATATACCGCTCAGAGGTAAAGGCGGACGAGTTCTATGGGGTTCAGGTTCTCTTCATCGGATACATTTTTCTGGTCATTTTCATCATCTGTTGTATTCAACTCTTCTTGTGTTTTAACCTTTTGAGTTGGAACAGTCTCTCAATTATTTGAAACCTCCACTT
>CAKKPF010000253.1 GCA_919901575.1 Candidatus Brocadiaceae bacterium
ATAAGTCCATCTAAAAAAGTTAATATTTTTGTCTAGACAACGGGGAGGGGTTCATATAACACATAAACAGATAAAGACTTCCGCCTGGGATGTTTTAAGATTTGCTGCATTTGTCGCTGGTACAGCAACGGGTACTCCTACTTTTGGAGTAGGTAGTGTTACACCTGGTCATCTGGAGAAACAAGTTGGAACCGGTTTTCAGACTAAGTGGGGAATAGTAACAAATTCTCACGTTATGGATGACAAATCCAAGGCAGTGTTAACTACATTCCATAATACAAATTACCAAATTAAGAAAATAAACAGGATAAAATATAAAGATAAAGATAAACATATACCAATGCACAACGTAGAAACGATAAATGCCACAGCTAATGAAGCTACTACTTACGATTGGGGTGACATGGGAATAGATTTGGCATTAATTCGCGTGAAGATACCCGGGGCTTTTGTGCTGCCTCTTGCAAAAGAAGTAAACGTTGATGAAAAAGTTTTTACTTTAGGTCATCCGAAATTGAAGAAATTTACACCCGCAACAGGCAGCATTAATCGTATTTATAAACGTGGAGGAACTAAATACATAGAACTGTTTATTAAAAACGCTCCAGGTAGTAGTGGCAGTCCTGTCCTGAATATGAAAGGAGAAGTAGTAGGAGTAATCTGGGGTGGCGACAAGGAATTGGAGACGGCTGAAGCAGTGCACGTGGAAGAGGTACGAAAGGCATTTGGTTTGCCAGTTTATGATGTACCAGAAAAAAAACACTCACCTGCACCTGCCCGAACCTGCCCGAATAGTTCAGGCGGGATAGAATCCCGGAATGGGACAGTTTACTCCACAGGACACTCTCGTTTATTTCACCATCCTGATTGCACCGAACTAATCATTAGCCATGATGACCTGGTAGAGTTCCCATTGAAAGATGTTGCGATAGAAAATGGTGGAATTGCCTGCCCTAAGTGCAACCCTTAACTTAATTATATAAGGAATTTCCATCTTAAGTCTCTTGGAGTTAAGGCTTTCTGCCTGTGCGTACACGCAGACAGGTAGCCTTTTAACTTGACGTTAAGGAATTTCAATGTTGTGTGTTGTAATGTTTATTTTGTAGCGGAATGGCTTTAGCCTTCCACTTATACACTTAGGTGCGATAATGGAAACCTGAAGGTTTCCGCTACGTTTGAGTCATGTATATCATCAAGCCGCCGAAGGCCTAATTTAAGACGGGAAATAATCAATCCTTGTTTCATAGCAATCAAAATAATTGATAATATGAGGTCATTTTATCAAATGTGAACTATGATTTACTATAATCTATATCGGTTTAAGATTTTGCCGATATATTTATTTTCCATTCCTTCGATAGCCTGAACAGATTCTTCAAGAATATCGTCAAAAATATTGTTGTTCCAAGCATCTCAAGAAACTCTTCAAGAGTTTTTGACATATGCCTGATCCGATAATCCTCCGTAGAGAAGAAACCGGCTATACCCGCATCCTTATAGAAACCAACATCTAACCCCTCTACAAAATCCAGCCCCACCGCAATAACGTACAGACTTATACCAACTAAAAACCAGTACCAGAGTCTTTTTGAGGAAAGCTCTTTCCATAAGAACCATAGTAGAAAGATTCCCATTGCCATAAAAAAAGGCCCAAAAATCATTTGCCATGGATAACTTGGAAATGCCTCGTACATAGAATATAAAATCCCGGGATCTGATGACCCTGCAGATCTCGCAAGAAGGACTTTACAGGCCGTTCCCATCCGTTCATGGAACTTAATAGCATCATCAATCCCCACGTAAATGAAAAAAATTCCTATGCAGGCCCAACAATAAAATTTTCTTTTATAATGATTGTCATGCATCCGGTTTCTAACAGCAAAGGCAATTAACCAGATTACTGACCCCACTATAATTGCCTGAATACTGGAAAACCAGTTAGACAGACTGTCTTCGCGGGTAATATTTACCATTCTCCTGATAGACGCAATGGAAGACCACTCGTAGTGATTGACAAACACATCAAGAAAAACAATGAGAAGTTCAATACCTAAAAAGCACCAGAATGTCCGCCTTACTAAGACATCTGCCCTCAGTCTAAAGTTGAGTGGTTGTTTTTGATCCATACAGCCCCCTCCACAATGATAATATACTTTATGCCGAACTATTAAAAGCCTGTGTATATTGCTTCGTTTATATCATTTGATATAATTTAGTACAAATGAAAAGAGTTACACGTTTGAGGAAAATGCTTGCTTTTGGCGAACACTTTTGTTATGAAATATTTATATAAGCAGTAACACACATTAAACTTATGAATACATTGGGGGATTAGCTCAGTTGGGAGAGCGTTTGAATGGCATTCAAAAGGTCAGGGGTTCGAATCCCCTATCCTCCATATTAAGAAATGGACTTTTTGGCAAATCCAACACTTGATCAATTCTACAACAACCTTGTTACAGTATTGGGACACATCCCATTTACAAAGAAATTGGGATGTGTCCCGAATATCAGAAGTTCACAGAGCTTATATTAGCGGGATTGAAAACGGAAAAAGAAACCCGACACTTGCGACAATTCAAAAATTAGCTGAAGCTCTTGGAGTTTCGGCAGATGAGTTATTGAAATAATTATGAAATTTGAACTAGAAAAAATTTATCGCAATGTTCCGGATGATGAAATAATCGCTGATATAAAACGAGTGGCGGCTGAATTAGGGCAGGATTTTTTGACGATGAGCCAATATGGAAAACATGGGAAATTTGATAACTCAACGCCCCAAAGGAGATTTGGTTCTTGGTCTAAAGCTACTGCTTTAGCGGGACTCGGTAAAGCAAAAATTCAGCAGAATGCCCGGCTTTCTGATGAAGAACTATTTAAAAATCTTGAGGAAGTATGGACGAAGCTTGGCAGACAGCCAAGAATATCAGAGATGGCCTCGCCGGTATCGGTGTATAGTGCCGCCGTTTACAAAAGACACTTTGGTAGTTGGATGAAAGCGTTAGAAATTTTTGTGGAATACA
>CAKKPF010000254.1 GCA_919901575.1 Candidatus Brocadiaceae bacterium
TAGGAGACGAAAAAACAGCATGATAAAACGGATCAAAAGAAATGATAAAGAGATTAAAAAGCTGGGTGATATGCTGCAAAACACGATGATATCTGTGAAAAGGGCGAGGGATCAAAATAAAAGCCTGAGGGAAAAATGGAAAAAGGCGGCAGGAGAGGACATATCAAATCATACAGAAGTAAGAATGGTAAAAAGCGGGATTCTTTTTATAGAAGTGGATTCGGCAACATGGATGCATCAGATTGCAGCTTTCGAAAAAGAGGAATTACTGGCATCTATGCAGAAAGAATTCAAGAGGGGATATATTTCGGAGATAAGGTTTAAAGCAGGAGTATTTTAGAAAGGGTTTCAGGTTTATTATAAGATGAGCGAAATAGAAAAATACGATGCAAAGTCTATAAAAGTTTTAGGCGGGATAGAAGCAGTGAGAAAAAGACCCGCTATGTATATTGGGGATACAACACAGAAGGGCTTGCACCACTTAATAGAGGAGGTGGTAGGAAATAGCGTGGATGAGGCCATGGGAGGATATTGTGAAAATATCACAGTCAAATTAAATCTTGACGGAAGTGTTATGGTGCTGGATGACGGAAGAGGTATTCCTGTGGATGAACACGTAGAGATGAAGAAACCGGCATTGGAAGTGGTGATGACGACCCTGCATGCCGGCGGCAAATTTGAGGGCAAAAGCTACAAAGTTTCAGGAGGTTTGCATGGTGTGGGAGTATCGGTAGTGAACGCACTCAGTGAATGGTTAGAAGTGGAAGTAAGAAGGGATGGCCATATGTATGTACAACGTTATGAATGTGGACAGCCGAAGACGGGGCTTGAAGAAAGAGGCACAACCAAGAAAAGAGGCACGAAGGTTATATTTAAACCAGATTGTTCCATATTCGAGGAAGTAGAGTTCAGCTTCGATGTCGTGAAAAAGAGAATTAGGGAGCTTGCGTTTCTTAACAAGGGCCTTTGTATAACTATTATTGATGAGAGGACCGATGTTGAAGAACAATTTAAGTATGATGGGGGCATAAAAGTATTCGTAAAGGAATTAAATAAAGGAAAAGAGCCGGTGCACAAAGATGTCATATACTTTGAAGGTAAAGAAAAGGATGTAACGGTGGAGTGTGCAATGCAGTATAACGACGGCTATAACGAGAACGTCTTTTCTTTTGCTAACAATATAAATACAATAGAAGGCGGAACGCATTTGATAGGTTTCAGGACAGCGCTGACGAGAACATGGAATGCTTATGCAAAGAAAGCCAAGCTTTTAAAGGACGATAAAGTGCCGACAGGAGATGATTACAGGGAAGGCCTCACGGCCATTATTAGTGTAAAAATTCCAGTGCCGCAATTTGAAGGGCAAACGAAAACAAAACTGGGAAACAGAGAGGTTCAAGGACTGGTGGAAATGCTGGCAAATGAGCACTTGAGCACGTATTGCGAAGAAAATCCCCAATCCGCCAGGGCGATAGTGAATAAAGCGCTAGAGGCCTCCAGGGCCAGGGAAGCGGCCAGGAAGGCGAGAGATCTGACAAGAAGAAAAGGAGCTCTGACAGGGGGAGATTTACCGGGGAAGCTTGCAGATTGTTCCAGTGATGATGTAGGCTCTACAGAATTGTTTATAGTAGAAGGAATATCTGCAGGCGGAACGGCCAAGCAGGGCAGAGATAGGAGAAATCAGGCGATTTTACCACTGAAGGGCGTAATACTGAATGTAGAAAAAGCAAGGGTTGAAAAGATGCTTAATAATGAGGAGATTAGAACGCTCATAAGCGCTATTGGTACAGGTATAGGCGTGGAAGATTTTGATGCGGAGAAACTTAGGTACGGGAAGATTGTTATAATGACAGATGCAGACGTTGATGGTGCTCATATTAGAACTTTATTATTAACATTTTTCTTTAGACAAATGCCTGAATTGATTGAAAAAGGAAACATTTTTATCGCACAACCACCGCTTTATAAGGTTAAGAGAAAGAAGAGACAGGAATACATATTTGACGATAAAGAATTGCAGAAATCTTTGATCAGTATGGGTGCAGATGAAGCAGTAGTCGAAACATGCGATAAAGAGCCCTTGAGATTATCCGGTGATAAATTGAAAAGATTTTTGGGCCTTTTAGAGAAGATGGAGGAATATAACTGGCACTTTATAAAGAAAAAACAACAAAGCAAAATGGGCATATCGTTTAAAGAATACCTGGAGAAGAAACATAACGGAAACTATCCAATGTTCAAGGCAGTTTGTGATGGACAGGAAAAATACCTGTACTCAGACGAGGAACTAAACAACTTAATAAAACAGCAACAGAAGGAAAAAGGAAAGGATATTGAAGTTGAAGATGTTGATGTAGCGAAGGGTACGGTTGATAAAGATTCGATTGAGAGACTAGAGTTTCCAGAAAGCAGAGAAATAGAAAACACGGTGAGAATGATAGAGAAAGAGGGATTCAAGGCGGAAGACTTTTTTAAGGAATCTGAAAACGGCGGCACCCCCAGGGCAAATCTAATATATGATGACACTAAGCTGGACATATACTCACTAAGCGAACTCTTGCCGAAGATAAAGGAAGCAGGGAAGAAGGGTATAGACATTCAGCGATATAAGGGCCTCGGAGAGATGAATGCAGAAGAACTAGCAGTAACGACGATGAACTCTTCATCGAGAACGCTGTTAAGGGTAAAGATTGAAGATGGTATAAAGGCGGATGAGATATTCAGTATATTATCGGGCAAGGATGTAAAACAAAGACGCGAATATATAGAAACCCATGCATTGGAGGTTAAAAATCTGGATGTGTAATATAATAAAGGTTTGCCGGCCAGGGCATGGCATTACTTTTGTAGAACGCTGAGCTTAGCGGATGTTGATACTATGGCTGTTAAAATTTATCTTCGCCCCACCGCCCGGTAAAGACAAACTCTGCAGGGCCGGTCATGTAAGTTTTATTATCATCTGTCCATTCAACCTCTAGTTGGCCGCCAGGGAGTTGTGCATGTATTACCCCTTCGGTTAATTTATTCAGTACACATGCAACTCCGGCAGCGACAGCTCCTGTGCCACAGGCCAATGTTTCCCCTGAGCCTCTTTCCCAGGTACGAATTTTAATTTTGTTGTTGGAAACATGCTGTACAAAATGGGCATTTATTCTTTCCGGGAAAAGCTCATGATTTTCAATTGCTTTACCAATAACGTTTAACTGTACCGAGTCAACGTCGTCAACAAAGGTTATGCAGTGGGGATTGCCCATGGAAACACATGTAATATTTAATACGGTACTGCCCACTTGAAGAGGTTCGTTTATCACACGCGTGTTCTCGCCTAACATAGGTATGTCATTTCTAAGCAACTTGGGCACTCCCATTTCTACCTTCACTTGTGAAACACCGCTGGTTGAGATGGCCAACTCTATTGCCTTTAACCCCGCAGATGTTTCAATAGTCATCCTATCGCTTCTCCTTAATCCGGATTCATATAAATACTTGGCCACACACCTGATACCGTTACCGCACATCTGTGCTTCGCTGCCATCGGCATTAAAAATGCGCATTTTAGCATCAGCAACTTGTGAGGGCATTATGAGTATTAATCCGTCGCTGCCAACGCCAAAATGCCTGTCGCTTATTGCAATTGCCAGTTTTGATGGATTTTCAACATGCTCTTCAAAACAGTTGACATATACATAGTCGTTCCCGATTCCCTGCATTTTAGTAAATTTCAAGCGGTATTCCTTCCTGATAAAAAGCTGAACATTATGTTGTGTCTTAAGATTGGTACCGATATGATTTTAGCAGAGCATTGTTTTTTGTCAACAGATAGTAATCTCGGTTAGATTTCAACATATGTGTATTTATATTCAATATGCTTTTCTTCTTGCACTGTTGTAATAACCTTGTAAAATTACGCAGTTATACTTGTGAATCTGAGGCCTTATTAATTAAATTAGGTTGGGTTTTAAAAGACAAAAACCCAACGACTTAACCATTCCCCGCCTGGACCTATTCGGGCAGGTCTGTCATTCCCGCAATCTGTTGAGCGGGAATCTAGAATTATCATTACAAGGACAGTTAGGTTACCATTCCCCGATCGGGGTCGAGGACAGGTTTCATGGGAATGACATAAGGCAACTTTGAAATTCCTATACATACATTTAAACAGGATAAAAAAATGCGAACACTTATTACGGGAGGCGCTGGCTTCCTTGGCTCACATCTCTGCGATTATTTAATGGAAAAAGGACATGATGTGATATGCATCGACAATTTATTAACAGGGTCTACTGAAAACATTGAGCACTGTTTTGGTAATCCGAAATTTAAGTTTATTAAACATAACGTCAGTGAGTATATTTATGTTGGAGGCGAGATAAACAATGTTCTGCATTTTGCATCACCTGCCAGCCCCATGGATTACCTGAAGTTGCCAATCCAGACTTTAAAGGTTGGATCATTGGGAACGTTGAATGCAATCGGGGTCGCAAAAAGCAAGAAGGCGAAGTTCTTCCTGGCGTCAACATCAGAAGTCTATGGCGATCCGCATGTTCACCCTCAAACGGAGGAGTACTGGGGGAATGTTAATCCTGTGGGCCCAAGAGGCGTTTATGATGAAGCAAAGAGATTTGCGGAAGCGATGGTTATGGCATATCATAGAAGCCATGGTGTTGATACCAGGATCGTGAGGATTTTTAACACCTATGGCCCAAGGATGAGGATAAATGACGGCAGGGCGCTGCCGGCATTTATTTCGCAGGCAATTAACGGGGAAAGCTTAACGGTTTTTGGTGATGGTTCACAGACAAGAAGCTTCTGTTACGTTTCCGATTTAGTGGAAGGGATATACAGGTTGTTGGTTTCAGATGTTAATGAACCGATAAATATAGGAAATCCGACAGAGATAAAGTTAATAGATGTGGCAAAAGAGATTGTAGAAATGACGGGAAGCAAAAGCAAAATTATCTTTAAACCGTTACCGATTGATGATCCTAAATGCAGACAGCCGGACATAACAAAAGCAAAGAAACTGCTGAACTGGGAACCCAAAGTGTCGCGCACCGAAGGACTGAAAAAGACCATAGAATACTTTAGAAGTGTCCTGCAAAAATGAAAGTAGGGGCAAAAACCCGTCCGAACGGCAACGGGCGGGCAGCCCCCCGCGCCTACTCCTCTTTATCAAGCTCAAATGCATCATGTACCGCCCTCAGGGCATTTTCAGCTTGACCCTCCTCTATAACACAGGATATCTTAATCTCCGAAGTGCTGATCATTTGTATGTTAATTTTTTCATCAGATAACGCTTTGAACATCTTTTCTGCTATTCCGCAATGAGTCCTCATACCGATACCCACAATTGAAAGTTTTGCTATTTTGTCATCGGCAACTATTTCTTTGGCCTGGATTTCTTTCTTTATTCTTTTTGTTGTTTTCAGGGCAAGAGACAGATCATCTTTCTGTACGGTAAATGTTACATCTGCTAATCCATGGGCGCTGATATTCTGGATGATCATATCCACATTTATATTTTCCTTTGCAAGTTCATGAAATATCTTCGCTGCCTGCCCGGGTTTATCAGACACTCCGATTATGGTTATTTTTGCGTCATTTTTTGTTACTGTTGCTCCACTGACAACTATATTTTCCATTTCGCTTACCTCTTTGCATATAAGGGTTCCTATACTATTATTAAAGCTGGACCTTACCCGGATGGGGACGTTGTATTTTTTTGCAAATTCGACAGACCGTACATGAACCACCTGCGCTCCCATACTTGCCAGCTCCAGTATTTCATCATAGGATATCTTGTTGAGTTTTCGGGCATTAGGAACGATGCGCGGGTCGGCCGTATATATCCCATCAACGTCAGTATATATATCACATTTGTCTGCTTTAAGCAATGCGGCAATGGCGACTGCGCTGGTATCAGAGCCTCCACGGCCTAAGGTTGTTATATTGTCATTTTCATCTACGCCCTGATAACCGGCAACTACTACTATTTTATTTTTTGACAACTCTTCTAATATGCGGTCAACTTTTATATTAACTATTCTTGCCTTTGTATGAAGGCTGTCTGTTGTGATGCCTATTTGTCTGCCTACAAAAGATACTGCGGGAAAACCTAAAGAGTGAATTGCCATTGCCATAAGAGCGCTTGACATCTGCTCGCCCGTGGAAAGTAGTGAATCCAGTTCGCGCGCTGAAGGGTTATCATTGATTTCGTAAGCTAATTCCAATAACTCATCAGTCATTTTTCCCTGCGCGGAAACGACGACAATAACCCTGTTACCGGCAGAATGAGCGTCAACAGCGCGTTTGGCCGCAGCTTTCATGCGTGCGGCATCTGCTACCGATGTTCCGCCGAATTTTTGGACGATTAATGGCATTATACTTCTCGGGATTCAGGTTTTATATAAGTTCATTCCAGATTGGCATGTCTCTTTGTCATTTCGACTTCTTCTCTGTTGAGTAACCGCACGAGTGTTAAGATCGCGGCGTCAAGGTACACAAGACACGACTGTTCGAACAATGTACTGCGAAATTGTGCCGTTATCTGGGGCGGCATAACCTGATCGGTTTCCCTTGCAGGTATTTCAATAGTTAAGTCTGCATAGTCGGACAATTCAGAGTCCGGATGCGCAGTGATTACGACAACCAGTGCATTCAGGCGCTTTGCAAGTCCCGCAATATGGCAGGTAATCGAAGTCGTACCGGAACTGCTGCAGGCAATGAGCATGTCACCCTTATCAATGTTTGGCGTTGTCGTGTCTCCGACCACATGACATGAAAATCCTATGTGCGTCAGACGCATGGCAAATGTTCGGGCAACTAACCCGGAACGCCCCTGTCCGGTTACAAATATATTCTTTGATGAGTTTATAGCCTTTATAAAATTTTTAAATTCATCTTCCTTTATGCCGTCCAGGACGTTATCTATTTCATTTATTATAGACTTGGTGGCGGACTTAATACTTAACTCGTTATTATTGGATATTATATTCTTCATAATAGTTTAAAGCAAATTCTATCAATAAAATATAATAATTTCAAGAAGCAGGTGTGCGGGATTTATAAAAAAGTGATTTTCTCCCTGACCCTGATAGCTTATAATAAATCCTTATACAATTTTCCCCTTGACTTAAATATTAAGCCCAACTACTATAAACACTTAAAACTTCCACGGTCTGTTAAATTGCCATACAATAAGACATATACCCCATCGATTGATGGATATGCTTCCATAAAATCTTGAAATAATGTAAAGGTACTTATCAAATAGATAAGAGGTTTCCTTTATCATCTTGGAATGGTTTATTTCTATAAAATTGTTGTATGAAAGGGTTGTCTTATGGAAGGAAAATGGCATCGAAGCAAAAAAAATCGTAGAGAAAAAGTGAAACGCAGGAAATCTATCGATCCGGACTTAAAAGGATCCGAACGTAGAAGTGTGTCAGACAGGAGAGATGGGAAAGATAGAAGGCTTTAGGCAATAGACAAAAACAAAAGGTTCTCTCGCCCGCCTGAATGACGTCTGCCTGGCCCACAGACCATTCGGATATTTAGTCTGACAAGATATTGGCACTGGCGAACGCCTATTATTCTGGAAGATTTACCGCCCCGCCCTGCCAGTTGCGCATCTGGCTGACAAACGGATTTGCCGGGAGGGCAATCTTTTGGGCTGGTTCTAGCTTCCCAAGCCTTTTAAACTAAATAACACTATAGCAGTATAAATAACCACGAATACGGCAACCATAAAAAAAGTCTTCATTATACGCACCCCACCACATACAGTATTAAATAAATAATCCCTGGCCGTCCTGGATACGGACGCACAGGTATATAAAAGGCTATTTGAAAAACTGTTGAAGCAACCTGATTTGTTCTGTCTGTATGTTCTTATGATATGTGAAATAAATGCAACCCTATAGCGTAAGGCTGCTATTATTTGTGAACGGCGGCCTGAAGAGGGAAAGTTTGTGTAGTTATGAAGAAAGCTCATCGCATTGTACCGTTTAAAATTATTACAAAAAGCTAATATAGCGCTTCTCTCTCTTATTCCTCTAAGCAACTACAAAATTATCTTATTTTTGCCTTGTTTAATCTATTGGGACAATACACTATTTACAATTTTTTTCCGCCTTAATATAAAAAATTAATCACCTTACATTATTATAAATATGAGGGTATTTTTTACTATTTTACACCCCTTTTTGACTTCCGGCTATTTCCATAAAAACAAGGCAACCGTAATGTCTTTGGTCACTTATGTTTATTGAATATTGCCATACGTCCATAGGCTTGCGACCTTTATTTAGTAAGCAACGCATAGCGCACACAGGTTCATTGCCTTCGGCTGAATATACATCGGAAGTCTTGATCGTAGCTCTCATATTTTTCCACCCCGCTTTATGGAATTTTTCCCGCCAAACTTACAACCAGAAAAGGGTTACCATTCATTGATAGTGTAAAAAGAATTATCAATTGCAACATCTATCCCATATTTTTATATAAGGAAATAAACATAAAATATCGTTAGGGTCATCTATATTCAGGCAAATTAAACAGGGAATGATAAGATGGCTGGATTATTTGGACTTGGGGTTTGACTTTAATAAGCCTCGCGCCTCTAAAGCTTCTGTAATAAGTTTTCGAACTATCCAACCTGTGGTTCTTTCGTCCTTATCAGCAAGAGATTCAACAATGGATTTGATTTCAGATGGCAACCTAAAGGTTATTATGGTTTCCTTTTTCATAAGAAAACATTGTATACATTTAGCTTTACTTTGACCTTTTACTATGGATCAACTCAAACCTCAAGGTATGAGTTACATTTCGTGATTCTAAACCTTAGTTTCGTGTAGATAGTGGATGCAACTCATGGCTTCCTGCCCGAATAGGTACAGGCGGTTAGCCTTGAGAGGTTTATTTTAAAAGCCCGAAGGGCAGATTTATTAAAGTCCAGGGCATCGCCCTGGTGACAAATGTTAAAAGAAACGTAAGCCCTGAAAGGGCGATTTAAAAAATTATGAAATATTTAAGCACATAAACATTTAGAAGCCGTCTACAAAACTGCTCCAGAGTCGGAGGCAGGCTTACCCAAGTTATAAGCGAAGAAAACTTATGACTTCCAGTTATCTAATTTTAAACTTTTAATGCGTGTGAAGTGTTTGGTGTTATTTGTTATTAATGTGAGGTTGTTGACAATGGCTATAGCTGCGACGAGGATATCTGCATCTGAGAGTGTTTCCCCTTGTTGTCTTAGTTCAGCATATATGTCAGAAGCTTTTATTATGATATCATCGGTAATTGAAATAATTGTATTGGCATTACAAAAAGTTTTAAAAGCATTGATCTGTTTTTGTGCTTTTTTTGCTTTTAAACCCTTGAGAATTTCATATTTTGTGATTTGAGAAATGGTTAAGCTGTGATGCTCTTTAACATATTCTGATACCCTTGCTTTTACAGTATTGTTCCCTTTGAAGAGTTCTGATAATATATCAGTATCAATAAGTGCCGGAAGATACACTATTATCTACAATTCCTTGAAAAATTACTTCTATTGGTTATAAGCTTTTCCATATCTTCTATATCCTGAGGAGAAAGGTCACTGTATACCTCAGTGGCAAGTGAAAGGATGTCAAAAGGTACCTCATGTTTTTCCTCTATTACAAGCGTTACTCTTTCATGTTCAGGAATGTCAATAGTCCCCATCGGTTTAAATACGCCATTCTCAAATATTGCTTCTACCGTTTTTGTCATAATTTGC
>CAKKPF010000255.1 GCA_919901575.1 Candidatus Brocadiaceae bacterium
CGCCCGTTTCAGAATTTCGCACAAATAGATTAAACATCCACCCCACATATATTGTCAAAATAAAGAATGAAATCTGGGATATCCATCTGAATCTAAGTGAAGTCATCCATGATGATGACTTACGCTTTTTCTTAGACACTCTTGAAGCATCAGATTTCTGTATAGTATTTTCATTTTGTGAAGCCAAGTCGTTCCTCCGTTCTAAATGATAAGCACGTAATCCATTAAAGCGCTTACCAATGTAATATTCTCCTGTTTTTACTATATTATCCACCTGTTTCAGGCTTAAAATATATCATAAACCGTCATAAGCAAGTGTCAAGTATTTTGTTTAATTCACACTTTCACTCAAACAACCTCTTTGGTTGTTCATGCTTACGTATAATATTATAACTTGAGTTTATATAAAAAACTGTTAGAATGAGTTTGTTAAAAATCGATATTGATAATTACATACAGCCTTTAAATGACAAATAGACGTAAAACAAGAACTGTCATGGTTGGTTCAGTAGAGGTTGGTGGTAATGCGCCAATCTCTGTTCAATCAATGACAAATACCCATACCAACGACATCGAGTCAACAGTAAAGCAGATTCACGAACTGGAAGCTCTCAAATGCAATATTATCCGGGTTGCCGTTCCTGATGTTAAAACAGTCAAATGCCTCGGTGAAATCAAAAAGAGGATAAACATACCGCTGGTAGCAGACATACATTTCGGACATAATCTAGCTATAGAAGCCATCAAACAAGGTGTAGACAAGATCCGTATCAATCCCGGCAATATGAAAAAGAAAGACAAGCTGGAGGAGATAGTACGCCTGGCAAAGGACAAAGGTATTCCCATCAGAATAGGAGTTAATTCCGGTTCTATCAGAAGTAGTAATGGCCATGATGAGGATCTTGTGGAATTAATGGTTAAGACAACATTAAGGTATTGTGAACATTTCGAGTCATTAGGCTTTAAAGATATAGTGGTCTCATTGAAGGCATCGGACGTACAGAAGACAATGGATGCATACCGGTCAATAGCAAAACAGTGTGACTATCCACTGCACCTCGGTATTACTGCCGCAGGCGCCCCGGATGATGCGATAATAAAGTCAGCTATCGGTATTGGCGGCATGCTTTCTGAAGGGATTGGCGACACGCTGAGGGTTTCTTTTACAGGCCCCCCCCATCAGGAAATTAAGGCGGGTTATAAGATTCTCGAAGCGCTTGGACTATCAGAAAGCACAGATGCTGAAATAATATCGTGTCCCACTTGTGGGCGTTGCGAAATAGACCTCCTGAATATTGTTAATGAAGTCAAGAAGAGGCTCCCTTCTCAAAAAAGATATGTAAAGATTGCCGTAATGGGATGTATTGTTAACGGCCCCGGAGAGGCGATGGAAGCCGATATAGGGATTGCCGGTGGAAAAGGCGTAGGGTTTTTATTTAAAAAAGGTGAAAAAATAAGAAAGATTCCTGAAAGTGAAATGGTTTCTACATTGCTGGAAGAAATCGAAACAATCTAAATATGAAGAATGTAGTCATTCTCGGCTCAACCGGTTCTATAGGTAAAAGCGCACTGGACGTTATAAGAAACCTGCGGCATAAATATAAGGTTTCGGCTTTATCGGCAAACTCACAATGGGAGCTTTTAGCAAAACAGGTTAACGAGTTTAAGCCGGAAAGTGTTTCCCTTGCGGATGAAAGATGGATTGATTCGCTTAAAAACAGTCTTTCAGAGAATTCGGTGCGAATCCACACTGGCGCTGACAGTATAAGGGAAATGGTTTCTAAAGAAGATGTAGATATAGTTATTTCGGCTATAGTTGGCGCTGCAGGACTTCCTGCGGCAGTTGAGGTAGTAAAGAACGGGAAAACACTCGCCCTGGCAAACAAGGAAGCATTAGTCATGGCGGGTGGATTGATTGTTTCAATGGCGAAGGAGAATGGCGCAAGCATTATTCCCGTCGATAGTGAACATAGTGCTGTACTTCAGGCATTAAGAGCAGGACATCGTGACGAGGTAAAAAAGATTATAATCACAGCCTCCGGTGGGCCATTTTATAACCTTCCAAAAGAGAAGCTGTCAGAAGTAACAAAAGAAGAAGCTCTCAATCATCCAACATGGAAAATGGGACAGAAGATAACTATTGACTCTGCAACTTTGATGAATAAAGCGCTTGAAGTAATCGAAGCAAAATGGCTTTTTGGCTTGAACTCAACTCAGATCGAGGTGATTATACATCCGGAATCAATAGTCCATTCGCTTGTAGAGTTTTGTGATGGCTCTGTCATTGCTCAAATGGGATTACCTGACATGAAGGTGCCTATCCAATTTGCACTGACATACCCTCACAGAGAAAATGGTAATGTCGAATCTCTTGACCTGGCAAAGCTGGGCAGTCTTAACTTTCAGAAGCCTGATATGGACAAATTCCCGGCATTAAGATTAGGATACGAGGTGGTTGAAAAAGGAGGTACCATGGGAGCTACGCTTAACGCAGCAAATGAAGTAGCTGTCCAGGCTTTTTTAGATAGAAAGATTAAATTTACAGATATAACAACAACGGTGGAACATGTTATGAAAAAACACAATTTTATAGAGGATCCCACTTTACAGGATATCATAGATGCGGATGAAAACGCACGCAAGGAGACGAAAAAATGCCTTTCATAGGAATATCATCTAATATTATTTTAGTAATAATTGGAATAGGTTTACTTATATTTGTTCATGAGCTTGGACATTTCTTGGTGGCGAAGAAGATTGGTGTAAGAGTACACGCATTCTCACTCGGATTTGGCCCCGCAATCATTAGAAAGCAAATAGGCGAAACAGATTATAGAATATCACTTATTCCATTAGGAGGTTACGTAAAACTAGCAGGAGAGCAAAGAGAGGAATCCAATACTGGTGAAGAGTGGGAATTTATGTCTAAAAAACCATGGCAACGTGCTGCAGTACTCATAGCTGGTGTCTCTTTTAATACAATCTTAGCATTTGTTGCTTTTATTATCGCTTTCAGGGTAGGAGTCCCCTTTGTTACTCCGGAAATAGGACACACAATGCCTGGGTGGCCTGCCTGGGAAGCGGGCATAAGGCCAGGCGACAAAATTGTCAGAATTAATAACGTCTCTGATCCGGACTTTGAAGATATCTTCATTTCAGTAGCGCTCAGTGGTTCTCCCGAAGGTATTAACATGGAGATCGAAAGAGACGATGAGACATTCGACGTAAATGTTGTGCCAAGATATGACCCTGCAGTTGGTATCCAACTCATAGGAATCGCACCGGCAACCACTCTGGAGGTACACAAGATTTTTGCCATTGAAAACTCAGATTCACCTGCACAAAGATCGGACTTGCGCGTTAATGATAAGATACTGGAGGTTAACGGTAAAAAAATCACTACAGAAGATGATTTTAGAGAAATAGAACTGGCAAACCCAGGTAAAGAGCTTAACATTACAGTGTTACGTGATGATGAAAAAGTCGATTTAAAAGTTACTCCATCAGTTGTCTCCAGATGGATGATAGGGCTTTCATGTGCAACAACAAATATTGATGGCGTAAAGCAGGACAGCCTCGCACATTCACTCGGGCTTGAAAAAGGAGATGAGGTAGTTAAGGTAAATTCACAAGAAGTTCAAGGCTTTACGGAATTAATTAACACATTAAAAGATGCTCCAGATGGTATAACCACGTTACAGGTAACAAGAGGCAAAGACACAAAATATATTAAATTAACAAAATCCGGAGATGAAACAGTCAAGAAATTTTCAGAAGGTATCTTTCCTCACTATGGATTGATTGTAGATTCAACAGTCGAAGGGTTTCCCGCCGAAAAAATTGGCATAAAACCCGGAGATACCATCACATCAATAGATGGGGAAAATGTGTCAGAATGGAATCAGCTTTTAACGCTTGTCACAGGCAGCCAGGGTAAAGAATTTGAAATATCATGGATGCATAATTATGAAACTATCACCAGGAAAATCAAACCTAAGAAAAATGAAGAAAATGCACAAGGATCGATAGGAATTAAATTCAAAGAAAAAAAGATAATACGAAAATACGGTTTAGCCAAATCATGTGTTGTAGGCACGCATAAAACAATTGTGAATATCAAAAGAATCTACATGACCATACAGGGATTTGTTTCTAAGAAATTATCAACAAAGGCATTAGGAGGCCCTGTCCTTATAGCTCAGGCCTCTTATGAATCTGCAAAATCCGGGATTGGTAAGCTCATGTATTTCATGGCTATCATCAGCATTAACCTGGCGGTCATCAATATACTGCCTATCCCTGTTCTGGATGGAGGACATCTCCTGTTTCTTGGTATTGAAAAGATCAAGGGTTCTCCCATAAGTGAGAAAACAATGGCAATTGCCAATTATGTTGGCTTTGCATTAATAATATCCCTTATGATCTACGCAACCAAGAATGATATCATGAGGTTATTTCATATACTTTAGTCGTTTAGTAACAGGTAAGCATCAAACAAACTGGTTTAGGTCATCGAACTATGCTCGATTAAGAAAAGCTCAGCTTGGTCATTGTAGTTTGAAATTTATTTGGAATTTGTTTTGAGGCTTGCCCGCCTGTACCTATTCGGGCAGGCCTGCCTGTGCGTGGCATGCAGACAGGTAATTTATTGTGCTACACCTCATTGACAATACTTTCTGCTTCATTCCCCAGTTTGATAAGCGCCTTCTCTAATGATAACCGGTACTCCTCTATTTCGGGCTTTTCAAGTTTAGACGGTATCGTTATGGGATTTCCATAGATTATCATTGCCTTAGAAAAAGGTTTAGGTATGCGGAATCTATCCCAACTTGGCAGTTCCCAGTAGCTTGTCAGTCCCAGTGAAACCGGGATTATCGGGAATCCGGTCTTCTGTCCTAAAATTATTGCTCCTGATTGAGCAACAAACCTGGGACCTTTCGGGCCGTCAGGAGTTATTGCTAAAGAAACTGCTTCCTCTTTTATCTTTTTTATTATACTTAACAACGCCT
>CAKKPF010000256.1 GCA_919901575.1 Candidatus Brocadiaceae bacterium
GGTAAAAACCTATTGGTGTGAAGATTTTGATAAGGTTACGGAGGGTTGTCCTGTCCCCATAGTAATAGCAGGCGGGCCAAAGTTTGATACAGAGCTGCCGGTGTTTGAGTTTGTTCATGATGGTATGCAAAAGGGAGCCATAGGAGTGAATCTGGGAAGGAATATCTGGCAGCATAAGCACCCTGTTGCCATGGCCAAGGCCCTGCATGCCATTATCCACAAAAACGCAACTGCCAATGAGGCCAACGATATATTCAATGAGACAAAGGGTGGATAGTTGCCGGTAGTAACGGGGCGTGTCATAACAAATGTGGTAGTGTGTAAATTGAAAAATGCGCGTAGCAATGTATTACAACAATCATGACATAAGAGTGGAGGAAATGCCGACTCCACAGATAGGGCCAGGTGAGGTATTATTAAAATCATTGGCCTGCGGTATCTGCGGCAGCGATGTAATGGAGTGGTATCGTATCCACAAGGCGCCGCTTGTACTTTGCCATGAGGTAACCGGTGAAATTGTGGAAACGGGAGAGGGTGTCAAGCGATTCAAAAAAGGCGACAGGGTATTCGTGTCTCATCATGTGCCCTGTAATACATGTCATTATTGTTTAAACGGTAATCATACTGTTTGTGATACCTTGCGTAGCACGAATTTTGATCCCGGCGGTTTTGCTGAATATGTACGAGTACCGGAGATCAATGTAGACAGGGGGGTATTTGTACTCCCTGATAATATGTCGCTGGAAGACGGCACATTAATCGAACCACTAGCCTGTGTGGTTCGCGGGCAGAGATTAGCACGTATAGAACCCGGACAGACCGTAGTTGTTATTGGCAGCGGTATTTCGGGGCTTCTCCACATATTACTTGCCCGGGCATCCGGGGCTGGAAGGATAATTGCTACAGACATAAGTAAATATCGCATGGACATGGCAGGAAAGTTTGGCGCTGATTCTGTTATATCTGCTCATGACGATCTTCCTTCACGCCTGCTCAGATTAAATGATAACAGACTTGCTGATCGTGTGATTGTTACTACCGGAGCCGTTTCTGCCTTAAAAACAGCGCTTAAATCTGTTGACCGTGGGGGTACTGCCCTGTTCTTTGCTCCCGGAGGTCCTGATGTTGAACTTCCTGTCCCGTTCAATGATTTCTGGCGTGATTGTATAACCTTAATGCCCACATACGGTGCCAGCCCTTTTGATATTGAGGTGGCGATAAATTTAATTAGTTCTCGTCGTGTTCCAGTACAGGAGATGATTACTCATCGTTTAGGACTGGCGGAAACCGAGCGCGGCTTTAAACTCGTCGCTGATGCCAAAAAGTCTATTAAAGTGATCATTGAACCTCACAAGTGAGTGTTGTTGTAAGTTCTCAGTAGGTAAGGGAAAACCTCCAAAGTCTCAACAAAATTCATTCCGCAAAATACATGAAACCAGATTGTTTACACACTGACAAAATAAAGAAGAACCTGCGTACAAAAATAATAGGCCGGGAAATTATCACGCTTGAACGTGCCACTTCAACGATGGACATTGCAAAGGAGATGCTCAAAAACGGTGCGGTAGAAGGTACAACAATCTTTGTTGAGGAGCAAACGAAGGGAAGGGGAAGATCAGGAAGAGAGTGGTTTTGTCCGAAGGGCAAAGGTTTGTTATTAACTATTGTTTTAAAACCAGTAATCTTGCCAAAAGAATCTTATCTTTTAACGGGTTTTACGGCAGTTGCAATCGTAAAGACTATTCGTGATATGTTACAATTGCCAGTTGAAATAGATTGGCCTAATGACATCGTAATTAATAAAAAGAAATTAGGCGGTATTATTGTAGAAACACAAAATCATACCGGTAACTCTGTAAGCTATGTCGTCGGAATTGGTATTAATGTCAATCTAAAAAGGCAGGAACTTCCTATACATATCGATAAACCCGCAACGTCTCTTATCATTGAAAAAGAAAGATATATAGACCGCACCAGATTCGCCAGAGAACTGTTGCAGAACCTGGATTCATGGTACTTAATCTTAAAGGATGAGCGTTTTGAACATATTGTGGAGAAATGGCAGGAATTCTGCATGAATATTGGAGGAAGAGTCTATATTCG
This sequence comes from Candidatus Brocadiaceae bacterium, assembly GCA_919901575.1. GTDB lineage: Bacteria > Planctomycetota > Brocadiia > Brocadiales > Scalinduaceae > Scalindua. Next base: position 2,104 of record CAKKPF010000256.1, read on the forward strand.
CAAAGCTAAGAAAGAATATTCAGGAAATTTCTTAGGTATTTCTAATAGTGGGGAGTTGATATTATTACTGGATAACGGGCGGAAGAGAACATTTAAAGTTGAACATGCTATTATGGAAAATCATAGCGAGCAGTAAGTATATTCGCTAAGCTTATCATTTAAAGATTACCATACATCTTTTGTACCCTCGTAGTTTATAAAACCCGCATCAACTTGTTTTTCTATACTTTCCAGCTTTGTGTCCAGTTTATCAATTTGTTTTGCCAGATCTCTATAGACTATGAAACCTAGAATCAGCAATAAAATAGTGTAAACAATTACAAAGGCAGTAGCAGGACTCTCTTTTTGCGTTGTTTCATGAGACGTCTTAAAATGATAATCATATGCCTTCTCGCCTAAAATAGCCTTTCTATGCCTCTCTGTTACGTCACTGGGTTCATAGACTCTATCTTCCTGTATTTTATTCTTTATATGTAATTCATCATCTTGGTGTTCATCTGTTACGACACCCGGTTCAAAAGCAAATTCTTCTTGTATATTGCTTTCTATATTTGATTCATTATTTCGCTTTGATGGATTATCTACCTGCTCTTCCTGATCACTAATATCACCCGTCGGGTTTTCTTTCTTGCTCTTTCCCTTTAGCCAGCTAAGGGGATCCATCCCAAGTGCATTTTTCTTTTGCATAAATCCTCCCTTTAATAACAAACAACACTGAAGTTTTATAATCTATAAACCGACAAGTAAAGGTTGGGCTTTTCTAATCCAGGAGTTGAAGTTGCATTACTGCATGGCGTGCTCTTTAATCTCTGCTGTCTGTTTTGTTATAGTTTCGCTGATCATCATTTTCTCTTGAGCAATTACTTCTTTAGTTAATGCCAAATAATCTTTTGCCCCATTAGAATCCGGAGCGTATGTTATAATTGGCATGCCATGGCTGGGTGATTCTGAAAGCTTAATATTTTTTCTAATGTTAGTAGTAAATACCTTGTCTTCAAAATATTCCTTGATCTTATCAAGCACTGCATTTCCCAACTTTGTCCTGCTATCATACATGCATGGTATTATCCCGGTAATCTCCAATGAGCTATTCAGACGCTTCTTTATAATTTCGAATGTTTGTACTAACTTGCTTACACCCTGCAAGGCAAAAAACTCGGTTTGCAAAGGGATAAATATTTCGTTGGCTACAGTAAGCGCATTCAAAGTAAGAAGACCTAAAGAAGGTGGACAATCAATTAGAATATAATCATATTCACTTGGCAACTCCTCAAGGTAAAATTTGACGATTGTTTCACGCCCTACTGTGTTAACAAGTTCTATCTCTGCGCTTGCAAGGTCTATATCAGATGGGATAATCTCCAGGCCATTCACTGCTGTCTCTGTTAATACCTCAGCAACTTTCCTCTTACCGCATATCATTTGATAAACGGACAAATCTTTACCATGAACGTTTATACCAAGATGTATGCTCAGGTTAGCTTGCGGGTCGAGATCAATCAATAGCACTTTTTTGCCAAGCGTAGCCAGGCATGCCCCGACATTTGCAGTAGAGGTTGTTTTTCCTACTCCACCCTTTTGATTTATGAACGCAATACTACGCATTCTGACCTTTTATAATATGTGTTCTTTGTGACATATATATAACAGCGAGAATTCTAACATACAAAATGTAGTTGTCAAGCATTTTTATGCAAAAACATACTAATTATATTCCAAGGGAGTATTAAATCGAAGTCATTGGTTTGGCTAACAGACGAAGCGACCTCGTGTTGCCAAACTCATCCGTACAAGAACTGCAAAGATATGTGTTTTATCACCTCTAAAATAGGTTTATTTGTCCTCTGTTTGGAAAGGGTAAATGTTTTTAATAAAAGGAGTCATTCATGTCCAGACACATTCCAAATTGTCTTAAGATTGTTATTGACATATTGATATAAGTTTGTTATTTTTCCTTTTCCAATAAATTTCTTTAATCATAATCAAATTTCATACATATTGTTGTAAATCAGCAATTTTTGTAAAGAACAACCTATTGATACCCTTTTTGCTGAATTATGTTTGATGTGTTTATATAAGTTAGATTTCTGGTTGCTTTTTAAGGAGGTAAGATATTGTCTGTTAAGAACTTAGAAAAAGATATTACTGCAATTGTGGCCGAAGTAACAGAGCTGGACGAGAATGAAATATGGGAGAAAAGAGATGCCGATTTTTTTAAGGATTTGGAGATAGATTCCTTATTGGCATTGGAAATCCTTGCCCTTATAGAGAAGAAATTTAAGGTTCAGATACCTGAAGAAAAACTCGTAGATATTACGTCACTGAATGCCACCATTGAAATGACAAGATCTACCCTTGAGGAAAATGAAAAAAAATAGTGTATAATACTTCTTCATCGATGCCTGTCCCACAAATCGTGGAAGTGGTCAGGCTATAACAATTAAGATGAAAGGTTGTTATAAATGTTAAGCTTTGAGGAAGTAAGAAAGTTGGTTCCGCAAAAATATCCCTTCTTATTTATTGACAAAGTTATTGAGCTTCAAAAAGAAAGCAGAATTGTTTGTTTAAAAAACATTTCTGGCAATGAGCCTTTCTTCGCTGGACACTTCCCTGATTTTGCCATAATGCCGGGGGTTTTAATTGTAGAAGCTCTGGCACAAGCCGCGATCATCCTTTTTAAAAAGAGCTTTGA
>CAKKPF010000257.1:0-11719 GCA_919901575.1 Candidatus Brocadiaceae bacterium
CTCAATCTATAACAACCTTCACATCTATTATTTCCTTCATAGTCAACTTCCTTCAGATATTCCATTAATCCATATTCCTCGCAATAATCTATTTCTATAGGATCACTTTCCTGGAATATGTGCACTGCCTTGAGTCTTTTTCTGAATTCCAATAAAGGATGAATATTGGGATTATAAAAATAGCCATGAACGTGTATTTTCTCTCTCCTTAGTTCTTCTAGTGGTGCGCAGAGACAGCCTGCACAGCAAATATGTAGTAAAAGATTTATCATTTAATCAAAAGATAGTATACTTTGTTTTCCTGTAGCAACCTTATGACCCATATATTCGTATGCCTGTTGTGTTGCAATTCTACCTCGAGGAGTTTTGCTTAAATAGCCTTTTTGAATCAGAAAAGGTTCATAAACTTCTTCTATCGTATCTTCCTGTTCATTTACGGAAACAGCAATTGTCTTCAAACCAATAGGCCCGCCGCCATGTTGTATTATCGTCTGTAGTATCTTTCTGTCTAAGTTTCCAAAGCCATTGTGATCTACCCCCAACATATTAAAGCCTAATTTTGTAATATTTTCTGTAATTTTGTTACTGCCTTTTACCTGTGCGACATCTCTGATACGCCTTATGAATCTGTTTACAATCCTTGGTGTGCCCCTGGAGCTTTTTGCAATCATCTCGGCGCTTTTTTCATCAATGTCTATTTTCAACGTTTTTGCAGATTTAATGGCAATCTCTTTTAATTCCATCCATGGGTAGAAATCCAGTCTCTCCAGTACGCCGAACCTGGCGCGAAAAGACGGTGTTAACAGCCCCTCGCGTGTGGTAGAAGCAATAAGAGTAAAATGCGGGAGATTAATCTTTACAGATCTGGCGCTCGGTCCCTGGTCAATCATGATATCAATAGAAAAATCTTCCATTGCCGAATAGAGATATTCCTCTGTAGTTTGGTTCAATCTATGAATTTCATCTATAAAAAGGATGTCTCCTTGTTTTAAATTAGTCAGCATACCGGCTAAATCACCTGGTTTATCAAGAACAGGGCCTGAGGTCGCTTTGATGTCTACATTGATTTCGTTGGCAATGATTTGTGCAAGCGTTGTCTTTCCTAATCCTTGCGAACCTGAAAATAAAATATGGTCAAGCACATCACCTCTTCTCTTTGAGGCTTCAATATAAATATGCAGGTTTTCCTTGATTGACTCCTGTCCAATAAAATCAGAAAATCTCTTCGGCCGCAGTGTGATATCAAGAGCCTTGTCATCAGGGTCAACATTGCAGGAAAGGACATTATTGTCAGACATTTTTAAAACACCATAAGATTGTAATTATAAAAACTGTAGCTAACTATACACGGCTTAAAGCCTCTTTGATGAGTACTTCAACACCATCTGAGACATCAAGATTCCTGGAAGCTGAATTTACGGCCTTTTCTGCTTCAGGCCTTGTGTAGCCGAGTGAAATCATTGCCATTATTGCATCTGAAATTATTGCCATCTTCTTTATTTCAGTCGAAGACACTGCATCAGGCAAAATACTTTTTATCTTTTCCTTCAACTCTAATATTATTCTTTCCGCAGTTTTTCTACCTATTCCCTTAATATGCTGTAAAGATTTCGAATCATTTGCAACAACATACTTTTCAAATTGACTTACAGAACTACTTGATAGTATTGTAAGCGCCATGTTTGGGCCGATACCGTTGACGGAAAGAAGCAAATTAAACAAGTCTCTTTCTTCCAGTGTAGAAAAACCGTAAACTTTTAATTCATCATCTCTTATTGAGAGTTTTGTGTATAATTTTGTGCTTTCCTTGTTTAAAATCCTTTCGAAAGTTGATAGTGGTATGTGGATTTTGTACCCAATACCATTGGTTTCGATTGTAGCAGTAGTAGGAGTTATGTGAGTAATATTACCATAGATATAGTCAAACATAAATCAATTTCGAATAGGCCTGCGTTGTTAAGGGATTAAAAGCAAAAACGTTGTGTCTATAAAATAACTAAATAGCTATATGTTTTACAATTAATGGAAAATTCAGGTACTTAAGCAAAATTTGTGGGTGAGATAACTAAAGAAGCCCGTCATAAGTTTCATGAGATTTGTCAAATGTGCGGTTTGATCTTAAGTATTTATCAAAAATTTAGCCTTTGTCGTTTCCGCTATATAGTTCTAAACCAAGCTCATCAAGCTGGTTTTTTATTTCATCGATATCTTTCTGCTTGAAACCATTCTGTTCTAAAAGTTCAGTCTCTGTTTTTTGCACTAAGTCGCCTATTGTCTCGATCCCCATCTTTTCAATAGCACTTCTACATTGTTTGGAAAGCTCTATTTCCGAAATTGATTTTGATAGATTCCCTTTGTATCCACCTGTATCTGTATCAATAAACATTTCTGCCTGTTTCATTTCATCAACGGCCTGTCCAAGACGCAGCCCTTTTTGGTTAAGTATATTTTTTATTTCTGTTAAAGAAGTTTCTCCGAAGTTTTTGTATGATAATAGTTCAAGCTCAGTTACTTGCGTTAAATCATCCAGAGTTTTAATATTCATGCGTTCCAGGCAATTTTTACTTCTAACAGATAGTTCAAAATCTGAGATTGGAATGTTTAAGACTTCTGTTTCTTTACCTTGTTTCTTTACCTTGTCTTCGTCATAAAGCATACTTATGCCGGCTCTAGCGTCTTTAAGAAAAAGCCTTGCAATTTCGTGATTCGGATTTGATTGTAAAACTGTTTCATAACAAGAAATAGCTTTCTCATAATTATCGGTGTCTTCATATAGCAGTCCCAGGTTAATCATCGCATTGGTGTATACAGGGGCTTTATTAATACATTTTTCATAATATTCGAGCGCTTTTTCGTCTTCTCCGTCTAAATCATAATCGTAAGCAAGGCGAAACAATGAGTTAGGGTGAGTGGGATTAATTTCCAGAGCACGATTATAGTGTGTTACAGCATCTTCATATTCACCAAGATCATCAAGGCAATGTGCCCATTGGTAGTGAAGATTGGCTTCGTTATCATATGTATTTGATAATTCCTGAATCGATTTTAGTGCGTTCTGAAGATCGCCAGACAACCTTTGTGTTTCTACTATATCTATTAGTATTTCAAACTCTTCTGTGTCTGTTCGTTTAGACCGTTCGAAGTAATCAATTGCCTTTTCATAATCTTTAAGTTCTTGATGGCATTTACCAAGAAAGTAGCATACAATCTTACTGGACTTTAGTTCGGCAAGTGTTTCTATGGCTTCTTCCTGTTTCCCTGCAATCCAGAGGCATATACCCAAAATTAATGTGTTTTCTTTTCCTTCTGTATTATCAGCCTTGCTGATGGATGATCTTAACTCCTTGACATTTTTTTCAAATATCTCATAATTTTCTTTTGTCGTATAAACCTGATTTTTTAATGTGATTATGTTTTCTATGGTCAAAGCCTCTTGAGAAAATGCTTCCTTGAAATCTAATTCACTACTTACCATTTACTTTGCTCCCTTAATAATTAATAATTATATTTGTAGTAAAGAGAAATATCCAAATTAAGTGACTTGCGTTATCACCGGCTACAGATATTGGCAATTGGAAGGTGTCAAAAGTTAAAAACAGACCACCTGTATCGCTGTAATTAATATATATCAAATATATTTTAAATTGCAAATGAAAATTTGTCGGAAATTAAAGGTTTGACTAATACTTATGACTATGATATAGATAAAACCTCACGTTTGAAATGACAGACATTTTTCCCAAATCAAACCTTTTTGACAAACTTTTAAGGTAATCCGCAATTCTTTTGTCTAAACTAAATTAATTTAACATGAAAAACAAGTCTGAAACCAGAATAAATGACATAGCATTTGGGGAAAAGTATCCGTTAGTCTTGATTGCCGGACCCTGTGTAATTGAAACGGAAAAGGATTGTTGCCGTATTGCCGAGAAATTGAAAGATATAACCGATAAGGCTGAAATTCCATTTATTTTCAAGGCTTCATATGATAAGGCAAACCGTACCTCTATAAAGTCTTATAGAGGTCCTGGTGTTAAAAAGGGTATTAAGATTCTATCAAAGATTAAGAAGCAAATCGGAGTGCCTGTCCTTTCTGATGTTCATTGTCAGAGTGAAATTGATGTGGTAAAGGATGTTTTAGATGTCATCCAAATACCTGCATTTCTTTGCAGACAGACAGATCTAATTCTACATGCGGCTAAAACAGGAATACCCATAAACATAAAAAAGGGGCAATTCTTAGCGCCTTGGGATGTTAAGAACATAGCAGAAAAGGTACTTTCAACAGGCAATAAGAATATAGTATTTACTGAGAGAGGCACAATGTTTGGTTATAACAATCTTGTAACTGATATGCGTTCTATTGTTATAATCAGGAATATGGGATATCCTGTAGTTTATGACGCTACGCATAGTATTCAATTACCCGGCGGAAAGGGCTCGGTCTCTGGTGGGCAAAGAGAAATGATTGGGCCGTTAGCATGTGCTGCTGTTGCTGTAGGTTGTGACGGGTTATTTATTGAAACACATGAAAAACCCGGACAAGCCCTGTCGGACTCTGCGTCAATGTTGCCTTTAAGGCAATTACTGCCTCTTATAAAGAAGGCAAAAAAGATACGGGAGTCCTTATAGAGAGATTTATTCCTATAATGATGGCATGGACAAACTTTGTTTGTCAGTGTTTTCAGCGTATGTAGCAAATTGCATGGACAAACAAGTTTGTCTATGCCACCCTGAAAAAGCTGGAACAAACGGATTATCTTAACTCATTGAGAAGTTACGATTAAAGTTATTATGCAAGAGAGCAGTGACTTAGCTGAATTAATCGAGATAGTAAAGAATTTAGGCAGAATATACGACGAGGAAAATATAAGGGTTAACATTGATTTTGACCCAAACGATGGTATGACTATTGTTAAATTTCAGGATTCAAATACCAAAAAAAATACCATTTTTATAAATTCAAATAATAAAACTATAAGCGGAATTGATACCACTAAATTCTGGCTGCCGGACTATTCCAATACACAAAAAGCAAATAAAAGGGTTCTCAGGTTTCTCGAAGGCAAGGGCTATTCTTCTGTAAACATAACCTACAGGAAAAAGTAAAATTACCGTTTTGTATTATGTAAGGGCGTTTTTAACTTTTTCCGGTATTGCTATTGGTTTTCTGTTTACATCCAGACATGCAAGGAGGGTGGAGCCTTCAGCAATCAGCTTTTCTTCATTAATGCGCCTGATCTCATAACAAAATTCAACCCTTGCGAGTTTCATCTTAGACAAACATGTTTTTACAACAAGGAGATCATCGAACATTGCCGGCGCCCTGTATTTACAATGCGCTTCCGCTACAGCCAGGAAAATATTTTCCTTCTCAATCTCTGCGTATGAGATTCCGTGATTACGTAAGAATTCTATCCTGCCCATTTCGAAATAAACAAAGTAGTTAGAGTAATACACTATACCCATCTGGTCTGTTTCCTGGTATCTTACTCTAACGTTAATTTCATTACATTTCATGTGAACGGAATTTATGATCTAGCTGCTTTAAGGAATGAATCACTGTAAATTTGTTTGTTCAGAATCATTTCTGCGCATATTCCCGCATCCATCAAGTCTTGATCCAGGACGTCCAGTAATGCAGTATCCAGGCCTGCTGCAACTGCCATTATTAACATGGTCCTGTTCAATAAGGATTTTTCTTTTGTCCCCTGTGAGAAGTTACTTAAGCCAACAGTTATATGCGGTTGTGGGTCAGAAAGGAGTTTTATCTGGCTGAATACTTCCAGCATATAGCCGGGCTGTTTCTTGTCTACATTCACCGGCAGAATGATCGGGTCAATAAAAACCTTATCCATGTCCATGCCATGTTCCAAAACCTTACTAACAATTGTTGCCGCAATCTCTACGCGTGTATCCACGTCCTGGGGGACACCGTCTTTGTTCATGGTCAGGCATATTAATGCAGCATTGTGTTCTTGCGCAAGCGGTATGTATATATCAAGGGCTTCCGGTTCGCCTTGTGAAGAGTTTATCATAACTTTATTTTTAGCTACTTCAAGTCCGGCCTTGACTACGTCTAATTTCTGGCTGTCTATGGCAAGAGGTGTTTTTACTGCTTCCTGTGTAGTCTCTACCAGCCATCTCATGGCATCGTGCTGATCTGCCGCTGCCGTGCCGACGTTTATGTCCAGATACGTTGCACCGGCTTCAGTTTGTCTCTTTGCCAGTTCATGGATTACGGATGCATTCTTTTCTTTGATAGCCCTCTTTACATCCAGAAACATTCCGTTAATTCTTTCAGCTATGGTTATCATTCTCTTCTTCTCCTTCTAGGTAAGTTTTTCGATATGTTTTTTTACTATTGAAACAGCTTCAGGATGATTCATCCTGATTATATCAACACCGGATTGTATCAAGGTTACGGCAGTGATTGCTTCCCACATGATTCCTCTGTTGGCAAAAGATCCCCATTGAGGAGCTTCGCTGTCACTGGCCTTTGATTCCTTGGCACGCCATGATTCGTGACCCACATCACAAATAACCGGAGTTGACATCTGGCGGTCTCCTGACAAAGCTGCTATCCTTCCTCTTTCGTGAATAGAGTAGCAATACTCAATGCCGTAACCAAGAGCGCCGGTAGTCTGGAACATTACAATTCTGTCGTTAGGGAATCCCAAATCAGTTACCAGGATGTTGATTTGTTTTCCAATGTTTATGTCTACGGGCGCTTGTGTTATCAGGTTGTGTCCATCTGCAAGACATACGGCAGTAATTGTTTTGTAATTACCCTGTGTAGCGCCTCCAATGAGACATCTTTCCCCCTTTGCGGCCTCGCTAACCTTTGGCAGTATCTCGTTGTCTCTCTCATCATTTTCACACCCCCAGATAATCAGTGGTATATCAACAGCTTCCAGGATGGATTTGACCGTATTTATTGTTTCACCGGCGCTTTTGTTTCCTTTATCCGGATGTATTCCGTCAAGTTTCAGACAAATTAAGTCAGCGCCGTATTCATCAGCACATTTTTTTGCCCAGTTAGCAGGATTGTTAACAACATCCTCATAATGCTTCAAAAGAGGTTCTGGCCAGTCTTCAGGTGGTGTATCATATACATCCAATGCGATTACAGGTTTATGTCCCGGTTTTCCATCAAAATCCATAAATGGAAGACTGTTTGTACCGCCAATGGTTACAGTTTTTCCCCTGGTGCCGCCTTCTTCTTTAGTTGCTCCAATAGTGACTTCTTTTACGGCGCCTGTCCACTTTTCTGCTACATTTGGAATTTGCATCATTTATTCTCCGGTAATTACAAATCTAGTAAGTTAATAAAATACAACCACTTGAGCAATTATTTTAAAGTTGGGATTATAGCAAAATCGTTACTTCTGTCAATCCATTTTCATTTTCACAATTATATTTAATGTTGACATAAGGGTCAATTTTTTTATAGTTACAGTCAAGGCAAATAGAAAATGACATTTTATTGTAGTTACAAGCATAAATTTGAAAGAAATGGGTTTTTTGGTATACTTATTTAGTGAAGAGAAAGAAATTAATTTAGTGGTTATACTAGAATGGAGCAAAGTTTATAAGAGAAGGAAGGCGGCATACTATAATTGGTAAAGGGAAGCTAAGAACAGAAGCGCCGCGTCATAAAGAAATTGTAGATATTCTTGTTCTTGCATCAAAGAGTTGCAAAGACCTTGAAATTACAGACTGGAGGAAAAGATGCGTGAAAAATTAATAGAATCGCTTCATTTGGGAGCGGAAGATATGCTTAAGAATGAATGTGAGATTCCTGAGGGCTCTCAGTTAGAAACCATAGAGGTTTAAGACCTTGATGAAATAGGGAAGATGGTCAACAGTATGCGAAGCGATAAAGGGGAGTAGAAACCGGGATAAAGAGAGATAATAAATCCCAGAAAGAGATTGGAGTACTAAAAAGACTAGTAACTGTTGAATAATGAAGAGTTGCCCCTCAAAATCTTGGATTGTACCTGCCTTCCATTTTGGTAGATTTCGGATTTACTACTTTCACTCCGAAATCTGAAATCTCAGAGTGAAAGCTTTTAGAACGGATTAACAATATATCTTGTTGAAGGAGGTGAAATTGTACAAGCTGGGATAAAGGTTGCGTTGGTGGTTAAATGTGAGTCTTTATTAACCATAAACAAGTCGATGGTTGTTAAGGTGCTTGGGACGGTTTCTGAGAGTGGGATTCGCAAAGTCAATGTTTGCTTATTTAGACGCTCTGGAATTAGAGTAGGCAAAAAAGGGACAGATGGACTTTATCGCCGACTCTATGAAGAACAGTTTAACAATAAATATCTAATCGTATGATATGATTTATCTTATCATGTGTACGGTGTCCCAGAAATGCTATTTTTAGAGCATAATATACACTATTCACCTTTATAAAGGAAATTGATATGAATTTATGGAAAGATTTGCCTGTGGGCACTGATTCTCCAAATAGTATAAACGTCATTGTTGAAATTCCGAAAGGTTCACGCAATAAATACGAATTTGATAAAAAAACAGGCGCGTTCAGGCTTGACCGTGTACTCTATTCGTCGATTCATTATCCGGGCGACTACGGGTTAATCCCGCAGACATTTTATGACGATGGTGATCCACTTGATGTTTTGGTAATGGTGAATGAGCCGACTTTTTCCGGTTGTATTATACAGGCACGGCCTATAGGGCTGTTTCGGATGAAAGACCGTGGAGAGCCTGATGATAAAATTCTTGCCGTACCGCAACAAGACCCTTTTTTCAGAGATTATCATGATATCGTGGACATTCCGCAACATTTTCTGCAGGAAATTGCACACTTCTTTTCCGTATATAAGGATTTAGAAGGTGCACATGTTAAAACCATTGGCTGGGAAGGTGCGGTCAGCGCAAAGAAATGCATTGTTTATTCAGTAGGGTTATACAAAAAAAAGAAACGGGGAAAAAAGAGCAATACGTCTTCAGTAATGGAAACGTAAAATCTTTTTGTTTGTCGAAAATCGCGAGTCGTTACAAAGGTCTTTCAAAGAAGGAAACCAAGAAACCAAGGGTCACACCTTGATTAGTGATTAAGCCTACATTTGAAATCACAAATCAAGGTGTGATCCCATACGTACATATGTGGCTAAACACCGCGGAGTTTCTCAACTTTTAGAGCAGGCTTTGGGTGATGCAGAACTTGGAGATAAGGCAAAATAGTGTATATGTGGATTCGGCCTCTGAGTCGGATATGTGAGCTACCCACAGGGTCGTCCTCCAGCCTGGATGACTCGGTCGCCAGCCCGCCTGTACCTATTCGGGCAGGCCCGACAAGGCTGTTCTGGCGGGGACTGGTAATCCACCCTTCATCGTACCATACACCGTTACATGTAAGGTGGATTAAGCAAAGCGAAGAGTCTAATTCATTTATCCGATGAAACCGGTACAAATTTATTCATTAAATTTTTGATTTCGCTGTAAACTGTATTTTCTTTACTTATTTCCATCAATGATTCGCCGGAAGTAATATGGTCATATATTTCGTCATCAAATGGCAGCTTGGCGGATATCTCAAACCCCAACCTGGAAATTTCTGATTCGACCTTTTCGCTTACTCCTTTTTTTGGAACTTTACACATTACGTATATGCTCTCTTTAATCTTTATAGGCAGGCTCTCAATTAATTCCGTTATTCTTTGTGCAGTATGTACGCCTATGATCGTAGATTCAAATGCAATTATGAGCAGGTCAACATCATTTGTAGTCCTGCGTGAGAGATGCTCCATGCCGGCCTCTGTATCTATAACAATGTAAGGGTAGCTCTTTTCTGCCTTGTCAAGATATTTACGAAGCAGATTGTTGGCATAGCAATAACATTTTGGTCCTTCAGGCCTGCCCATCGTAAGCAGATCAAATTTGTTTTCCTCAACTATGCTATCTTCAATACAGTATTCTATGTATCTGTCCTTTGACATAGCTGCAGGAATATCTACTCTTTTTTCAACTATGTCGTCACGTATATCTGCAATTGTTCCTTTTACCTCTACCCCTAATGATATTCCTAAAGATGAGTTAGGGTCGGCGTCTACCGCCAGTACAGTTTTACCGAGTTCCTGTGTTATATAACGTATTATAAGGGTTGCAGTGGTTGATTTACCTGTGCCGCCCTTTCCCGCCATTGCTATAGTATACGACATTTCAATTTGTTCCTGTTAATTGTGTATTTTGTGAAGATAATTCTTTTTGTACTGATGGAAATTCTTCAAGGTTAGTATGTGGAAGAAAATTTGCAGACATAAACTCTTCCATGTACTTCTGGTTTCCCATAAGATCGAAATATGTCATTTGCGAGGCAATATTCTGCACAGCTTCAAATGCCTCTTCAGATATTAAAGCCATCTTTGCGCCGGTCAAAGATGTGTTTCCGACAAACTTTATCCGTGACGTCGGCATATCCGGCAACATGCCGATCGTTATGGCATTTCTGACATTAAGATAATTTCCGAATCCGCCGGCAAGGTAGACACAATGTACTTCGTTTATGCTTAAACCCATAGATTCTACGAGGATTGAAACTGCCGCATAGATTGCACCCTTCGAACGTATAAGATTTGCAATATCGGCCTGCGTTATTACTATCTCGCTGTCTATGCCCGTCTCTTCTTTGCCAACCAGGACAAATTCGTATTCATCATCCTTTTTTCTCAATTTATCAGTTTTAATACCTTTCTGGAAATTTCCGGATCTGTCAATAATCCCGCTGCGCAACATTTCAGCAATACAGTCCAGTAAGCCAGAACCGCATATTCCCCTTGGTGGAATATTTCCAATGGTGGAATAACTTACTTCAAAATCCTTTGTGATATGCATTATCTCAATTGCACCTTTTGCAGCCCTCATTCCATGTCTGACACCGCTGCCTTCAAAGGCCGGTCCTGCAGAGGCAGAACAGCAGACCATCCATTCTTTGTACCCAAGCACTACTTCACCATTAGTGCCAATGTCTATGAAGAGAGAAGGCATTTCTTTTTTATCGAGTCTGATGGCAGCGGCTCCGGCAGTTATATCCGCACCCACATAAGCCGCTACACTTGGAAGTGTGTAAAGAAGTCCACGACTGTTTATGTCTATTCCCACTTGAATTGCCCTGATTGGAGGGACAAAATTTGCGACAGGGAGATAAGGCTCTCTCCTTATATTCTCAGGATTCAGGCCAAGCAGGAAGTGGATCATGGTGGTATTGCCGGCGCATAATATAGACGTTATATCTTCAAGGTTTATACTGTTTCTTTTGACTAATGTTGAAATAAGACCGTTTATATCTGACACAATTGTCCTTTGCATTTCATCAAGGGCTTCATTCTGCATGGCGTAAATTATCCTTTGGATGTAGTCTTCTCCAAATTTCATTTGCGTATTATAGATAGCTTCGGAGTCTACTACCTTTGAGGTTTCAAGCTCAAGCAGGCTTGCAACTACTGTCGTGGTTCCAATGTCAACTGCAATGCCATAATTTAAGTGGCTGGTATCACCCGGCTGAACGTCAACAATCTCAAGAGTACGGCCGCGGTGTCCTAATGTAACGGTTACCGTCCAGTCATTTTGCCTCAGTACTTCAGGGAGTTTTTTCAATATACGATATCCGGTTTGCATAACGTTCAGCTCAACTCCCTGTTTCATCATTATCGCCTGATAAAGGCGTTCGTGGTCAGCAACGTTATCG
>CAKKPF010000257.1:11729-19193 GCA_919901575.1 Candidatus Brocadiaceae bacterium
CGTCCATTGACGGCGGCTCTAATTTGAGACATACCTTTTTAACCAGGGGGTCATGTTTGAATTGCGCCTGATCCAGAATCGCCTTCCATGTCATGAAATGCTGTTCATTCTGGTCTAAAAGTATTTTCTTCCCTTCAAGTCTTGTTTCCTTGGGGATAAGGATTTGCAGATCGCTGGTAACCTGTGCCTCACATGCAAGTATATAATTCTTTTCTGCCTCTTCACTGCTCAGTAATTTAGTTGGCGGGGCATCGACTGTACCATTCGAAAGAATAACTTTACATTTTCCGCAAATGCCATCTCCTCCGCATATGCTATTTATGTAAATATTAGCCATGTGCGCAGCATCAAGGACCGTATTTCCCTTCTTGATCTCCACTATCTTATCGTTGGGAAGGAAATGTATCTTGAAAGTATTATTGTTTTCAGACATGCTTATTTTTAAGTGGTCAATTTACAGGAATTTCTATGTTAAGTCTTTTGTCCTGATGCTTCACGGTAGGAGCCGTCTCCTGACGGCGAGCGAACAATTATTGTAAAGATACTAATGCCATGTAGTTTTAAGGTACGAAGGTAATCCGGAAGCTTCTTTTGGGCCTACGAGCACTTCCCAATTTGTTTTTTCCTGTATCTTGGCCGAAAGAACTGCAACAAGCCCTGGAATTATAAGTTTTTTGTGTTTAACCTTCTCTTCTATCTTTGAATCTGACATAGCCTTTGCGACAACGTTTTCGTTGAGTTTATCGCCGGAATATGCTGTCAGTACGGAAGTTCCTTCGGTTCCGACTGCCAGGATATAAGCCGGTGTACGGCTTGCTTCTACTTCACCTTCAACAGTGTAGTAGGTCAATGAGAAATTTGTTGTGAAAAGGACAGGTGAATTTTCGTTTGTCTGACCTACTTCATAGAGCTTTGGTTCCACTTGAACAGGTTTCTGCGGGTCGGTAAAAATGTTTTGACGCACGGTTAGTAATGGCATAATCTGCCATGGCTCACATGAATCAACTACCACTATTCCCGCATACTTTGACATAAAAGCGCTGGCGCTTGCAATCTCCTGTTCGGGGTTACCGTTTGGCATATATGTTAAGGCTGGAAAGCCGAGTTGGCGAAATGCCTTTTTTAGCGCTGCTCTTCTAATCTTTGTGAGTCCCTGTAGTATCTCTTTAGCGCTTTCTGAAACCTGGTTCAGGACTATCTCTGTAACGCCGACTCCCTTAATCTTCTCAGTCAAATCTGCCAGTTCTTCCAGAGTACGGGCGCTTATTGTCATTGGGCAGTTCTTTTCTTTTGCAATGGTTGCCATAGCTTCCCAGTTGTCTGCATTCGCACCATAGATTAACGGTTTTTTATCTGCACAAGTCTCTAAAGCCGCCTTCATATTATCTGCTGATTTACTCTGCAGTATAATGGATAAATGTGTGTTATCGCTGACATTCTTTGCCCTTTCCGCAAATCTGGACGCATCCCCGCTATTATTTTGCAGTGCAATAAGATCTATCTCAATCTCTGTCCCCACACGTGTGAACTTGAGACTGTTTATTTTGTTCAGCCTTTCATTAAATGATGCATCGTCAAGGTCGTCACTTATGGTTACGGCGACTCCGGTTGGGTTATAAAATTTCTCGTCATGCCTGAATAGTACATTTTCTTCGCCTATACTTACATGTTTTTCACCACTTCCTATTGTAACTAACTTAATCGGCGGCGCCGATGCTTCGCCGAGTATGCTTTTTGCCTTCTCGCTTACGTCAGGGCAATCTTTCAGTTCCGCTTTCTTTTGTGCCAGTTGCATTGCGAATGCCAAACATGTTGCTCTTCCACATTTTTTGCAGTTTGTTCTTGGTAGAAGTTTAAAAATCTCAAGACCTGTCAGTGCCATGTGCCCGATCCTCTATATTTTGTAAAGTTAACTATGATAAGTCGCTATGGGTTTTAATTATTTTGCTTATTAACCCGTATTTTACTGCCTCTTCGGCAGACATCCAGTAATTTCTTTTGGTATCATTTTCTACCTTTTCAAACTTTTGATTTGTTTCTTCGGCTATCATTCTGTTGATTTTCTCACGACATTTCAGTATTTCGCTGGCTTCTATTTGAATATCTGAGGCTGTGCCATGAACTCCTGTAGACGGTTGGTGAATAAGTATTCTGGCATTTGGAAGGCTGATTCTATTTCCCCTCCCGGTACCAAGCAAAATTATTACTGCAGCGCTTGCAGCAACACCCGCACATATATTTATGATTCTAGGTTTGACAAATTTCATTATGTCGTATATTGCAAATCCTGCATCCGCATCTCCTCCGGGGGAGTTAATGAAGACTTTAATTTCTTTTTCAGGATCTTCCTGTTCCATTATAAGAAGTTGTGCTATTGTCCTTTGAGCCAATCGTTTAGTAATTACGTCTGTTATCATTATTGTGCGGCTCTTCATAAGCTTTGCGCCTATGGGGTCGTAGCGTTGATTGTATTTTTCATCATCGTTTTTAAAATTTATTTCTTTCATTTTCTTCCCTTCATTTTAAAACATAGGTCCCATTTCTAGCGCCGGATGATTTACTTTTTGCATATACTCCAAAACTTCTTCTTCTGTCTGGGCAATTGTTTCGTCTGCTATCTTGCTGAGAAAATCTTCCAGTCCTGCTTTGTCTGCCGCTTCGCTGATCGCGTCTCCTATCTCATCCTTAAGCTGCTTTGGCATCCAAACCAGCCTGGCAAGACCGCCGTCTCCAGATATAAATTTACTGCTGCCCATGTAAAATTTACTATGCCCTACAAATCCAGGTGTTTGTATGCCGCCTCCCACGGTTCCGGCAAGTGTTGAGAACTTCATTCCGCATGGAGTCATTCCTGTGAAGTCTCTATCTACCGTCATAATCCCGTTTGTCATCGGCAACATTGCAGAAATACACTCGAAACAACCGCAGCTTGTCATTGGATTTGTAACCATGCTGTACATGCTTACCTGTTCAAATTCTTTATTAGAGTTCTGGTACAGAAATTCATTTGTTCCTTCCCAAAGCCCCAACTTTTCATCTATTACTTTGCCTTTCTCAATAGGTTGGTTAGGTCCTGTTGGTGTTATTTCGTAACCGGCCTTTCCATCCAGCCAGCTTACGGCGCCACATAACCCCGAACGCTCAGGCGATATTATACATACGTGACTGGGTGCAAAACTCTGGCATAATGTACAACTGTAAAAGAGGTTTACGGATGCGTCTGTCATTCCGAGGGCCCTTTCATCACGCTCGGTAAATGCTGCCTTAGCCTCAGCAAGCTTCTTCTCGACATCTTCTTTATTTGTATACAATGTAACTTGAACTTTATCTAACAATGCACTATATTCCTCATGATATTTAGCATGGATTATCTTGCCTATGTGGAACAATCTAAATCCTTTATTATAGGCATCTTTGCTGATTCTGTGCCTGATAATGTCTCTTTGCCCCATATGAAAAAATCCTTGCGCCTCTCCAAGAAAATGATGTGTTCTTCGCTCAAAGATAGGTTCAAACTCGCTCTGCATCTTGCGTCCTGATACCTCGACGTAGACCCCTAACGGTTTGCCAGGACCAGGTTCCATTTCATCCATATCCGGGCCAATGACTTCTACCTTGCCATCTTCTATTTCACTGTTGTCTCTCATTACAACATACTCGAATGACGGTATGCCCGGGCCGCCTACTTCTATCTGCATGTCATCCTTCCTGATCCTTTCACCTTCAAAAGCAGGGCCGTATGGCACCGGAATGTCTACCTTGGCAGCCGCTACCTTGAGGCCCCTTACTTCTATGCATTTCTCTACAATCTTGTCATGAGGCACAAGTGAAACGACATGCTCGTAGGTACAAACACCTGTAGGCAGGATTTTTGGTATGTCTGTATCTGCAATTGTCGGGAAACCATAATTTATAGCGCCTGCTGCATTGGCATATTTTTCATCATCCACTTCTCCCAGAGCCATTACAAATGCAAATATTCTGTTTTTGTTATAGATTAGATTTTTTGTGAAATCTGCCGGCGCTATACCTCCAAATGATAGAGCAGCTTTGTTTGCGAAACCAAGAGAGTAAATAGTAGCGGTTATACTTTTGCCGAATGGTACCAGCCTTGTTTCCCATCCAAGCTGTACTCCCTCTTCGTCAAGTTGTTCGGCAAAAGACTTTCCGTCAGTGTTCGCAGAAATAAAAACATATAAGTTTTTTTCCTGTAGTTCGCGCGCTATTTGTACAGCAATCTCGTTTGTCGGCGCAGCTCCTACGACTGCCGCAAACCCAGGCGCTGTACCATCAACGAATTCTATGCCTCTCTCACGCAATATGACATCAGTAGCAGCTCCTAACCATATGCCTTCGACAGGGTTAGGGCCGATAAGGTATTTACACGCTTCTATTACCTCCTCTGCATAAAGGGTTGCCATACCGGCGTCAAGCGCCCAGCCAAGATACGGCAGATATACCTTTTCTTCAGGTATTGGCGGCAGCAAAGCTCTTGCATATCCAAGCGCCTCTTCACAATCCTCAAGAGTCTTCACTTTAAGGGCTGTTGCTGAATAAATTATTGGCAAATAATATCCCGTATCCGGAAACTCAACCTTGGCGGCTTTTCCCTTTGATTCTATTGCTTCTCTTAATTTTTCTTCTGCCTGCTTTACAATTTTGTGTGCGCCCCTTATTGCAGCAGTAGCTATTATTCTAGACATCTATAAATACTCCTATAAATTGAATGAATTTTAATCTTTTTTCTGATGAGAGTGAGCAATACCTGGTTCACATCCGGCCTGTGCTGTTTTTAAGTTTTCAGCATCAAGCGCGCGTCTGTCTGCCATGTCATAAAGCTTTCTCTCTTTCTTCACATTTATGCCCAAGGCATCCCGCTTCTTTTCTATATGATCTATTACGAGTTTCACTACTTTATTAACATCCGGTTCAAACGCCCATTTCCCACCCACAATGTTTTCCAGCCCCTCACACAAGAATTTGTCCACTTCCGGCGCTCCGGCAACCGGAGACTTTGTCCCAAATATCGTAAAGACTCCACTGGAAACAAAGTACTGACCTATCGCCAAAGCCTTCTCATGCATCCAATCAAGACAAACACCTGCTACCGGCAGATCACTGATATCATTGCCAAGTCCGCCTTCCCTGGCCATCTCTGAACATGATATGAGTATCCTGCTGTTGTCCACACATGAACCCGCATGTAATACTGGAGGCATTCCAACCGCCTCACACACCTCTCTCAACCCATCTCCGGCTTTGTCCATAAACTCAGGCACCATCATACCCTCTCTGGCACACTCCGCCGCCGCACAACCTGTCTGTACTACCAGAATATTATTAGCTATCAACGCACTTACCAGGTCCATATACGGCAGTTGATCAGGCCATGATATTGAACTTGTGCAGCCCACCACTCCGGCTACCCCTCGTATCCTGCCATTCATGATATTGTCATTAAGCGGCCTGTATGACGCCCTGAATTTACCTCCAAGCATATATTTTATGGTCTCGTGAGTGAATCCGACCACCACATCAGACTTCTTGCCCTTCGGGATATATACCTTTGACTTATCCCTGTTAGGATAGTTCTTTATCGCCATCCTTACTATTTCTTTCCCCTTCTCATAGGCATTTTCGTCATTAATCTCTATATGCTCTGCCCCCGCTATCTTCGCCTTGGACGAAGTCGTAACAATTTTTGTGTGATAGTGACGGGATAACTCTTCATTCCCCTGCATGACGCACTGTATATCCACTGCCATAACCTCTATAGCGCCTGTAGCAATCGCCATCTCCTGCATCTTCATATGACCGGCGAGCGGTATACCGTGCCTCATCAACATCTCGGCTGCCGTACAGCAGACACCCGCAATGCTGATCCCTTTTGCACCTGTCGCCCTGGCCTCTTTTAACAGCTCAGGATCCGAAGCCGCCACTGCAACCATCTCTGACATCTGCGGCTCGTGACCGTGCACGAGTATGTTTATCTCATCTTCCTTTATTACTCCGAGATTCGCAGTTCCACGCGTAGGCTTCGGAGTCCCAAAGAGTATGTCCTGAAGCTCGGTGGCTATCATCGCTCCGCCCCAGCCATCCGCCAGCGATGTCCTGCACGCATGCATTATGAGATTTTTATAATCCTGATCAGTGCCCATGCCGGTACGATGCATGGATTCCGTCACCTCTCTGTCTATAGCCCTGGGCGTAATATCCAGTTTTTCCCACACCTTCTGTCTGTTAATAGGAGCACGGGTCGTAAATCTCTGGGTTCCATAAGCCTTGCCGAACTCCGCAAGCGCCATCTCTCCGACTTCCTCAGCTATCTCCTCAATCTTACGGTCCTTGGTAGACACATCAAACACCTTTGCCACCTCAAACAGCTTCTTTGTGTCTGTTATCCTATAGCCTTTGGCCTCGCCCCTGGCAACTGCAATAAGAAGCTGTGCAACCGACCTGCCATGGTCGGAATGTGCAGCAGTACCGGCGGCAACATAACGGACAAAATGCCTTGCCGCAATCGTGTTTGCATCCGCTCCGCATACACCTCTCTGTGGTCCGCGCCCAAACGGGTCAACATTACATGGTCCCATCTGGCAGTGCCTGCAGCAAAGCCCAATCTTACCATAACCACATTGCGGCTGCTGGGCATCGTACCTGTCATACGAACTCTCAATTCCTCTATCCTTCATTTTTTTAAGTAAATCCAGAGATTCCTGATCGGCTCCCTCAAATTTCCTTGTCATTTTACATACTCCTCTAATTTAGCTACTATCTCACTGACTTCAGATAATAATTGTTGACTATATATTTAAACAATAAATCTTACTAAAGGGTAAAATATTTGTCAAACACTAAACTAGTATTTCAAAATGATCAGACATGGTATAAAGACAAACATAGCAATATAAATTGAACACGATTGACTATAACTCGGTAAGATTATAAAGTAAGTAGATCATTTCGACATATCTTTAATTGTTTTTCCAATACAATCTACAACTTAAGGACCTCTCTTTCAAAAGTTGTTCCTGGTTTTCCTTTAAAAGCTTAGTTATCAAATTCTTCTTTGTTTTTTTACAAACTACCTTATTTGTTGACTTGATAAATCTCGTGTATCTGGTTTTTTGCGCTTATGCAAGCGTTAAGGTCTTTTAATAACCCATTGTTGATACCATATATCCATCCATGAACTGCAAGTTCTTGTCCTCTATCCCAGGCGTCTTGAATAATTGTTGTGTGGCAAACATTCTTTACTTGCTCAACAACATTTAGTTCACATAGAAAATCAATTCTCTCTACTTCCGTTTTAAGAGGCTTGAATTTTTCTTCATGGCGATGGTATATGTCCTTAATGTTACTGAGCCAGTTATCAATAAATCCATGTTTATGATTACCTAATACAGTTTTGACTCCACCGCAGCCATAGTGACCGCAAACAATAATGTGTTTTACTTTTAATAC
>CAKKPF010000258.1 GCA_919901575.1 Candidatus Brocadiaceae bacterium
AGAAAACACTGCCCAAGGGATTTCAATCGGCAGAATCTATGCTCAAGCATGGATTTATCGATATAATTGCTGAACGCAGCCGGTTAAGGCCGGAGATTTCAAAAATCCTGGATTATTGCAATGTTAATCGCAGCAACTAAGTTGTGACTGTTGAGTATTAATGTTATAGTATTTCAATTATAGATAGTTGTTGGTAAAATAATCTTCAAGGCTTTACGCAACACTATGTAAAGTAAAGAAGAATGTAATTCCAGTAGCAAAGCAAGAAGAACGAAAAAAATATTATAAAAAAGGGTTGGCAAAAAACAAATAAGACAAAGACAAATTCCCCGGTAGCTCAATGGTAGAGTGGGTGGCTGTTAACCACTAGGTTGTAGGTTCGAATCCTGCCCGGGGAGCCAAACGAAAAAACCCACCATAAAGGTGGGTTTTTTCGTCTCGGTATCTTTAAGGAATTTAACAGGATAAACTTTTTGAAATTCGAATTGACTGGTGAAGAATAAAGGTTGTATATTCATTTCATCCCCATAAACAGATTGATAACATCATCAAATATCTCAAAGGCAATCTATTCAGTTTGTTTCTGATAAAGTTGACGGCGAATACTTCCTAAACCTCTACTGTTTTTAATCATGCATAATATGAATCTCTTAGCGTAATGCCATTATTAAGCAAATCCAATTATCAGGCTCCATTTTTTCTTCAAAATGGACATGTGCAATCAATCTATCCTTCATTGTTCAGGAAATTTGATACCGGTTTTTATCAGAGGGAACGTCTTTACACACATGACGATGATTTTCTGGATATTGACTGGTCGAAGACAGGAAGCAAAAAACTGGCAATTATTTCTCATGGTTTGGAAGGCAGTTCACATCGTCATTATGTAGTAGGAATGGTTAAGATGCTTAACCGAAATGGCTGGGATGCCCTGGCATGGAATTATAGGTCATGTTCCGGGGAAATAAACCGCCAGTTGCGTTTTTACAATAGCGGTACAATAGATGATTTAGAATTTGTAATTGAACATGCAGTAAAGACTATGTCTTATCAGAGAATCGTATTAATAGGGTTCAGCATGGGGGGCAACTTAACTCTGGTGTATCTCGGTAATAAAGGCAGCCGGATTGACAGCAAAATAGAAATATCTGTTGTATTTTCGGTTCCCTGTGATTTGAAGGCAAGTACCAGGGAACTTGCCAAATTTACAAACAAAATATATATGAGGCGATTTTTAATAACCCTGCATCAAAAAATCAGGGCTAAAATGGAATTGATGCCCGGACTGATAAATGATGATGAGTATCATTTAATAAGGAATTTTAAGGATTATGACGACCGATACACTGCTCCGCTCCACGGCTTTAAAAATGCAGAAGATTACTGGAACAAATGCAGTAGCAATCAATTTATACCGGAGATTAAGATTCCAACATTAATCGTAAACGCCCGCAACGATCCATTTATTGCCGGTGGTTGCTATCCGGTTAAAGAAACGTCAAACAGCAAATATGTTTATTTAGAGATGCCCAAATCAGGCGGCCATGTTGGTTTTATACAATTTAAAAAAGACAAGAGTTACTGGTCGGAAGAACGAGCAGTCGAATTCTTAAAACATAATTGAATTCGCCGGGTATTTTTTTATGTAATATCAACTCACTAATCACGGTATGCGCCTCTTCCCAAACACTTTTTCATTCTTGCATTTTAAATCAACAATGTGTATAAAAATAGTGGCTTGTCACGTCAGGAAAACGCTATCTAAGCATTTGAATTCTCTATAGTTAGATGGGTGATATTAACATATCAGGAGATTTGGATTATGTCCAGGCTTTCAAACAATCGTAAAAAGGCATTAACGGAACGTGACTGGGATACGGTCATTAAATATGGGGAAATGGAACTTAATCAGGAACCACAGAGTATTAAAATCCTGAATGATCTCGCATTTGCCTACTTCAACAAAAAAGATTATAACCAGGCGCTTATCTGCTGCAATAAGATTCAAGAGGTAGCGCCAACAGGAGACCTGAAGGTTTTATCTGAAAAGTATGGTATGCACTATATGCGGTATAATGAAGTTTTAGGAGAAATCTACTATCTTCAAGGGAAAGATAAAGAGGCTCTGGAAATATTTGACCGTCTCAAGGTTTTAGGCTCCTATTTTTCAAAAAAGTACAGTTTAACCGCCAGTATTTTAATCCGACAAAAGAATTACGAAGGCGCCGCAAAAGAATATGCGGATATGCTCACTTATTGCCCGCGCCATTTCAAAGCAGCAACCGACGGCCTACTTGAACTTGTTGACATTGATCCCTTAAACGATACAACATACACGACGTTGTTCAAGACTTTTAATGAGACAAGAAATATACAAAGCATAATTGTAAACTATGAAGTGTTGCGTAAAAAAGAAAAGGCCGAAGAAAAGCACTTGTATATTCTTATACATTTGTATTACTATTCCGGGAAATATGAGGAAGCAATGAAAGTTGCTCAGGAAGAAATTGACAAACAACCGGGCAATCCGTATCTACACATTTTTTTGAGTAAGATTTACCAGCACTTAATGGAATACCCAAAGGCTGTAATTTGCATAGAGAAGGCCATGAAGCTGGACAAACAGCATGAAGACAGGTACCGCCTGTTTCACGATGCAATGATCAAAAATCTTCATACATGCGAGAAAAAACTCATAGAATCTATCAACGTGCATATAAAAAACAAACAGTGTTCAGAGGCAATACGGGATGCTGAACAACTCTTGAAAATCATACCGGACAAGGAATCTTACCAGACAGTCTTTATAAAAGTAATCGAGAAATCAATTTCAATTTTTTTGGCAGAAGAAAATATCGATGCAGCCGTCATGTTAATGGATCGGTTGACAACGCTGAAAGGACAATACCCACACGTTCCTGTACAAATAGAGGCCATAAAGAAGCAGATATCAGATACCCGCATTAAGGTTTATGAAGATATAATCTCCCGTCAAACGTTGACCGGGGATAAATTGAACCGTATTCGCTATGAACTGGCCGATATCTATTTGGCAGAAGGCAGAGACAATGATCGCGGCATTAGACTTTTACAAGATGTGACAGAATGCGGCGGGCAATACGAGAATGATTCTCACTATTACCTTGCACACCATTTGTTAAAAATCAAAGACCTTGCAACTGCAGAAACACATGTGCAAAAATATTCAGAAATTCCCTGTACCGATGATCATGTAAAATCAAAAATGTATGATTTAGGCGATGCCTGTGAAAAAGCAGGGTTGAAACATCAGGCTCGCGGACTGTTTAGCAAAATTTTGGATAGTGACAACAACTTTAAAGACGTAGAAAACCGTATTAATACATTAAGGCAATTGTCTGGCAGTGTCAGGGAAATCCCTGAGGCGGTCATGGTGGTTGATATTTGTGAATCATCCAAAATGACGGACCTGTACGGAGACGGGTCTACTTACCTTATAAAAAATGCTCTTGAAGATATAATGTTTCCAATATTCAAGGATAATAAATCAACTTTTAGAAAGAGTACCGGTGATGGATTTTTGGTTTCCTTCCCCAATTCAAAGCACGCATTGGATGCAGCAATCCAGATTCTGAAAGGTATAAGCGCTTACAATTCCAGGGTAGAGAACGGCCCTGAGATACACCTGAGATTCGGTATCCATTTTGGTGAAGTTCGAGTCAGGCCTGATGGAGATCGCCATGGAACAAATATTAACATTCCATTTCGTGTAGAGGGGCTCAAGGGAGATGATCTTGTAGTCGTTAAAGATGGTATTTCACGAGAGGAGTTTACATTAATAGATCGTATTTTCATTACTGAGGCATTGCACAACGATGTATTAAAAAAAGGGAATTATAATATTCGTTATTTGGGGTTATTTGAACTTCGAAATATAACGGGCATGCACAAAATCTACCAGGTCATGACCGGCAATGAAAGGAGAAAGTTATGATTTTTCGTTTTTTAGATAAATATCGCGATATAGGCTTGCTTATTTTACGAGTAGGCATTGGTATCATGTTTATGATTCACGGCCTTCCTAAATTAACCGCCGGTCCGGAAACATGGGCGATGCTCGGTGGGAGCATGAAGGCTTTGGGAGTTGGCTTTGCTCCCATGGCCTGGGGCTTCATGGCGGCACTCTCAGAATTTGCTGGCGGCCTGCTATTGGCCCTGGGATTTTTCACACGCCCGGCCTGCTTCTTTCTGCTTGCGACCATGATCGTGGCAACATCCATGCACATCGGCAAGGGTGACCCCTTCCTCAAGTATTCTCATGCGATGGAAGCAGGGATTCTGTTCCTAAGTTTGATCCTCATCGGCCCCGGGAAGTACTCCCTGGACGACCAAATCAGGTCTGCCAAAGGCGACTGACGCTCAGTCTTAAACGAAATATTTTACGGAAATTTTATTTATGACTACACATTATAGGTAGTTAAAACTTTAGTTGGCTACAGACGTGCACAGACAAAGACGATTTCTTTAACCGCAGAGTGCCTGGCGCAGCGGAGAGATATACAGGGGACAAAAACAAATGGCAAATCACAAATAAATCACAACACCAAATGACCAAAAAAAGAATCAAAATAATTTGATTTGATTATAGGTTTAGATATTGTAATTTCGCTTGCCAGGTTCTTGTTAAAAGCGTAGCTCGAATTCACTTTTACCACATTTTAAAATTGCTGGAGAGTTGTCATTCTCGACCATCTGGCTTCCGTCGGGTAGGGATCGGGAATCTAACTCTTCTGCTGTAACCATCTACACAACAATAATTACTTGCTTAAATAAGTAAGATTTTTCACATAATCAATGATTTAAATGCGATCTTGCAAAGCTAAGTCAATTAAATAAGTATGGCGTCCCCCGATTTAAAAATAAGATGATAAATGAAGGAATATTGGGAATATTATGGCCGTAAAGAAATCTGAATTATATAGCTCACTGTGGGCAAGTTGTGACGAATTAAGAGGCAGCATGGATGCCAGCCAGTACAAAGACTATGTATTGGTGTTGTTGTTTATGAAGTATGTATCCGACAAAGGCGGAGCATTGGTAGAAATCCCTAAAGGCGGCAGCTTTGCGGACATGGTGAAATTAAAGGGACAGCCGGACATTGGCAACAAAATCAATAAGATTATTGGAGAACTTGCCAAAGCCAATGACCTGACAGGCGTCATTACCGTTGCAGACTTTAATGATGATGAAAAAATTGGTAAAGGCAAAGATAAAGTTGATAGACTTAGCAACCTGATTGAGATTTTTGAAAAACCCGAACTGGATTTCAGCAGTAACCGGGCAGAAGGAGATGATATTCTGGGCGACGCCTACGAATACCTGATGCGGCACTTCGCTACCGAAAGCGGAAAGAGCAAAGGACAATTCTACACACCTGCCGAAGTTTCCCGCATCATGGCAAAGGTGATTGGTATTAATCCTCATAACACCACCGCACAAACCACAGTTTATGACCCAACCTGCGGTTCGGGTTCCTTGCTGCTAAAAGTAGCTGATGAAGCCGGCAAGTCCATCTCCATTTACGGACAGGAAAACGACAATGCCACACGAGCATTAGCGGTCATGAATATGTGGCTGCACGGCAACCCTGATGCTGAGATTGTGCAGGGAAATACTTTGTCATCGCCAGAGTTTACGGACGACATCACAGGCAAAATCAAACAGCTTGATTATGCCGTTTCTAATCCGCCTTTCAGTTATAAGGCTTGGACCAACGGCTGGGACCCCGCCAATGATAGTTACAAACGCTTTGAGGGTTACGACAGCCTGCCACCCAGAAAGAACGGCGACTTTGCTTTTCTATTGCACCTGATTAAATCCTTAAAATCCAAAGGGAAAGGCTGTATCGTAATGCCTTTGGGTGTATTGTTCCGTGGAAATGCCGAAGCCAACCTCCGCAAAAAGATTATTCAAAGGGGATACATCAAAGGCGTTATCGGTCTGCCGCCCAACTTGTTTTACGGAACGGGCATTGCCGCTTGCCTTGTTGTAATTGATAAGGAAAATGCTGGCAACCGGCAAGACATTTTTATGATTGATGCCAGTAAGGGATTTATCAAAGATGGCAATAAGAACCGGCTTCGGGAGCAGGATATTCACAAGATTGTAGATACCTTCAGCAACCGGATTGAAACACCCAAGTATTCACGCATCATCCCTATTAAGGAAATTGCAGACTCTAAGAATGATTACAACCTGAACATACCGAGATATATTGACAGCCAGGAGGCAGAAGACTTGCAGGATATTGAAGCCCATTTGCTGGGGGATATTCCCAACCGGGACATTGACGATTTGAGTAAATATTGGGCAGTGTATCCCACAATGAAAAACACATTATTCAAACCAGGCAAGCGGGCCAACTATTCGGCCTTGTGCATTGCCAAGGAAGAGGTTAAAAACAGTATATTCCATCATCCTGAGTTTATGGCTTTCAGCAAAAAGATGGATGCCGTGTTTGATAAATGGAAAAAAGAAACCACTGCCTACGCCAAAGCATCGGACAAAGGTTTGCATCCCAAGCAGGAAATACACAAGATTTCTGAAACCCTTTTGAAGCATTACACAGAGAAACAGTTGACCGATAAATACGCCATGTATCAGCACCTGATGGATTATTGGGCTGAAACGATGCAGGACGATATGTACGAACTTGCAGCCGATGGCTGGAAGGCTGGCAATGAGGTAAAACGCATCGAGAAGAAGACAAAAAAAGGTGATAAAGAAGTCGTGAAGCAGGTGGCAGGTATTGAAGGATTGGAAGGAAGGCTGATTCCCCCTGCTTTAATCATCCAGGCATATTTTGCCGAAGAACAAAAAGCCATTAACGATTTGGAGGCGCAAGCCGAAACCCTGAATGCCAGGATGGATGAACTGCGGGAAGAACACGGGGGCGAAGACGGTTTGCTAGCCAATGCGATAGACGATAAAGGCAAAATAAGTAAAGGCAACCTGGCAAAAGCCATTAAGGAATTAGGGAAACGCAATGCCGATAATGCCGAAGAATACGACATGCTTTGGCAGTATAAAAAGCTGATGGATGACGAGGCCGGGGTGCAGGCAAACATAAAAACCACAAAGGCCGATTTGGAAAAGAAGGTGATTGCCAAATACCCCAAATTAAGCTCAGACGAAATTAAAACCATCGTGGTGGAGAAAAAATGGATGCACAGCATGGAGCAACGTATATGCACCGAAATGGACAACATCAGCCACCGCCTGACCCAACGCATTAAGGAACTGGCAGAACGGTATGAAACACGCTTGCCTCAAATAAACACTGAAGTTGAAGAACTGGAAACAAAAGTTAAAGGGCATTTGGGAAAGATGGGGTTTATATGGGTATGAAAAAATTACAAAACGACAGACAGTACAAAAAATGGCTTGCTGATCTTAAAAACAAAGTTCGCAGTATTCAAATAAAAGCAGCCATTGCTGTTAATAAAGAATTGCTGACATTTTACTGGGAACTGGGCGCTGACATTGTGCAAAAGCAATCCACCACCAACTGGGGCGATGGCTTTTTGAGTCAGCTCAGTGCTGATTTAATGGCTGAATTTCCGGATATGAAAGGGTTTTCTGTCAGAAACCTGAAATATGCACGGCAATGGTATCTTTTTTATTCTTCTGATTCGCAAATAGGAAGCCCTGCAATTGGGCAACAGCTTGTTGCCCAATTAGAAAACGAGTTCAGCCAACAAGCTGTTGGCCAAATTGGGAAACAGACGGCTGCCCAATTTGTGAAACAAGCTGTTTCGCAAATTACCCAAATTCCCTGGGGACACAATATTGCCATTATCTCCAAGTGTAAAAACATGAAAGAAGCTCTTTATTATGTAAGCAACACCATTGCCCACAACTGGAGCCGCAGTGTTTTGGTGCATCAGATAGAAAGCGGTTTATACCGTCGGGAAGGGAAATCAATCAGCAACTTTACTGCCGCGCTCCCGAAGCCGCAGTCCGACCTTGCCCTCCAGACGCTCAAAGATCCCTATATTTTTGACTTTCTGAGCATGAGCAAAGATTATAATGAGCGGGAATTAGAAAAAGGGCTTGTGGAACAGATTACCCATTTCCTGTTGGAGCTGGGGGCGGGATTTGCCTACATCGGCAGACAGGTTCCCCTGCAAGTCGGTGAAAGAGATTTTTTTATTGACCTCCTTTTCTATCATACCCGGCTTCACTGCTATGTGGTCATTGAACTGAAAACTGCAGACTTTGAACCGGAACATGCAGGCAAGCTTAACTTCTATATCAAGGCAATAGATGAACAGCTCCGCAAAGAGGGCGACCAGCCCACCATCGGGATTCTGCTTTGCAAAAACAGAGACAAGCTGGTGGCGGAATATGCCCTGAGTGATATTCACAAGCCCATTGGCGTTTCGGAATATCAGCTTACCCAAGTACTCCCTGAAAACCTTAAATCCAGCCTGCCGAGCATTGAAGAAATTGAAGCAGAACTGGGCGGAACACCTGAAGAGGGAATCGGCGATGAATAATATTCCGAAGGGATACAAACAGACCGAGGTGGGGGTTATTCCAGAGGATTGGGAGGTTGATAAAATTAAAAATCTTGCCCATATTACCACTGGATCAAAAAATACGCAGGATAGGATTGATTCCGGAGAATATCCATTTTTTGTCCGTTCCCAGACAGTTGAAAGAATTAACAGTTATTCGTTTGATGGTGAGGCTGTATTAACGGCCGGCGATGGAGTGGGTACAGGAAAGGTGTTTCATTACATAAAGGGGAAATTTGATTTTCATCAGCGTGTATATAAAGTCAGCGACTTCAAAGATAAGTTAGATGGCTACTACTTCTATCTGTATTTCAGCAATAATTTTTACAATCGAATCATGCAGATGACAGCCAAATCATCTGTTGATTCTGTTCGGATGGAAATGATTGCAGATATGCAAATCCCACTCCCCCACACCAAAGCCGAACAAACCGCAATTGCCGCCGCCTTAAACGATGCCGATGCACTCATTACCCAATTAGAAAAACTCATTGCCAAAAAGCGAAACATCAAGCAAGGGGCAATGCAGGAGTTGCTGAAACCGAAAGAGGGGTGGGAAGTGAAGAAGTTAGGGGAAATATTAAAAGTCAGACATGGTAAAAGCCAAAAGGAAATTAATGATGATAATGGAATATATCCAATTTTAGCATCTGGCGGAGTGATAGGGAAAGCAAATAGATTTTTATATGATAAGCCATCAGTTCTAATTGGCAGAAAAGGAACAATAGATAAGCCACAGTTTATGAATACTCCTTTTTGGACAGTTGATACGCTGTTCTATACTGAAATACTCGAAAACTATGATGCGAAGTTTATCTTCTACATGTTTAACTTAATAGATTGGTATTCTTACAATGAAGCATCAGGAGTGCCGAGTTTAAATGCAAAAACCATTGAAATGATTGATAAGG
>CAKKPF010000259.1 GCA_919901575.1 Candidatus Brocadiaceae bacterium
CAACTATTCCGTTTAATGCCTCCCTTGTCGCCTCCGTATCTACTGCTTTCTGAAGTATGGTTGGTTCATCAACAAACCTGGAATTCGATCTCATGTAGCCATCGTCACCTACCAGGTACATTTCTCCCGTTTCTCCCAGGCCTGCTCTCTTAGTCATAACGGCATCTAAATGAGCGAAAGGAATTTCTATTACCACTACACCCAATAACATTTGCCCATCGTATACGGGCGCTGCAAAGTAAGAAGTAAATTCTTGTATCTCTTCATGCCATGTATAGTCCTCAAACGCAACTCCATCTAAACCGTGCGCAAAAACCTGGCCAATACTGAATTGCTTGAATCTTCCGGTAAGTAGATTGGTCCCGGCGAACTCCTCTCTTATTGCAGAAAATATCACATCACCACTCCTGTCAACAAAATATATGTTCACGTAACCGTAATCAGTTAGATAATGTTCCATCAACGGCTGATAAAGAGCTGTTATCTTAGTATATTGCGGGCCGTCCAGACCGGCATCACTAAAAGCCTTTGATAATCTGGAAAAACCCTGTCCAATTACGGGGTTGCTTGCAAGGATGTCCACATTTCCAAATCTTTCCTGAAAATAATCTTCTATCTGGTGTTTCAACAACTCTCTGACAGTGACTAAGTGATTAAAAGCTTCAACTTTTACTGCAGTTTTAAGGAATCTGTAACTTACGAGTGGAATGGTGATTAAAAAGATAGAGAAAGCAATTCCAATTGTAATAAAAACCTTTTTAGTGCTCATTTAATTTTACATCTTGAAAAGCAAAATTATCGGGAATATGATAAAATCATCTAATCAACAGAGGAATAAATAACTTTACCTTTTAGCAATACATATTCTTTAAAGTCCTTATCAAGCATTTCAAAAGGCTTTAGATCGATACACTCCCCAAGATGGTCAATAAGGTAAATATTCGTGGAAATCCAATGGCCATGGATTAAAGAAATTTGATACTAACACTTCTGGCAATAGAACTATTAAACTTTTCTTGGATTATTCTATAATTTAAAATATGCAAAGTCAAATTATATTGATTCCTCAAAATAATTAGGGATGATAGTACACGCGTAGCATAATACTAATACTCATATGTGAAATTCCCTTAAAAGTTTCAACTCACCGCAGGGAATGCAGATGGGAAGGAGAGTTGGGAAAAAATCAAAGAAAAGTAACCCATCCCCTTTATACTTTCCAGATAAATCTTTTTCATACGGCTATTCTACCGCTAACAATATATATTATCAGGTATGCCAGTAAAAATCCCATTACCCAGATTACAGTTGTGCCGACATGTGAGTATCTGATTACGTCTCCGGGGTAGTCAGTTAATTCTTCTACTATTCGCCTCCTTATCCTTTCCACCTTTTCTTTAGTAAATGACTCCTCAAATACCGCAAGCGCTATACTGTTGCCGGCCATCTTCAAAGCCATCAAAGGGTTCCTGCTAAACCATATACAGGATTGGGGAATGGTTACAAAGAATGTGGCCTTAACCTGATTACCAAACCAGGCCAATGGATTTTCCAGAAGCCAGAGGAATCCAGCAGCGCCCTTCCTATAGAGCCAGTCAGTATCAATATTGATAGCCCTTATTTCAGCCGGGTAGATTCCTGCCAGGAGAAGGAATGTGAATGCCAGTGCCGAAAAGAATAGTAACTGAAGTTGAGAAATTACATGTGACATCGTGTATGGTTCATAGTCAACAGGAAAAGGAAGGATACTATAAAGCATATCCGGAAAGCAGCCTATGTAGATGCATAAAGCTGCCGTAATACCCATGGCTATTAACATATTAAGAGGAGGTTCCTTTGTCCTGATACCGGAATCATGTGAGAAAAACGCGAAGAAGGGTACCTTGATCCCTGCATGGTGAAACACTCCAGCAGAGGCAAACAGGAGGACAAACCATATAATAATCAAATGTTTATCTGCTGCTGCAGACATTACCATCGATTTACTTACAAAACCACTAAAGAGAGGGAATGCGGATATTGATGCTGCGCCTATTATACAAAAAATACATGTCAAAGGCATGGTCTTATATAGCCCACCTAAGTCTGTGGCGTTTACTTTCCCTGTCCGATAAATGATAGACCCAACAGACATAAAAAGGAGTGCCTTATACAGAATGTGCGCAAAGGCGTGTGCGGCTGTCCCGTTTATGGACAGCTCTGTACCGATTCCTATCCCAACTACCATAAATCCAACCTGGTTAATAAGACTGTAAGCAAGCACCCTTCTGAGGTCATTTTCAATTACTGCAAAGAAAATGGGAAATGCAGCCATTATTGCGCCAATCCATATAAGGGGTTCCGCTCCGGGAAATGCCCTTGCCAGGACATATACCGCTGTCTTTGTTGTATAGGCGCTTAGAAATACAGTACCGACAATCGTAGCCTCTGGATAAGAGTCAGTAAGCCATGAATGAATAATTGGCCAGGCGCAATTCACTCCAAATCCGAAAAATATAAAATATGATCCTAATCCATCCAGTCCTATATAACCAAACTCAATAGAACCATTTTCATAAATATATAAGATTATTCCCACCAGAAGGATGACACCGCCAAAAAAATGGACCAGAATAAATCTAAATCCTGCCTCGATTGATTTTTTTGTTTTGCGCGCCCAAATAAGTAAAACTGAACCTATAGTCATCATCTCCCAAAAGCAAAAAAGCGAGATAAGATCTCTTGAAAAGACAACACCTATGGCACAGCCGGCATAAAAAAGGCCTGCCATAGATACGTTATCATTTCCCATATTAATGCCGTAAAGTATCGCCAAGAAAGCAATAATATGAAATATGTATCCGAAGAGTAAACTGAGCCTGTCTATATTGCAAAATATGATCTGATGATCCAGAAAGTTGATAGTTCCATGTGTTCCCACAGGTATATAAATAAGATTAATGAAGCTTAATACCGGTAGAAGCAGGAGATATATACTCTTTGCCTTACCTTTGAATAAGGGAACAAGGAATGCCCCTATAATAAATATCAATGCCGGAGGGATAACATTAATCATAATAGTCCTCACTCCTTTTAACAATTCTACGCAATATATGCTTTGCTGCCAGAACAAGAGTCACACAGGCAACAAATCCATAAGCGGCGTAAAAACCAGACCATTCTTCCCAGGGAAAATGACTGTGCTTTGGAGCAAAAAAGTTAACTATCAAAAGCGCCAGACAACCCCCAAAAAGCAGCGTCAGGAGTATCTTTACATTTCTTGGTTTATCAAAAATATTAATTTCTTTCAAAAAAAACTCCTTTAAATTAACAATAATCACGCAAACCTGCCCGAATAGTTCAGGCGGGGACGCTAAGTACGCATTGGTAAGGGCGAATAATTATTCGCCCTTACAAAAAACCTCTGCGTAACGTAAACCCTGACAGGGTTATGTCTCTTCACCCCAGACCCCGCTTTTGGCAGCCTAATTTAAACCTGCCACAACCATCTTTGCAAGATCAAGGAATAGCGATGGTACAAAGAATAAGAGCAATGTTCCTACTGTTGTAAGCACCAATGGCACTACCATAATGGCGGGGGCCTCATTTATTTCCGCCTTTTCTCCCTGTGGTAATTCCATGAAAAATGCCCTGTATACTATGGGTAAAAAGTAACACGCATTAAGTATTGTGCTT
This sequence comes from Candidatus Brocadiaceae bacterium, assembly GCA_919901575.1. Lineage (GTDB taxonomy): Bacteria > Planctomycetota > Brocadiia > Brocadiales > Scalinduaceae > Scalindua. The sequence goes on from CAKKPF010000259.1 coordinate 3,676, forward strand.
ACTACCAGGACGGCAATTATCGGGATTTCCCCCGCTTCTATTACACCCTTGACCAGATACCACTTGCTTATAAAACCGCCAAGAGGAGGGACGCCAATTATCGAGAGTGAGGCCAGGGAAAAGGCAACCATGGTAAAAGGCATCTTCTTCCCAATCCCGTCAAGCTCGCTTACTTTGGTCTTATGAGTTACTGCATATATAGCCCCTGCACAGAAAAAGAGCGTTATCTTGCCAAATGCATGAATTACTATATGCATAATACTCCCCGTAATACCAGAGGGTGTAAGAAGGGCAACGCCGAATATTACGTATGAAAGCTGGGCGACCGTTGAGTATGCAAGCCTTGCCTTCAGATTATCTTGCCGGAGGGCAATTACCGAGGAAACTATCATGGTAAAGGATGCGCAGTAAGCGAGAACTATACCAAGCCTCAGTTCAGCTAAAAGGTTGATCCCGAATAAATGAAGAACTATTTTTACAACGACAAATATGCCAGACTTTACAACTGCCACCGCATGTAAAAAAGCGCTCACAGGCGTGGGGGCAACCATGGCGCGGGGAAGCCACGCATGAAACGGCATCATTGCCGCTTTTGAAGTTCCGGCTATAAAGAGGCCAAAGGTAACGATCAAAAATATATCACTCAGCCCTTTACCCCTTGCGTCACTGAATATACCCTGATAAGAAAAATCAAGCGTTCCTGTCGCATAATATGTCAGGAAGATGGCGCTCAGGAGAAAGGCCACAGAGGCGCCGAAGAGGAAAACAAAATATACTTTTGCGCCTGAACGCGCCTCCGGCGTCTCCTTATGTGCGACAAGGGGAAATGTGGATAAGGTGATCATTTCGTAAAAAAGATAGGTTGTGAACATGTTTGCTGAAAACGCAACGCCAATAGTTGCGGATATTGCAACCGCAAAACAGATAAAGTATCTTGTTTGCGCATGCTCATTCAGGCTTCGTACATAACCGATGGAATAGAATGACGTTAGAATCCAGAGAAAGGATGCAGTAAGGGCGAAGAATATTCCAAGGGCATCAATTTTGAATTTAATATCAAGCCCCGGAAGGACAGTTACGATAGCACATTCTATGACCTTGCCGTCAAGTATCGTTGGAAGCATAGAGACGATCAAACCAAATTTAATAAGAGAGGCCAAAATCGTCCACGATTCCCGCAGGTTCGGTTTATTGCAGGATATGCCTATAAGAACAACGGCACAGAGCGGCGCGATCAATGCGTAAAAAGGTATAGATGAATAAACTGTTTCCACTATTAAATGTCCTTAAAATATTATAATAATTTAGGGATTAAGGGATTTAAGAATTTTAATATTTAATATTCTCAATTCCCCAATCCCTAAATTCCTCAATATTTATTACTGCAACAGCATAACAGCTGCCTTTTCGGCTATAGACAGAGGAGCCGTGGCGGTAATTCCAAAATATATACAAAGCACGGCAAGGGCTATCGTCGGCCCCAGCATACTCCAGGGCGCTTCAGAATACTGGAACTTGTGGTCTGGAATCTCGGTTCCACCGTCTGTATACTGTAATTCGTGTACCGGCAATTCATCAGGGAAGTATATATTTGCGATAATTCTCCAGATATATACTGCCGAAAGCAGAGAACCTATGATTATTACGGGAATAAGGTACCCCATACCGGCGTTCAGCGCTCCGATAGCAATATACCATTTACTGACAAAGCCAACTGTAAGAGGAACACCCATCATGG
>CAKKPF010000260.1 GCA_919901575.1 Candidatus Brocadiaceae bacterium
CTTTCCATGATCTCTGTCAGCCAGTGAGCTTCAGGCATCTTGTTCTCAATCAGGTTTTTTCCCACCTGTATAGTCAGCTTTGAATATCTGAGGTCTGCAAAGTCAATATCAGATGTCTGCAATCCATGAACGAATGGATGTCCTGGAGCCTGGTCACCATGCCACGTATAATTAGAGAATCTTCTGCCGCCCATCGCCTTATCAGGGCCAACACCCCTTATGTTGGCATCAAGAAGAGCAAGCATGTTTGAGAAACGATACATTCCCATATATTTTCCAATAACTCCCAGCAGACCCATACCGCCGCGATTCTTAAAACACCTTGTACCGGCGCCATTCCAGTGTGTGAGCGTTTCAGGCGCATACTTGTCTCTCTCAAGCAGTCTCTTCTTGCCCTCTTCGCCACTGTATGCCTTAGCTATATGAATCATTCCTCTGGCAACGTAATCAATAATATCATCCCATGACATCCTTAATTGTTCATCAGTGCCTCTGGATGTAAATTTATATTTTTCTCTATTATTCCAGTCCAGTTCTGGAAATCCGTCATCTGCCCACTGTTTCCAGCCTTTTCTGAGAAGAGGATATCTTAACCTGTGAGGCCCGTAAACCCTTCTAAAGAAAGTGTAACCCTTCAAACACATTCTCGGATTCCATGTTCTCTGCGGTTTTCTTCCCTCTAAATCACCGTAATCCTGATGTTCATAATCCTGCTCTACTCTTACAACAACTCCATTTCTGACAAAAGCCCTTACCCTGCATTGATGGGTATCGTTAGGTGAGCAGCAAAAGGCAAATGTACGGTCATACCTGTACTGATTCCTGTACACATCTTCCCAGTTTCTGTCAGGGTAAGAGTCGAGAGGGTTATCAACCTCCACCGCCGGCTTCAATGCTCTAAAGGCCAACGCATTTCTCATAGGTATAGAGACAGCAGCCGTTACCCCTCCGGCAACCTTCATAAATGTCCTTCGTGTAAGCTTCATAAACATCCTCCTTCTATTTTATAAACTAATATATCTTTGATTTCTCAACTACCATTTACCTGCTCTTATTTTATAATATTCTGCACATCTGGAACACACGCCGTCCTGTGGCTTCCAATCTGGAAAATCTTCTTTTAAGACTTTAACAACATCTTCATCTTCCGCCACTTCCTCTACCCAATCAAATGATGGGAAACCGCATAGAGGGCATGTAGTTCCGGGAAGAGGGCCAAGTTCTTTTGTTTCCTCTACAAGTTCTTCAACAGAACGGCTTCCTGCTGCTAACGCCAGGACCTTGTTTGTGTCCTTAGACAGTTCAACCATCTTGTTATGCGTCATAGGTTCTTCTGCTTCCCACATTGTACTAAATATCAGATCTCTTGATCCCTCAGGAATTTTACTGAAGAAAGAATCAAACTCTCTCTTCCTTTCTTCTCTGGTTGCTGTAGTTTCCAGACCTTTGGTAACCAAACGGCCATCAACAGAAATATCCCAGAAAAGCCTGTATCTGTCCCTCATTATGCGCTCTTCCATAGGGGACTGGCTAAATTCCTCATTTACATTATATTCGAATTTACTATTCATCATGTCAGAAACGTGCATAAGCTCATGTCTGATTACCCTACGTATCTCTTTGCCCTCTATGAAGAGCTCAGGATATAGCCTTATGATGACCTTCCTTCCTTCATCCACAACATTTGATCCTTCATTCTGCCTGGTAGTTGCTCTTCTGACATGTACCTCTTCTATAACTTCTTCAATATCAGGGTATTCATCAAATATCTCTCTGACATAAACATCGTACCCAAGCCTGTTAAAGAAATCGTTGTCCAGCTCTTTGAATCTCTTTGCTCTCTTTTCCTGTTCAAGCTCATAGATAGCGTCTCTTCTTTCATGATACTCTTTATATAGCTCAAGATCGCCGGCCACTTCCTGTTTTGCCAGCCCCTTATATACTATATCATCAACCAACTGCTGATCGTACATTATATCAATTGTTTTAGTATCTTCTTCCTGTAGCTTAGCCATACTTCTCCTCATCCATACAAGAATCACACGCCATTGCGCTTTTACCTTCAAGTCTCTGCATATAGTCAGGTTCATTACCCTGATACTCGTCTATCTCATCTGCATCGACATTAAGTTTCTTCATTTCGATGTGAACAAAACTATTTGCCAGTTTTGCCGCCTGCCTGTAAAACGCTTCGGGAGATTTTTTAAATACTGACTTTGAAAAGGCATGTATCCACCTGCCGATGTGAGCATTTAGAAACTTTTTCTTGCCAGACAGACAAGATTCCTGTTCTTCATCTCCATGGTTTTCAATTGCATATGCCAGTTTATAAGTCAGAAAATGCATGAACTCCAGTTCAACGGCAATATGGTCCCATCTTCTACTAGATG
>CAKKPF010000261.1 GCA_919901575.1 Candidatus Brocadiaceae bacterium
GAACAACCTGAAATAGTTTTGATACTTTCTGGCGATCACATATACAAGATGGATTACAGTAACATGGTACTCTTTCATCAGGAAAATGAAGCCGATATTACAGTCGCATGCATGGAAGTACCCATAAATGAAGGAAAAAGATTCGGCGTAATCAAGACAAATGAAGAAAACAGAATTATTGGATTTCAAGAAAAACCTTCAGAACCGATTCCTTCGCCAAACAACCCCGAAGCTGCGCTTGCTTCCATGGGCATATATTTATTTAATACCAGAACTCTGGTTAAAGCCGTAATCGATGACGCCAAACAAAACACAAACCATGATTTTGGAAAGAACATAATACCTGGAATGATACAATTAAAGAGAGTATATGCATACCCATTTGCAGATGAAAACAACTACTGGCGCGATATCGGCACTCTGGACGCTTATTGGGAGGCTAACATGGATCTCGTACAGGCGTCACCGGAATTTAATCTCTATGACAAAGATTGGCCAATCCGTACTCATAAAAAACAATATCCACCGGCAAAAACCGTTTTTGACAAAAACCTTCCTGATGGACGGACAGATATGATCCTGAATTCTACCATTTCCGAAGGATGCATAATCATCGGAGCAAAGGTGGAAGGATGTGTTTTATCACCAGATGTCAGAGTAGACTCTAACTCCGAAATTTACGATTCAGTAATAATGGAAAGTGTCAGGATAGGCAAAAATGTTAAGATACGAAAGGCCGTAATAGATAAATATGTAAATATTCCAGACAACATGAAAATTGGTTATAATCTGGAAGAAGATACTAAACACTTTACGGTGACAAGTAGCGGTATAGTGGTTGTACGCAAAGGAATGCATCTAATATAAATCAGCTTCGTTCACTAATTTAGACCCGCTTAGGGGAAAGTAGGGTGGAATTTTCAAAACGTTTAACCCCACATATCGAAAAGCGGGAGGTTGCCTGAAGAATCAAAGGTGATTTTCCTGGCGGAGGATATTTGCTCAAGATCATTACGTCCACTTAAATCATCCAGATATCCATCGGACACAATAACCTTCTCTAAATCAAGCGTGCTCTTTATCCAGACAATCTTCATGTTACCGGCATTTTCAATACCGCATGTTGATACTGCCGCTTCTATGGCATCTTTGTCAGATTCAAAAGTCATAGGAATCTTAGCCCCTTCAGGCCGGAGGGCTGTAACGCAGTTTATATACGTTTCCTGAAAATTAATCTTGTTCACTAATTTTTGTGTAGTAAAATCGGCTAATCCAATGCCACACGCATTACCATGTGAATTAGGAGTCAAATCACGCACAAATATCCTTGTTATTCCTGCATTTACGTTCGCGGTTTTACTCGAATTCTCATCTTTGCGCTCAATAATATTTGTATCCATACCTGTGCCGCTTATATCCTTGCCCATATTGTCAATAATCAGCAAATCTATATTACTGAAGGGCAACTTCGCCATCAGCTCAAAAGATCTCTTTTTAAGCCGGGGTTCTTCCTTAATGATATCTTCACCCATCATCGCCTTGATATCTGCAACTTTGCCATAGGCATTTTCAACTATCGCTAATCCAAACAACACAGATAGCTTTGACAAAACGATTGGAAGGACTGATTCAACTATCCGGTCAAAAGTATTCTTCATTATAGCCCTGTGATATACCCTGGCGCCGACATCCTTGCCAAGTCCAACCAGCAACATTTTTATCAGCCCGCTTTCTATCTCACCTGCAAAACGTGTATGCGGCTTTATTCTATTAATCGCTACAACATGGTCTGCATCAATAACATTTTTATCTAAGTAAACAGGAATTCCACTTTTATCCTCTCCAACCTTCATCACTTCCATGGCAGCTTTTATCGGCGCTCCCATTTTCTCTTCAGTAATACCATACCCTGCTAATACATTAAGCTGACCACTGACTGTGGCGCCTCCATGGCTGCCCATGGCTGGTATTATGAATGGTCTTCCCTTCAATTTAATTAGCTCATCAATCACTGTCCTGGTAATCATATTTATATCTGTAATACCACGGCTACCGGCAGTAATTGCTATGCTGTCACCTGGCTTAACCCGCTTGTCCAGTTTCAGGTTAGCCATTTCTGATTTGATTCTTTCAGCTATATCTTCTATTGAATGAGATGAAAATTTCTGTTTGATTTGGATTAATTTGTGGCCATTGATCAAACGATTCACTCCTTTTTATTTTTGCGCCTGCTAAAATGATTGGGCAGATTAATAGAAGAAGCTAAATGTGATTTCTTTAATGGCGGCAGGTCATAATTCTTATTTTGGATTTGAATTTTGCAATTTGTAATTCTTTAAACATATAGCTACCCTTCCCTCATCTCATTTGTCAACCCACTTTTAGAGAATTCAACTTGCTCAGGAGCCAATATTCCGCCTGACACAATTAGCTTCATTCCGTCCTCAATTGTCATATCAGTTTCCATAATGTCTTCATCAGGAAGGTAAACTAAAAAACCAGAAGTTGGATTTGGAGTCGTTGGAATAAAGACACCATTTAGCTTTATCCCGTCTTTTGTTTTTATGCTTCCAGTAACAAATGCAAAAGCCTTCATCCCAGCCCTTGGATATTCAGCTACAACCACACGTTTAAAAGCCTTTGTGCCGGGTAGGCTTATAATCTCAATCAATTGTTTAGATGATGTATATATATTTTTAATAATGGGAGTTTTGTGCAAGATAGATTCAAAAAAACTTAAGATTAGTTTTCCAAAGAAATTGGTCGCTATGACACCTATAAAATAAAGAGCTGCAAAGGTAAGTACAAAGGCAACCGACGTGATAACAAACTCGTCAACTGTACTATTTTTAAGAGAAATCCCCAGTAAAATGAAGCTTTCCTTTACTACGGGAGAGAGGAGTCCCCCTATTAAGCCAAACAAAAATTTAATTACAATATATGTAATAAAGATTGGGAATACAACGAGAAGGCCTGTAATTATTTTCCTTTTCGTGTTCTTCTTAAAACCACCAGTGTAAAGTTTTCCTGATTCCATATTTGATAATTTTGAGATTTAAGGTGTCAAATTACAAAAAGCTGCCAGAATACTACCATTATACCTGCAAGGATAAAATTAAAATCGGTAATACTTTCACAGACTAATCCGCCAGGCATAAGGCGTTTGTGATAGAGATACAAATACCCACATGCATAGATAACACACGGAATAAGGTAATATGAAAATTCAGAAGTCCAGTTAATCATGGGGCTGATAATCAGTAGTATTGTCAATAATATTGAGATTGCAACCAGAATCGCCTTCGTGCTTTCTTTTCCTATTGCTATCGGTATAGTTTCCTTGCCAATTATTCTATCACCCTGAACGTCCTTTACATCAAGTAATACTGTCCTTATGAAGGCCATACTGAAAGTAAATGCCAATACTACAGGAAGTGCCGACAAAGATGACTTTGGCGCCCCCAGGAAAGGAATTAAACCTGTGCTCACAGCCCATGTTATACTTATAAATACCGCCTTCGAACCAGGAATCTGTGCCAGACTTCGATATCGGACAAACCGGGAGAATTTCTTTGAGATTATAGAAACCCTGTATGCTATTCCAAATAAAGTCGCGAAAAACACACAGAAAAATACTTCTATGCTGACCGTAAATGCGAGGACAAAGGAAACCAGCGCCGCTGCGGCGCTCATAACTATAAAAATGGTTTGATATTTTTCAAATAATTTTACTCTCGATGGCTCACTCAGACTCACGGACTCTTTGTCCGCAAAATGGTTTAAAACATACATTGAGAATAGAAACAGCGTTGCAATAGCGCAGTATTTAATACCGGGGTCGATACCAAGCAGAACAGAGCTTGAGTAACTGAAACTTGCGGCGCCAACTCCAATGTACATAAAACTACCTATTAAAATTGTGACTGCTTTTTCAGTAAATATTCTTATTTTTTTAATCTTTTTACCTTGGAAATCCTGCACTTTATCAACAACTCTCTGGAGCAGCCAGTTAGGTGTAGAAGCGCCGGCTGTTACACCAACCACATCGTAGTCT
>CAKKPF010000262.1 GCA_919901575.1 Candidatus Brocadiaceae bacterium
GTTCACGAAGCTTTTTTATCAGAATTTCTTCCGATACAGGTTGGTAATTGAGATTCCTGGTATCAAGGTCAAAATCCTTAAACCCTGAACTAACCTCATCGCTTTGTTGAATAGTAATCCTCGGTATTTCGATTATGTTTTGGACAAAGTCATTTACCACCGTTTCATAAGCGTTTTCGACCTCTTTAATCTCTTGTTCTGCAAATAAATGCCGCTGTGGATCGCTATAAATCTTCTGTTTTATTTTTTCTACAGCGATTTGTTTGATTTCAGATGTATTCAGTTCATTTATATTCACTACGTATCTGTTCAGTTCCGGAAGTGTTGAAATGATTAATTTCCGGACTCCTAAATTAATTTCAGCTTTCTGTCTTTCCTCCGGTTGTGAGATTTGCTCAATCCTTTTCTGCTCTTCATCAAATTGTTTTTCAATGTTTGAAAAGGACGTAATTACCTCTTTTTGCTGACTCAGTTCCTGTTCATCAATTTCGATAATATTTTCCCGTCTTATGATTGAATCCGGTTTATTTGCTTCTTCGATTATTTGCTGAAATTTATCGTGGGCTACAATCGTAAGTTTATCCACTTTATCACTGCCTGTTCGCTGACCGTATGGTAAACGCAGACCCCTGCCAATAGTTTGTTCTCTTAATGTCATGGAAGCTGCAGTTCTCAAGGGTATAATTGTGTATAAATTGGTTACGTCCCAACCTTCTTTTAACATATTCACATGGATAACTATTTCTATTCTATTGTCAGGGTTTTCCAATGATATCAACTGTGCAATATTTTCTTCTTTCTCTCCTCCTGTCTGACTTGAGTGAATCTCCATTACCTTGTCTGCATAATAACCTTCAAAAAAGGCATTTGATGTAATTAATTCCTTTAACTTACCCGCATGGTTTGTGTCTTTGGCTACAACCAGTACAAATGGGTTAACCTCTTTTGCCCTGTTATCCCTAGCATAAATGTTCAAGGCTACTTTGGTATCTTCATGAATCCTGATACCGTCCTCCAATTTTATCCTGTCAAGGTCTTCAATAGAATAATGACCTGGGTCAAAATTTTTACGGGTGGCTACTGCTGGTTCCTTTACAAAACCGTCCTGAATGGCCTTTGCCAATGAATATTCATAAACAACGTTTTTAAACTTGATAGCACCACCGCTTCTCTCCACTTGTGGCGTTGCCGTAAGCTCTAATCCCAGAATTGGGTTTAATTCATTGATAACCTGCATCCCCCTGTCA
>CAKKPF010000263.1 GCA_919901575.1 Candidatus Brocadiaceae bacterium
ATAGAAGAATACAGTGATACGGAATTTGGGACATTCCTCAAATCAAAACTGGGAATTCAAACCATTAAAGAAACGGAAATAAAAGACAAGAAAGAGCAAGGGGTAAAAGAGGCCACGCTAAGCGGGGAGGCCACAACTAAAGAATCATCTGACATAAAATACGGCATACAGAAGTCTATGTTTAAGATGAAGAAGTATGTGCCGCAAGCTTTAAACTTTGTATTGGGAATCGCAAAAAATATATTTTACAGTACATTTGGTTTCTTTGGAATAGTCATGAACGTTGTTGTATTTGGGGTTGTGATGGTATATCTCCTGAAGGATTTCGATATAATTATATCAAAGGGCAAAGAGTTGCTGCCGGTTTCGAAAAAAGAGAAGATATCTGATATAGTGAGCAGGATAGATGAAAACCTTAAAGCATTTTTCAGGGGCCAGATTACAGTTTGTATTATCCTGTCAGTTATCTATGGTATTGGGCTCACCATCATAGGAGTGCCCATGTCATATCTGCTGGCCCTTGTGGGCGGGTTTGGAAACATTATACCTTATATAGGGATAATGCCGGGTCTTATACCCGCTCTGCTCCTTACCTTTATGCAATTCCAGGATATCACTCATCTCCTTCTTGTAGGGCTGGTTTTTAGTATAGGACAATTTTTAGAAGGTACTGTGATAACACCGAAAATTGTGGGTACTAAACTGGGGTTGAATCCGGTCGCCATCATACTGGCAATTCTGATTTGTGGCCAGGTATTAGGGTTTCTGGGACTTTTACTTGCCGTGCCCATTGCATCAGTGGTTAAGGTGTTAATTGACGAGGGTATTATTAAATACAAAGGGACAAAGCTTTTTAAGGGTAGTTAGACACTAATTTCACGAATTTACACGAAGACTACTGACACTAATTCCCTCTGTGTCTATACCTTCGTGTTAATTAGTGTAATTCGTGTCTTGCTTTCGTGCCAATTCGTATAATTCGTGTCTAACGCCTTTTTGATTCTGGCTCGACCAGGTTGGGATATAAGATGTCTATCTTCAAATTATCAGCAGAATATGAACCTCAGGGTGATCAGCCAGAGGCGATAAAGAAATTAACAAGGGCCTTTAAATCCGGCGAAAAGTTTCAAACTCTCATGGGAGTGACAGGTTCAGGAAAGACATTCACCATGGCAAACGTCATAAAGGCTCTGGGCAAACCAACACTCGTGATGTCTCACAATAAAACCCTTGCCGCACAGCTTTATAGTGAGTTCAAAGAGTTCTTTCCGGAAAATGCAGTAGGGTATTTTGTAAGTTATTATGATTATTATCAGCCGGAGGCTTATATTCCGCAGAGGGATATCTATATTGAAAAGGAGGCGACAATAAATCAGGAGATAGACCGCCTTCGCCTTGCGGCAACAAGCGCCCTTATGTCACGGAAGGACGTGATAATTGTTGCGAGTGTCTCATGTATCTACGGCCTGGGTTCGCCGGAAGAGTATCAGGAGATGTATGTGCAAGTGAAAAAAGGGCAGGAGATAGAGCGAAACGCACTTCTCTTGAAACTCGTAAACATACTTTACGAAAGAAGCGACATTAAATTTGAACGCGGTGTGTTTCGTGTTCAGGGTGATGTGATAGATGTGTTTCCCGCTTATGAGAAATTTGCCTATCGTATTGAACTATTTGGTGATGAAATTGACAGGCTTTCAATTATTGACCCGTTGAACGGAGATAGATTGCGTGAGCTGGAAGATATTTCTATCTACCCTGCCAAGCATTTTGTAATGCCGGAAGGCAGGATTGAGGGTGTTATTGAATCAATCGAAAGGGAGCTTGACGCATGGCTGAAGGAGCTGCGTTCTCAAAACAAAGATTTCGAGGCACAGCGCCTGGAGGCAAGGACACGTTACGATATGGAGATGCTATCAGAGATAGGTTACTGCCACGGCATTGAAAACTATTCACGGCACATCAGCGGGCGGGCGCCCGGAGAGCGTCCATATTCATTATTTGATTATTTTCCTGATGAATTTTTCCTGATTGTTGATGAGTCTCATGTGGCAATTCCTCAGATTCGCGGTATGTATGCGGGAGATCGGTCACGGAAGGAAACCCTCGTGAAATATGGTTTCAGGCTCCCTTCAGCGCTGGATAACAGGCCCCTGCGTTTTGATGAATGGGAGTCAATGATAGATCAGGTGTTATTTGTTTCGGCAACACCTTCAGAATATGAAATAAATAAGTGCAATGGTAAAGTGGTTGAACAGATAATAAGGCCGACAGGTCTTGTTGATCCGATAGTAAGGATAATGCCTGCTAAAACTCAAGTCAAAGACCTTCTGCAACAGATCAGGAGGAGAGCAGATAAAAAAGAACGTGTACTTGTAACGACATTAACCAAGCGGCTTGCGGAAGATTTGAGTGAATACATAAAAGAAGAGGGTCTTAAAGGAATGTATTTGCATTCAGAATTTAACGCTATTGAGCGGGTAGAGATACTTAAGAATCTCAGGCTTGGAAAGTTTGACGTAGTTGTCGGCGTAAACCTGTTAAGAGAAGGGCTTGATCTGCCGGAGGTATCATTGGTAGCAATACTGGATGCCGATAAGGAAGGGTTCCTTCGTTCCGAGACATCCCTTATACAAACAATAGGACGGACAGCAAGAAACGTAAACGCAGAGGTTATATTATACGCTGATGAAGTAACACAGTCCATGCAGAAGGCTATGGATGAAACTGAGAGAAGGCGCGGGGTTCAGCTTGAACATAATAAACTGAATAATATCACACCACAGACTATTCGCAAGGGGATTAGAAAAAGTCTTGAAGATGAAAGCACTTCAAAAAAGATTGCAAGGCAGATGGTTAAAGAAGATGAGGCTGAATATGTAACCCAGGAATATATAAGGGAGCTTGAAGAAGAAATGCTTCAGGCCGCCAGTGAGCTTAACTTTGAAAAGGCGGCGGAAATACGCGACAGGGTTATCAAATTACAATCAGAGGCAGAGGTAGAACATGTGTAAGTACACAGTTGTAGACACTAATTGCACGAATTGACACGAATTAACAGTTATTAGAAGAAAATGGATGACAGGTTAATTTATAGGGAGGAAGCGTATAGAATAATTGGATTGTGCA
>CAKKPF010000264.1 GCA_919901575.1 Candidatus Brocadiaceae bacterium
GAGACATTCTTTTGGGAGCAAGGATTTTGCGTGTGGCTGATGTTGTTGAGGCAATGGCGTCCGTTATGATTCAGGAGTGGTGGATGCCTGTTTAAAGGTCATTAAAGAGAAAGGGTTTGAGTTTGATGCCGTGTAAGCATGAACCAGCCAGAAATTGTGAATTCATATAAGAAAACAACTAATACGATGCCTAAGTGTATAAATGGAAGGCTAAAGCCATTCCGCTACAGTTTACTGGTATACACTTTATTTATGAAAAAATCCTTAATTCAATGACATTGCTGCCGGTAGGCAGGGACGGGTATGGCAGGCGGGCGCCAAGCGTTCGGGCGGGGACGCGGCCTGACGGCAGACCTCTCTTTCGAGTGGCTGATCATGTGTACATAATTCAAACCTTCAGGTTTGAGTTATGCTTTTAGGGGGTTTCCTCAAGTCTCCGGCTATAATGGTGGTCGTTGGTTATTACGTCTTTTTGTTTGAGGCAGGTCGCTAGAATCAGGATAGAAAGTCAATCGAAATACAAAGTACGAGTTGAGCTTAAGTCCTTATTCTTGTTGACATTCCATTTTAATATCTTATAATTGCAACTTCCTATTTGTCAATGGCTTCTGTACATTGGGTCAGTTAGTTATTTTACACAAAATGTACGTATATTTCGACTGAGAAGTGAGTTTTCTATGACGAATACCTGTGTTATTGGGCTACAATGGGGTGACGAAGGTAAAGGGAAGATCATAGATATTCTGGCGAAGGATTACGATATTATCGTCAGATATCAGGGTGGTGGTAACGCCGGTCACACACTTATCATTGATAACGAAAAATATGTATTTCATTTAATACCATCAGGAATCTTACATCAGGATAAAAAGTGTGTAATTGGGAACGGGATTGTCTTTGATCCATGTTTGTTTTTGGAAGAGATTGCGGGGTTGTCTAAAAGAAACATTAACGTAAACGGAAATCTATTTATCAGTGATCGTGCGCATGTTGTTTTTCCGTATCATAAAAAATTGGATTTGCTCATAGAGAAACAGAAGGGTGATTCGATGATTGGTACAACCGGCCGTGGTATTGGGCCGTGTTATACTGATAAGATTTCACGGGATGGTATCAGAGTTGCCGAACTACTGCATAAAGAACATTTTAAGGAAAAACTCATAAAAGCTGTAGAAGATAAGAACAGATTGTTCGTTAATTTGTATAATGAAGAGCCGGTTTCCTGGGAAGATATTTATGAAGAGTATTGTGTGTATGCAGAAAAGATTTCTCCGTTTGTATGCGATACGGTAGACTTGATGGCCAGGGCTATAGAGGATAATAAGAGAATTCTCTTTGAAGGGGCGCAGGGTACTTTATTAGACGTGGACTTCGGGACGTATCCTTATACTACTTCTTCTAATGCTTCAGCTGGTGGAGTGTCGTCAGGGATAGGGGTTTCTCCCAAGCAGATTCACGAAATAATAGGGATAATGAAGGCGTATGCAACCAGGGTTGGCAGTGGTCCTTTTCCAACAGAGATTGGCGGTGAACAGGGAGAGCATATTCGCAAGAAAGGTGGAGAATTTGGCGCTACTACCGGCAGGCCAAGGAGGTGCGGCTGGTTTGACGCTGTGGCGGTACAACATTCTGTAAGGATAAGCGGCGTAGACTCGCTTATAATGACCAAGCTGGATGTGCTTGATGACCAGGAAACAATAAGAATCTGTACGGGATATAAAAGTAACAAAAAAGTTTATTATAATTTCCCCGCAGATTTAGATATATTGGAAAATTGTGAGCCGGTTTATGAAGAAGTCTCCGGCTGGATGGAAGACACTTCTAATGTCAGGGATGTAAAAGACCTGCCCGGAAAGGCAATGGATTACATTAGGAAAATTGAGGAAATTGTCGGACTGAAAGTAAAGATGGTCTCTGTTGGTCCAGAACGTTTACAGATTGTCAGAACCTAAATTGAGCGATTTTGTAGCCGCCCGCCTAGGCGGGCGGCTACTATGGCATATAATATAAAATCGCTCAATTTAGGTTGGATATATTAATGACTAAGAAAAAGGAATTACCAAATCATATAGCAATTATAATGGATGGAAACGGGCGTTGGGCGAGGCGAAAGGGTTTTATGAGGGTCAGGGGACACGAAGAAGGCGTTAATTCTGTAAGGGAAATAACAACTGAATGTGCTAAAAAACATATAGGACAATTAACGCTATATGCATTCTCAAATGAGAATTGGAAACGTTCAAAGATGGAGGTAAACTTTTTAATGAGAATGTTGAAAAAGTTTTTAATCGAAGAGAGACCGACCATTAGAGATAATGACATCATACTCAAAACAATCGGACGGACAGAGGCCCTGCCGGAAGATGTCCAAAAGGAGCTATCTATCAGTATGGAGGAAAGTAAGAATAATACAGGGATGATATTGTGCCTTGCGCTTAATTATGGAGGAAGGACTGAAATAGTAGATGCTGCAAAGGGTCTGGCAAAGGATGTGAAAAAAGGTGTGGTTAAATTTAAAGATATAGATGATGATGTTTTTAAGAGTTACATGTATACGGCTGATATGACTGATCCGGATTTGCTTATCAGAACTGGCGGGGAAATGCGCGTGAGTAATTTTCTGCTCTGGGAAGTATCTTATGCCGAGCTGTGGTTTACGCCTGTCTATTGGCCTGAGTTCAGGAAGGAACACCTGGAAGAGGCCTTAAGTGATTATGCTAAAAGGGAGAGAAGGTACGGCGGGTTAATAGAATGAGCGTGCTCAAGACAAGAATTATACTTGGCGCTGCCATGCTGGTTGGATTTTGCGGTATAGTTTTTCTGGATTATTTCTTTGATGTTGACATTGGTCTTGGTATTTTGGGTATTGTAACCGGAGGGTTATGTTTATTTGAATTTTACAATATACTGGAGAAGAAAGGCTTTTCTCCATTTAAGGTATCGGGAATAATTGGAGGCGTGATTGTCTTTTCGGGACTCTGGCTGTCGATCTATCAGGAAGGGCTGAAACCAATATATACGTGCATATTTTTCCCTATAATTTTCTGGTTATTTTGTGTCCAGGCCCTTAAGCGAGGTGTTAATGATACGATTAAGAATATCTCTGCCACGGTTTTCGGGATAATCTATATATGTTTTTTCCTCTCATTTATAATGCCGATTCGGCATATGTCCAATGGATTGAGTGTTGTGCTTATCGTGTTGCTGATTACCAAAGGCGGTGACATAGGAGGATATCTTTTTGGCAGGAAGTTTGGCAGGCGCAAGTTTTCATCCTTTAGCCCGAACAAGACTGTTGAAGGCGCATTGTTCGGTTTGTTCAGCAGCCTGATGATAGCCATTGGACTGAATACCCTGCCGGGAATGAAGATTTTGCCTTTTTACATAATAGCGCCTTTTGGACTATTGGTCGGGGCTTCAGGTATATGCGGAGATTTAATAGAATCTATTATAAAAAGAGATATGGAGGTCAAAGATTCAAGCAGCGCTATTCCGGCTTTTGGCGGTTTACTTGACATATTAGATTCATTACTCATAAGCATACCTGCAGCATATTATTTTTTAGTAATTATAGGATATTGATCAACGTTATAATATGAGTGAAGTATCAGGTAACAGTACAATTGTTGAGGAAAAAATACATCTGGCAAACGACCGGGAAGCTTCTGTTTTGTTTGGCATCCATGATAAGAACCTTAAAATTATGAGGGATGTATTTGGCGTTAAGATTATTGCCAGAAACGGAGTGTTAAAATATGAAGGCGAGTTTGATCGGGTTAAAAAGCTGACTGATGTTGTTAACAGCCTGTTAAAAATAATAAGAATGTCCGGAAAGCTGGATGAAGACGACATTGATATTGTTATTGCGGATATAGACAAGGGAGGAAGAGATCATATAGAATCCGAACAGTCAATTGAGGTATTTATAAAAGGGCAACCTGTAACACCCAAAACTGAGGGGCAGGCCGGATATATTAATGCGATAAGAAATAACGATTTGGTCTTTTGTATTGGTCCTGCAGGGACAGGAAAGACGTATTTGGCTGTTTCTCTGGCCCTTTCTACAATGAAAAGCGGTATTCTAAAGAAGATTATCCTGGCTCGTCCTGCTGTAGAGGCGGGAGAAAAATTGGGTTTCTTGCCGGGTGATATTCAGGCAAAGGTAAATCCGTATCTGCGGCCGTTGTATGACGCCCTTGCTGACATGATTGAAATTGGGCAGGTGAAGAAATACATAGAAAACGATTTAATAGAAATACTGCCTCTGGCATTTATGAGAGGCAGAACACTTAATGATTCATTCATAATACTTGACGAAGCCCAGAATTGTACTATAAAGCAAATGAAGACTTTTTTGACGCGTTTTGGGATAAGAACTAAGGTTGTAGTTACGGGTGATATAACCCAGGTTGATTTACCTTCTGGTGAAAAGTCAGGACTTATAGATGTCCAAGAAAGGCTGAAGGGTGTGTTCGGGGTTGATTTTGTCTACCTTACACGCAGGGATATCGTACGGCACCGGCTTGTCCGGGATATTGTTGATGCATATGATAATTAAAAAGTGATTATAGAGATAGCCGATTTACAAAAGCATTATGAGATTAAGAGAAGTAAGATTAAGCGGGCCGTCATGGAGGTCTTAAGCAGAGAGGGAAAGGACGCCAGGCTAAGCATTGCCTTTGTTGACAATAACGAGATTAAAAAGCTTAACAAGCGGTATTTTGATTCTGATGAAGTTACAGATGTGATATCTTTTCCATTAAGCAATAATAAGAATTTCTTAAGTGGAGAAATTATCGTTTCTGTAGAAACGGCAATAGATACGGCAGGTGAAAGAAGCATAAGCATTGAAGGTGAAATAATCTTGTATATTGTGCACGGTATATTACACTTATTGGGATATGATGATGACAACGAAAGAGATGCCGGGATCATGCATGAAGAGGAAGCAAAAATACTTAAGGTCCTGGGTTATGATGCTCCAAGAGTAGAAGATGGATTTTTGTAAAACCCCTGCTATTACTTTAAGAAGAACCGATTATAAAGATTCCAGTCAAATAATTACATTTTATACACGTGATTATGGTAGGATTCAGACATTAGCCAAAGGATTAAAACGTTCTGTAAAGGGCATAAGCGGGGGCATAGATTTATTGACGTATAACAACATAGTGTTTATTCAAAGAGAGAGTTCTACTTTGAATATTTTAACCGAGTGGGTGTTGCGGGATGATTTCCATTTACTGAGGAAGAATTCAAAAAAATACTATTCAGCCCTTTATATTCTTGAGTTGGTTAGAGAGTTTACTGAAGAAAATGATAAAAACGAACATCTCTTTGATCTTTTCATAAATACGTTGTACGAGATGGTAAATAGAGGTGATCCTACTGTAAACACCATTGCATTTGAGGTGCAAATGCTTGCATTGATTGGATACCTGCCTGAAATGAATCATTGTGTCAGATGTAAGGCGAAGATGGATGCAAAATCATTTTCTTCTTTCAGCGCGTCCGAAGGTGGGTTGCTTTGTTCCGGTTGTGGCAGGAGCATTAGAGAAAAAGTAAAGATATCCGGTGGCGCTATAGCTACTATAAACTTTTTGGTTGGTAAGAAGATTCAAGATACAGGCCGTTTATCTATTCAATCGTTAATTCAAGTTGAGATCAGAAAATTGTTAATTTATTATTTATCGTTTACCTTAAATAAAAAACTTAAGATGTGGAGATACATATGAAAAAAGAATTGCTGGTGTTTTTCATTCTTACCTCTTTCATTTTTATTGGCGCAAAGGCGTCATATGCAAAATGGGTATGGAGCAGCGAAACAAGTTGGGTTGATCCTGAACAACTGCCAAAAGAGACGACTGATCAACAATTCAGATATGCCATCGCATTAATGGTTAACAGGGAGTATATAAGTGCTGTAGGGTTGTTTAAGAATATTATTAAGAATAATCCTGGAACAGAACTTGCGGTTGAATCTCAAATGAACATGGGCAGGTCATATTATCTATTAGGTGATTATAAAAATGCCTTCAAGGCATATGAACATTTGATAGAGCAGGACCCCGGTACACGCAAGTTACAGGAGATATTAGAGAAGGAGTTTCAGGTTGGAATTGCCCAAATGGAACGTGATGAAAGGGGAGCTATCAGGGTATATGAAAAGATCATAGAACGAAACCCTCTCGGATTTATAGCTGCTGATGCACAGGTAAAAATTGCGGATTGTCATTATCAATTACGTCAATTTAAGGAGGCGGAAGATAGTTATCTTGGTGTAATGGAAAATTATCCTAATAGTGAATGGGTTCCATATGCTCAGTTCAGAATTCCGTATTGCAGATTGAGCAATATCCGTATACAGGAAAGAAATTATGATCTGCTTTCCAGGTCAAGAGAGGGTTTTGAAATATACATGGCCAACAATCCTCGGGGAGTATTGGTTAACACTACAATGGAAATAATTGGGGAGATAGATATTGCCATGGCAGAGAGGGATTATAAAGTTGGTGAGTTTTATTTGCGCAGACAAAGGCCGGATGCAGGGCTTATATATTTTGAGTCCGTGATTAAAGATTATCCAAATACTGAATGGGCGGCCAGAGCGGAGGAAAAAATCGAAATGCTTAAGAATGCAGGTGCAATAAGGTAATGGGATGAATACTATGAAAAAGACAAAAATAAAGGAACAGATTAATCAACTATGTTTTCGTAAGGAGATTTTATTAAAACAGCTAACGTGTTTCATAATTGTATTTGCATTAATTTCAGGATGTGGATATTCAACTAAGTCATTAATGAGCCGTAAGATTAATAGTATTTATGTTCCTGTCTTTGATAATATTACGTTCAGGAGGGGCCTCGAATTTGAACTCACAAAGGCAGTTAAAGATGAGATCATGTCTAAAACAAACTTACGAATTGTCCAGAAAGATAGCGCAGACACAATCTTATACGGAACAATAAAGGCTGTTAATGAAGGCGTAATCACACAGGATATTACGGATAATATAGTTGAAAGCCGGGTTACAATATATGTTGATATAAAACTTGTGGATAGAAGGACAGGCCGGACATTGAAAAGCGAGAGTGACTTGAAAAAGTCATCAGAATTTATTGTAAAACGTGGCGAAACTATAGAATCTGCTGCAGAAGAAGGGCTTATCGGCCTTGCTCAAATAATAGTGAATAATTTAGAGGAAAAGTGGTAAGGTTTTTTGATTATAAGACACGATAAGGAATATCTGGAAATAGGCGGAAAAACACTTGTCGCCGGCGTATTGAATGTAACCCCGGACTCTTTTCACGATGGAGGTAAATATAATAACTTAGAAAATGCTTTGAATCGTGCGAGAGAAATGATCGAAGATGGCGCCGACATAATAGATATTGGAGGCGAATCTACCAGGCCTGGTTCAAGTTATGTTTCTGCCGATGAAGAAATACGGCGGGTTATGCCAATTATTAAGGAATTAAGCAAAGAAACAGATATACCAATATCCATCGACACTTATAAGGCTGAGGTTGCTGACGAAGCGATTAAGGCTGGCGCACAAATTATCAACGATATTAGCGGATTACAGGCTGATAATGAAATGGCCAGAGTTGCGGCTGAAAATAACACCCCCGTAATTATCATGCACATTAAGGGTCATCCACATGATTTCCCAAAAGATCCGGTTTATGCTGATCTGGTTCCGGAGATTATCTCGTTTCTTGAAAAACGTATTGAATATGCTGTTAAATCAGGGATTGCACACAATAACATAATAATTGATCCCGGTATAGGTTTTGGTAAAAGACCTGAGCACAACATTGAAATTCTTAGAGAATTGAATGAATTTAAATGTCTGAATCTCCCGATTATGGTAGGCGCTTCCCGTAAGTCTTTTATTAGTAATGTGCTTGAGCTTTCGGATGACAATAACATTTCGCAATTAGATTCCCGGCTTGTAGGAACATTAGTGACACTGGTAATTGCCGTAACAAAGGGTGCAAATATTGTCAGGGTTCATGATGTAAAAGAGACTGTTCAAGTTATCAAGATGTATAGAGCTATAGAATTGACAAACTGTAAGGAGAAAGCTTGATGGATAGATTATTCGGATTTTTTGAAAATCTACGCGGATGGATGATAATAAAATCATGTGGTGAAATATTTGTAATATTTGTACTTTTATATACAATTTTGAGAATAATGCAGGGAACGCGCGGGGCAGGCATACTCCGTGGTCTGGCTTTTACGCTGGTTATAATATCTATAGTAATAATGTTTTTTATAAAGAAGCTTGAGCTTAATACAGTTAACTGGCTTATTACTGAATTCTTACCGGTTTTTATTATTCCTATAATTATACTTTTTCAACCGGAATTCAGGCGTGCGCTTATTAAATTGGGGCATAGCCCATTTTTCAGAATGTTTGTAAAGTCGGAGATACAAGTTACCAAGGAGATTGTAAAAGCTGTAACAACCTTGTCTAAAAACAAAATAGGAGGTCTTATAACAATAGAACGTGAGGATGGACTGGATCATTATATTGAAGGCGGCACAAAGATAAATTCTAACATTTCAAGTGATCTTATAAATACAATTTTCTGGCCTGGGACACCACTTCATGATGGTGCAGTTATTGTTCAAGAACTGAGAATTGCCGCAGCGGGCTGCCTGTTTCCGTTAACAGAAAATGATAACATATCAAAAACCTGTGGCACGCGTCACAGAGCTGGTATTGGAATCACAGAAGAAACTGATGCGATTTCAATTATTGTTTCCGAAGAGACAGGATCGGTATCCATTTCAGTTGGAGGAAACTTGAAGGAAGGCATTACTCAGGATGAATTAAGAAGAGTGT
>CAKKPF010000265.1:0-12200 GCA_919901575.1 Candidatus Brocadiaceae bacterium
ATCGCAACGAAATAAAACTCTATCAATGTAAGGAGCATGGACATTACTGGCTGCAACCGCAGGATATCTCACCTGCTTGTCCGTATACTTTAGATAAATCTTTGAACTGTTCAGATATTGAAGAAGTGATAACCAAAAAGTAACATATCAATGAATGTCAGTGTACTTTGAAAATTTGAATCCGTTTACGGGTTGTTTTTAATCCTGGGGCTGACTCATCCCCGGATAACGCCATAGTTTCATTATTGAGATTTCAGATAAATTTTTAGTTTATCCATGCTGGAGTTGGCGATATTACTAAATACGCATTCCATCAAATAAGAACAGTCCTAAACAACCAAATATAACGACAGGTAACCATGCAGCGAGGAGTGGATGCAGGATGCCCATATTGCCAAGATTTATGCAGACGTACGATAATACAAAAAATGCACAACATATAAGAATACTAATGCCAACCCTCAAGAAAATATTCCTGCTCATCCTCTCAAAACCGATAACGAAAGGAATACCTAAAAAGAGTAAAACAAAATTCGTCAGTGGATACGCAACCCTTGAGTGAAACATAACGCTATATCTCGGATTTTCCGGCTCTTTCTTACATAATTCTCTCAATTCTTTAAAACTCTTCAATGTTGAATTTATGTCAACCTTGCTTAACTGCTCAGGCGTTAATGTAGTTTCCAGAAAATACTCATCTATTTGTTCTGCCGGCGCAATCCACTTTCCACTATCATCATAATTGTGCCTGACTACATTTAACAACAACCATCCATTGTCATCCATCCATTTACCTTCTTTAGCGCTAAGAGTAAACTTCTTTTTACCATTTCCATGTTTTCCAATTACATAGACAGATTCTAAGCTCCCTTCAATAACATTAAGTGTCCATACCCTTAAGAGTATGCGGTTTTCGCTATCTTCAATAAGAATATTATTCTTTTCCTCTTCTTCAAACGTTGATTGCTCTACTTTTACAAGTCCCTCAGCAAGTCTTGGTATAAGCAGTTCCTGATTTGTGACTGCCAAAAACGACATAAGAACCGATAAAATAAAGATGGGAAGCAAAACCCTGTAAAGATTAATCCCCGCAACCTGCATAGCCAGAATCTCATTATTCTTTGCAAATCTTACAAGAACCAGACTGACTGCGATCAGTGTTATAGCTGGAAAAAGCTGTGCGACAAATACCGGCACCATTAGCGCATAGTAGTGTGCCGAAAGAGAGAATGCCTTAGAACCCATTTCGATGAAATCGTCAAGTTTCTGAATAGCATCAACAACTATATAAATGCCACATATCGCAAACATACATAAGACGAAGGTTGGTATAAATGCCCTAATAATGTATTTATCAATCTTAAATAACATTTTACTCCTTTAAACAAAACCGCAGATATCTACCTTAATTCTTTCAATAGTTCAGAAATATTTTTCCTTAATACCGGATGTGTGATGTCTGGAGATATCTCACATAACGGTTCCAACACAAAAATGCGTTCATGCATCCTTTCATGAGGAATCTTCAGATTATGATCATTTACGACTCTGTCTCCATATAATAGTATATCGAGGTCTATAATCCTTGGCCCCCATCTTACCTCCGGCTTTCTTCCAAGTTCAATCTCAATCTTCTTAAACATTCCCAACAGTGTTTGTGGTTCAATTTCTGTCTCTAATTCTATGACACAGTTAACATAATCAGGTTGTGGATGACCGCCAACAGGCTTTGTTTCATGGAAACCGGATTTGCTTTCTATGCAAAGATCATCACATGCGTCTATCCTGCTAATAGCACTAACTAAATTTTCCTCCCTATTTCCAAGGTTAGATCCAAGACCTATATACACCTTTGTCATTGTCATATACACTACAAATAATTAGAAAGTGTGCGGGATGTGAAGTTCCGAGTAGCAGCTTCTCATTCCAACATTGCTTATTGAAACAAAAGATATTTCTAAAACAACACTCACCACCCTGTAGCATAAATTAGTTACGCTTCTTTCTACCATCGGAAATCACGGGAGTCAAGGAATTAACAACCGGAAGAAGCTGATTTATCTTGTACTTAAAAGACTATTTCTTATAATAAATAAATTACTTTCTGCAACGTCAATGTAAATAATGTCAATACATCATAGCACAAAAATAGATAAAGTGTCTAATAGCTCCCACAACCACACGCACCGGGGCGAGGAGCGTTCAAAGCTCATATTAGCGTGTTCCTTAACCGGAGCTATGTTCATCGTGGAAGGTATAGCAGGTTTTTTAACCAATAGCTTAGCCCTGCTCAGTGATGCAGGACATATGCTAACCCACCTGATCGCTCTATTGATAAGTCTTGGAGCAATTCTGTTTGCGGCAAAGCCTCCAACTGCCAGGAAAACCTATGGCTTCTACCGTCTCGAAATATTAGCCGCATTATTTAACGGCGCTACTTTATTCTTAATCACCTTATGGATTTTCTTTCATGCCTACAAACGCATCATTAACCCGGAGCCTATTGCAAGTTGGCACATGCTCATTGTTGCCGTTATCGGCCTTATTGTAAATCTCGCATGTGCATACATCCTCAAAACAAGTCATGGAAGTTTAAATATCAAATCTGCTTTCATACACATGATGGCAGATACATTTTCGTCTCTGGTTGTGGTCTTCGGGGCAATCATTATGCATTACACACAATGGTATATGTTAGATCCCGCCCTGAGTATCCTGATATGTATCGTAATCCTGGTATGGTCATATCAGTTAATTACGGAATCAGTCGACATCCTGCTCGAGGCTACTCCAAAGGATGTGGACCTGGAGAATGTGGTAAAAAGCATAAGCGAACTTAATGAAATAGAGGGAGTACATGACGTTCATATATGGACGATTACGTCAGGTATGTACGCAATGAGTGCACACGTTTATATCAAAGACTTAATGGTCAGTGAAACTCATAGAATCATGGCAAATATCAACACACTGGTAAACGAAAAATTTAGTATTGGTCATACCGTCATACAATTTGAATCTGATGTATGCGGTGATAACTTACACCTCAAAAGAGATTGAAGAATTAAGGAATTGGGGAGTTGAATCCTTTCTAAACGTCTTCGTTAAGAAATACAGCCGATGAACATAATAAAGCTTTTCTTAATATCAAATGGAGAATCAATAAAACTCCATCTGGTATTGTACAATTAAACATAACGCATATTATTAAAAGGAGAACTTGAATCAATGACTGCAAAACTAATTAAAGGCACTGAAATTCGAGAACAAATATTGGAAGAAATTACTGCTGAAGTAGCAGAAATAAAAGAAAAATACGGGGTTGTGCCCGGGCTTGTGACTATCCTCGTTGGTGAAAACCCTGCTTCCATGTCTTATGTAACACTGAAGATCACGACCGCTCATAGGGTTGGCTTTAAAGAGGTTCAGGATTCTCAGTCGGTTGACATCTCAGAAGAATACCTACTCGCTCTTGTTAACAAGTATAATAATGATGATTCAATCAACGGTATACTTGTCCAGCTACCCCTTCCGGATCATATTGATGAAAAGAAAGTATTAAATGCCATTGATCCCGATAAGGACGTTGACGGCTTCCATCCCGTAAATGTCGGACGTCTCATGATTGGTGGTAATGAGGTTAAGTTTCCGCCATGCACACCGGCCGGTATTCAGGAGATGATTGTGCGTGCGGGCGTTGAAACAAGTGGGGCCGAAGTGGTGGTGGTCGGGCGTTCAAACATTGTGGGAAAACCAATCGCCAACATGATGCTTCAAAAAGGAAAAGGCGCCAACTCTACAGTCACGATTGTTCATACAGGCACAAAGAATATGGACGAGCACTGCAAACGCGCAGACATCTTAATCGTTGCAGCCGGCGTTCCAGGCCTGGTAAAACCGGAATGGATTAAGCCTGGTGCATGCGTGATTGACGTAGGAGTTAACAGGATAGGTGAGAAGCCCAGCAAGAATAATCCGAACAAGATGGTCGCAATCTTGAGGGGCGACGTTGATTTTGATGCAGCCAAGGAAATTGCAGGAAGTATTACGCCCGTTCCAGGTGGTGTTGGTCCTATGACGATTACTATGCTTATGAAGAATACACTCAAGTCACTTAAATTTAAACTGGGAATTCAATAGAAACAATACTCATCAGTAGTGTTACGTTTAACATTCTCATAATCTGTGTCCATCTTATACTCTTTGTCCTTGACAAACTACTTTAATAATTGTAGATTAACCGAGCCTTTATCAGAGTGAACCTCACATCAGAATTAGACAAACCCACTGCTTTGCTATTAAGATTGTAAGGAAATTAATAATATTCAAGGCAAAGTGTACTTATTGTACTTTGTTGTAATCAGATACCCTATTAATGATTATACCACGATTGAGAGTCTTCAGCCGTCCATTTTCCCCAAGGTAACAGGTTATGCGGCCTACAAAGCATAACATGCGGTTGTCACTCTGAATCATAAAGGAAAACAAGGCATGTTATAGAGAAATCCGTTTTAGATAAAAATCCTTTATGACGTCATGAAGTTGCTTGTGACAAGGCAACATCGTAATTTATAAACTATTTTAGTAATTTTTGAATCACTTTAGAGAAGAACGTTAATAGATAGAGAAGAAATGAATAATCTGGCTCAAAAAGAAGAAATCATTAATGAAAAAGATGGTTCGGTGATGAGGTATATTCCTGAAGGAACTTTTTTAAAGGGAATTGAAAAAGATTCTATAAAAGTTGATGCATTTTACATTGATAAGTATCCAATAACAAACAATCAATACAAAAAGTTTATGGAAGAAACAAGCTATAATGAACCAGCTTTCTGGAAAGACAAAAGATTTAACAACACGAATCAACCTGTAGTAGGTGTGAGTTGGGATGATGCAATTGCTTATGCAAATTGGGCAGGGAAAAGACTGCCGGAAGAGAAAGAGTGGGAAAAAGCCGCAAGAGGTACAGATGGGAGAGTATATCCATGGGGAAATGCAAAACCAGATAAAAGTTATGCTGTTTTTGATTTAGATATTTCAAAAGGCGCTCCTACTAATGTAGGGACACATCCCTCAGGAATAAGCCCTTACGGTTGTTATGATATGTCAGGAAATATTTGGGAATGGTGCCAGGAATGGTTTACTGAAGGAAAATATCGTGTAGTTCGCGGAGGTTCATGGATAAACCACATGAATATTCTAAGCTGTGCTTATCGAAGTTGCAGTGTGCCAAGTGGTAAAGATAACAATGTTGGTTTTCGTTGCGTCAAGGATATAACCTGATTAATGCTTTATTCCTTTTTCCCAAGAATATTCCAGGAATACGAATAATCAAAGTTACCTTCAAATTTGAATTTGTCTTCGAATTCTGTTTGAAAATCATAAAGGTCTTTAAAGTCATCTAAAGAATCCGATTCAGTTTTACCCATTAATCCGCTATCAACTAAATTGAAAACTATTTCTCCAAAATCTCTGCTATTAGTTATACCCCATAGTTCGAAAACTGTCCTTGTCATAAAACCAAACTTCCTCAAAGCGTATTGCCTGATCCCTTCGGAAAGTTCCTGTCCACTAACATGACGTTCCTCCTCACTTGAGCTATTGTATTTTTTCCCTAACCTGGAAGCAGTAAAGTCAAGAGCTTCAAAAATAAACTGGTATGACTGAACCGAATAACGGCTGTCTTTTTCAATTATTCTTTGCAGCTTTTTCCAAGTATCTTGTACAGTCTTCTTGCCCATTTTTTCCCTCTAATTTGCTGTGGAATATTCAACCCTTGGAAAGACCGGATTCCCCTTGCATACCCTGGTCCCGGGCCTCGTTCCCCCCCATGTTATTTTATTTCTAACAGAGTCATCATCTGAAGATAATCCCAACTGTTTTTGTATTTCATCAGAGGCATTTGGCATAAATGGTAAAATAAACAACGAAATTATTCTAATAGATTCTACAAGGTTATACAGGACTTCATTAAGCTTTTTCCCGGCACTCACTTCTTTCGCCAATACCCAGGGTTTTGAGATTTCCACATATTTATTGACTAGTCCGATGTAGTCCCAAATCGCTTCCAATGCCTTACTGAATTGCAGGTTGTTCATCGCAAGCTCTACTTCATCATTAAGCATCTTAGATCTTTCAATTAACTCATTACCCTCGGTTGATATTCTCTCCGCTTCCGGAACAATACCATCACGATATTTTTCAATCATAGTCAATGTTCTATGTAAGAGATTTCCAAGATCATTTCCCAAGTCACAATTTATTCTGTTTACCAGGGCATCGTAGGAGAAATTTCCATCCAGTCCAAATGGCACTTCTCTAAGTAAAAAATATCTATAAGTGTCTACACCATAAGTATCCGTTATCTCAACAGGATCTATTGCATTACCCAAGGATTTTGATATCTTTTGCCCTTCCAGTGTCCACCAGCCATGAGCATATATTTGATAAGGTGCTTCTATTCCTAACGACATCAACATTGCCGGCCACACAACACCATGAAACCATAAAATTTCTTTCCCGATTATGTGTACATTGGCGGGCCAATATCTCTTCAGCTTCGCAGAGTCATCATCATATCCTAAAGCCGTTATATAATTAAAAAGGGCATCAACCCACACATAGATAGTATGTTTCTTATCCATAGGAACATGGATACCCCATTCAACCGCAGCCCTGCTTACACTAATATCATCTATACCCCCTACTATCCTTCTGTGCAGTTCGTTTCTTCTTGATTCCGGCCTGATGAAATCCGGATGTTTTTCAAAATATTCTAAAAGTACATCCTGATATTTTGACAATTTAAAGAAATAATTTTTTTCTCTTATTTTTTCAACAGAACGTTTGCATTCCGGACAGCTGCCTGAAGATAGCTGTGATGACGTCCAGAAACTTTCACAGGGAATACAATACCAGCCTTCATACTCTCCTAAATAAATATCCCCATTCTCATACATTTCATTAAATACATTCTCTACTTGTTTAACATGACGATTCTCTGTTGTTCTAATGAAGTCGTCATTAGAGATGCCAAGAACTTTCCATAAGTGTTTAAATCTTTCTGCCATCCTATCTGCCAGTTCAATAGGGTTTTCATTATTCGCCTGGGCAGCTTTCTCTATTTTCTGGCCATGTTCATCCGTTCCAGTTAAGAAGAAGACATCGTAATCCCTCATCCTCTTATATCTTGCCAAAGTATCTGCCGCTATTGTAGTGTATGAATGTCCTATATGCGGAATATCATTTACATAATAAATTGGCGTAGTAACATAAAACTTTTTTTTATCCACAGCTATTCACGTGTCCATGCCCACAGCCAGATCCGCATCCTTTTGCCACACCTGTTCGTGCCCCGCTTACCTGCTCTAAAATTTCATCTTTTGCTACAACAACCAGTTTTTTGTCTTTTGATTCCATAGTCACTTTCTGTTGTAAAACATCATAATCTACCACCTCACCAACACCCTTGGTGGTAACTATTAATGTCCCTTTCTTTGGAAGTGTATCTTTCATTTCTTCATACGCTTCATCCTCATATCTCAAGCAACACATTAACCTGCCACATCTACCTGATATTTTTGACGGATCGAGCGTTGCCTTCTGATTCTTAGCCATCTTCATGGTAACCGGCTCTAAATCCCTCAAGAACGTTCTACAGCAAAGCTCCCTCCCGCAATGTTCATATTCAGCTAACAATTTGGCTTCGTCTCGAACACCGATTTGCTTCATCTCAATCCTGGATTTATACACCTTGGCTAAATCTTTAACCAATTCTCTGAAATCAACCCGCCCTTTAGCCAGGAAGTAAAATATTATCTTTTTGCTCCCAAAAAGATGCTCAACGCTGGCAAGTTTCATGGGCAAAATGTGTTCTTTTATCTTTTCCTGACAGAAATTATATTCTGATGGAATTGTTTCTTCTTCAATCTCTTTTTGTTTTTCCTCTTCTTCTTCTGTAATCTTATGCAGCACCTCTGCCATATTAGACACAACCGCTTCATCATCTAACTCCTGTGGTTGTGAAATAGCCACGCCAAATTCTACGCCACGGGAAGAACGAATAACTACCTTATCACCTTTCTTCAAAGCAGGAATTTGAGTAAAAGCATTCTCTACATTCCTTAAAATACCATATCTTATTGTCACTTGATACCGCATGATTTCTTCCTGATATTTTGTATTTTGTAAAATTAACATAAAGGCATTAGCTTGTCAAGTTCATCCATACTGTAACATTGCCTGAATATATGGGGATGCGGAATGTGTAACCAAAATAAACGCATGATTTGCAGTATCTCATTGAATTTCTAAATCTTTCAAGACTTGTCATGTGTTTTATGCTAATCTGTAAAACAAAGACTATTTTTTAATCACAAAGAAAGTGAGTGCCATAAGCTGAAAAACTATGGCAAGAAGTAAAGCAGAATGCACGTCTCCATTTCTATTAGTATAAGCAAATACTAACGCACCAAAAACGAAACACTGCGCAACAGATCCAACAATATTTAACCATGAAGCGGTCTCATACGTTAATACTCTCGCAATATTTTTAACTTCACTTAGAACAGATTCAAAGAGGAACTGTAATTCATCTAACCCTCCCTTATCTTTCTTTTTACCAAAAACTTCTGAACACTCCGGACAAATTAACTGTCCATAACGCTCCGTAGTTAATCCGGCTTCCAAATCCTTCTGAGGAATACTTTTTTTACATCGACCACATAATCTAATTTCTGCCATAATAACTTTCCTTATTTCAAGCCATACTTTTCTAGTTTTCTGTAAAGAGTCCTTTCACCAATCCCCAGTATCCTTGCAGTCTCTCCTCTATTCCCACCCACATATGCCAAAGTGTTCTTCATTAATTCCTTTTCCATCTCCTCTAATGTTATCCCAACAGGGAAGACAGGCCCGGTCAAAGCTGTTCTATTACTCTTATATATATGCTCCGGTATATCATTTACATCAAGTATACCATTTTGATTAAAAACAATCATACTTTCAATACAATTCTTAAGTTCTCTCACGTTTCCAGGCCAATTATACCGGAACAAAATCTTCCTCGACTCCGGAGTTATATCTTTAATCTTCTTGCCATTCTTTTTAGAAAATTCCTTAATAAAAGTATCCATTAACAGAAAAATATCCTCCTGTCTCTCCCGTAAGGGTGGGAGTCTAAGGCATATAACATTAAACCTGAAGTACAAATCTTCTCTAAATTTGCCCTCCTTCACTAACTCTCCCAAATCCTTATTTGTAGCAGCTATTATCCTTACGTCTATCTTTACCGATTCATTGCCGCCGACACGGACAATCCTTCCATCCTCTATCAATCTCAACAGTTTTGCTTGAGTTGTAATCGGCATGTCTCCAATTTCATCCAGAAACAAGGAACCGTTATTTGCATATTCAAATTTGCCTTTCCTTTGGTGCAAAGCTCCTGTAAACGCCCCTTTCTCGTGCCCAAACAACTCGCTTTCAAGTAAAGTCTCTGAAATTGCGGCAGAGTTTAATTCTACAAAAGGATTATTCTTACGCGGCCCATTGTAGTGAATTGCCCTGGCTATTAATTCCTTGCCTGTACCACTTTCACCCACGACCAGGACTGTCGCAGTAGTTGAAGCAATCTGCTTAAGTATATTAAATATTCTATGCATTTGCTGACTATTTCCTATAATACCTGAAACCCCAAATTTTTCTTCAAGCTGTTTATGCAATTCTATGTTATTTCGTACTATATTCTGCTTCTCAACAACCTTATCAACCGCAGCCCTTAAATGGTTTATGTTTATAGGCTTTAAAAGATACGTGGCCGCACCTTTCTGCATTGCAGTAACTGCGTTCTCAACTGTACCGTAACCGGTTACTAATATAACCTCCGTATCCGGTGATTTCTCTTTTGTTTCTTTTAAAATCTTCATTCCGTCTATGCCATGCATGACCAAATCCGTAATCACCACGTCTATCCTGTCTCTTCCGATTACATCAAACACTTCATTACCGCTCACGGCAGTTGAACATGTATACCCAACATTTCTCAAGCTTTCTGCTATCGCTTCGGCCTGATCTTTTTCATCATCGATTATTAATATGTTTGCATCCATCGCTATATTACTCTTCTTGAGCTTTGCTGTTTACAGGTAACTTTATTAAAAAACTACTCCCTTTGCCATCTTCACTACGTATACTGATTGTACCTTTACTTTCTTCAATAATTCTCTTGGCAGCAGGCAACCCAAGACCAGTACCGTTCTTTTTTGTCGAATAGTAAACCTGAAATATTTTATCAATTTTATCTCTTTCAATCCCAACTCCGGTATCTGTAATATCAATAAAAATATTTTCATCGTTTCCATAGGTTCTGACTATGAGTTCTCCGCCTTTCGGCATTGCCTGTTGAGCATTAAGTATCACGTTTAATAACGCTTGTTTTATTATGTTGCTATCCAGATTGCATTTTGGCAGTTTTGTATCAAAGCTTTTAAATATTCTAATAGAATTCTGCATGGCTTCAGGACTTATAAAATCGAGCACGCTGTCTATAACCTCATTAATGTCACATACCTCTAAATGGAGTTCATACTTCTTCGCAAATCGCAGGAAATCACTAAGAATACTATCCAGTCTACTAACTTCTTTCTGTAGCAATCGAACTCTTCTCGACATTTTTGAGTCTTTCTCTGAATTACGATTTTGTAAATCTTCATTTAACAATTGTAAATTTATGCTTATGGCATTTAAAGGATTCTTTATTTCGTGTACCAAACCCGCTGCCAGCGTATTGAGAGAATTTAAATCGCCGGAATCTATATTATTCTTTGTCATACCTTTTAAACTCCTTAGAATAGTAACCGTTCACACACACGATATCTCGTTTCCACTTTCCCACCTAAAAACCGGCGGGTTCCGCAAGGATTCCCATACAGAGCATGTGAAGCAGAGTGGGTCTTTTAAGACCGTTAAAATATACTTAAAAAAAATAAGCCAGGAAAGTAAATAAAATGCTTTCCCGGCTTTGGCTTATATAACAAACAAAAAAGATTTATGCTTGAGATGCTTCTGCTTTTACAACGTTTTGAGCTTGTAACCCCTTATTACCCTCTACAACTTCAAATTCTACACTTTCTCCGTCTTCTAAAACTTTGAAACCATTTCCTGAGATATTTGAATAGTGAACAAATACATCGCTACCATCTTCCTGTTGAATAAACCCAAAGCCTTTTTTTACATCAAACCACTTTACAGTACCTTTTATTGCCATTTCTGCTCCTCATTTTTCGTAGTACATTTCATAAACATATAAAATAATGACTTGCTAAAAAAACTTTTTCCCTTCTTTTCTTACTTTACCTCCTATAAAAAATTCTTGATGATTTAATATAAGAACAAGTCGTAATATTTTCAACTATTATGTACTAGTAGTAGTTTGAACAGCTCTTTCTTCCTTTAAGGCAGCTTTTCTGCTTAACTTTAGTCTTTTTTGCTCATCTATTCCTATCAATTTCACCTTAATTTCATCACCCATCTTTACCACATCTTCTACTTTCTCGATATAATCATTAGAAAGTTCAGAAATATGCACCAAGCCTTCTTTTCCAGGCATTATCTCAACAAAAACGCCATATTCCTTAACTGAAACGACTTTACCATTATATATTCTTCCTACTTCCGCATCATCTGTGAGCCCCCTTATATAAGTCCTGGCAAGTTCTACTGATTCAAGAGAGGCAGCCGAGATAATAATGGTTCCATCATCTTCTATTTCCACCCGTGTGCCTGATTCCTCCTGTATCTTCTTGATATTTTTGCCACCAGGGCCTATAACCAAACCAATCTTCTCAGGATTTATTTTAATTTTAACGAGTTTTGGAGCATGAATTGAAATCTCGCTGCGAGGTTTTTCAATGGCAGTCAGCATTTCCTTCAAAATATGCATCCTGCCTTCTTTGGCCTGAGCAAGCGCATCTCTCATAATTTGCTCACTTATGCCTGATATCTTCAGGTCCATCTGAAGGGCGGTGATGCCATCTTCAGTCCCTGCTACTTTAAAGTCCATAGCCCCCAAATGATCCTCATCTCCCAATATATCAGACAGTATCCGAACTTTCTCACCTTCCTTTACCAACCCCATTGCTATGCCGGCGACCGGGCGCTTCATCGGAATTCCGGCATCCATCATACAAAGCGTACCTCCACAC
>CAKKPF010000265.1:12210-19621 GCA_919901575.1 Candidatus Brocadiaceae bacterium
ACACTGTAGCCATTGAAGATGACCCATTTGATTCGAGAATGTCTGATACTATCCGTATGGTATAAGGAAAATCTTCAAAAGCAGGCACCATCTGTTCCAGCGCCCTTTCCGCTAAGGCTCCATGGCCTATTTCTCTTCTGCCCGGTCCTCGGATCGGCTTCGCTTCACCTACGCAAAAAGGCGGGAAATTGTAATCCAGCATGAACTTTTTTTTGTATCCTTCTACCAAACCATCCACACGCTGTTCATCTATCGAAGTCCCCAGCGTAGCTACTACAAGAGCCTGAGTTTCTCCCCTCGTAAACAGAGCAGAACCGTGTGTTCGCGGCAGGAAACTCACCTCACACGTTATCGGCCTTATATCTTTGAGGCCTCTACCGTCAATTCTTTTGCTCTCTTTAATAATCTGTTCCTGTACCGCTGCTTCCACAAGCTCATCAAAGATTGACTTAACCTTGTTCTCTCTATCTTCATCATCTGCACCAGTACAATATTCTTCAATTAATTTATTGCGTGCTTCTTTTAACGCCTTTTTACGGGCAAACTTCCCTTTGACTACGGATTGCACCTTAATCTTATCATATACCTTTGCCTTTATTTCATCAAAAAGCGCTGTATCTACTGTTGGCGCCTCATGTTCATGCTTTTCCTTTCCACACTTTGCAACCAGCTTCTTTTGCATTTGTACTATCTTTTTAATCTCTTCAAAACCGAACATTATTGCATCAACAAATTTATCCTCAGAAATCTCCTTACCGGATGCCTCTACCATCATTACCGCATCTTCCGTCCCGGAAACAACTAGATTCATTGTGCTGGATTCAAGCTCCGAATTTTTGGGATTAATTACAAATTCATCATTTATTAAACCTACCCGCACCGAGCCTGTAGGGCCGTTAAATGGAATACTCGATACCGCAACAGCCGCAGAAGCCCCTATCATGGAAATAACGTCAGGATCGGTTTCTTTATCAGCAGATAATACTACAGACATTATCTGGACTTCATCTGAATATCCTTTCGGAAAAAGAGGACGCATCGGCCTGTCCATCATCCTCATTGTTAATATTT
Organism: Candidatus Brocadiaceae bacterium; assembly: GCA_919901575.1. Classification (GTDB taxonomy): domain Bacteria; phylum Planctomycetota; class Brocadiia; order Brocadiales; family Scalinduaceae; genus Scalindua. The sequence goes on from CAKKPF010000265.1 coordinate 13,282, forward strand.
CCTTGTTGGTTGGCCTGCTTTCACGCTTATAAAAACCACCAGGAAATTTTCCGGCTGCATAAGTCTTTTCCCTGTAATCAACCGTCATTGGGAGAAAATCACCACCCTTCGTTTCTCCACATACTGCCGTAACCAACACTACCGTATCCCCATAACGAACTATAACAGCGCCATCCGCCTGCTTTGCAACTTCACCGGATTCAATACTCAGAGTTTCCCCGCCAACAGTTTCCTCAACTTTACATTTCAATTTTATATCCTTTCACCAACCAATTTACCGACGTATGCCCAACTTCTTTATCAGGCTCCTATAGCCTTCTTCATTTCTTCCATTAAGATATTTCAGTAACGTAGCCCTTTTACCAACCATCATAAGTAACCCACGCCTTGACGTATGATCTTTCTTGTGTTCTTTAAGATGATCACTCAGATGTTTTATCCGTTCTGTCAACAAAGCAATTTGTACTTCCGGAGAACCCGTATCGGTATCGTGTACTTTGTTACCTTCAATTATCTCTTTTTTCAGTCCTTTTTCTATACCCATCTCCATCTCCTTATAAAGTGCCGCATAATATATCACAAAGGCTTTTAAATTTCCAATAAAAACTTAGTCTTGATTTGCTTCAACCTTTGAAATAACATTATTAACATAAGATTCTGCATCCTCTCTGGTTTCTGCAAGGAACGTAACAATAATGAAACTATTTATACAAGATATGCTGCTATACTTACCTTTCAAATCTTCAAATGTATGCAATCTGTTAGCTATAACGCCCTTTTCACCCCACGATTCCCTTAACTCAACGAAATTTTTGAAAGATTCCTCTGCAACCTTTTTTTCAGGATATTTGACTATCAATAATTTGAAAGGCAAACTGCTTGTTTCAGATTTATAATCAGCTACAACGGCATCTGTCTGTTCGCTGAGATTTAATACATTTCTATCAATAAACCTGTCTGAAATGTAAATATTATCCAGGATTATCTTTTTATGAAAATATCTTGAGCTCCCCTGGATGTATCCTTCTTCAGGTAAATACATTAGGATAGCCGGCAAACTAACCTCACCGGCAGGTATGTTGTCTACAACGGCAGCACCGATAAAGGTAATATCATCCGGACTGATATCACCTCTGTCAGGTTCTATACTCATAAAATACTTACCTTTCCATACCCACAGATAATTCTCGTATAACGAGGCTTCGTTCCCAATATTTACGCCTTGCCCTGCCTTGTCCCTTACAAATATACCGTAGGCATCATCAGAACTGCCAAATTCCCAGATGTCCACCTTAACAGAATTATCAGCATCCTTCTTAACATACACAGCTTTTGACACCTGAATAAATGAATAAGACAAATAAACCTCTGCACCGCCATTAATGTATTCAAAAAGTTTATCTTTGCCGGCATACACTGTCGGCGCTCCTTTTCTCTTCCAGCCTTCAACAGATACAGGAAAGAGATCATTTCCCAGCATACTAATTTCGCTTGTCATTACCTGGGGCTGTATACCTTCAACAACTATCGCAGAACGTCCGTTTACGGGACACACCTTCTCACAGAAACCACATCCGATACAGGCTTCTTCTCTTACATAAACCCTTCTTATCTCTTTACCATTGCCATGAACATATGTATTAAAATGGATTGCTTTTGTCGGTACAGGACAAACCTCTTCACATACACCACAACTGACATCCTCCCAATTCTTGTCCAAATCCGGCAATCGCGCATAACCTACCCACGGGATGCACCTGTTCCTGTCTATCATGGCTTTCCCTATTGCCAGCCGTTTTTTCTTTTCTTTAGGAAGCCTGGTAATTGCCCCTGAAGGGCAAACCCTTGTACATAGTACGCAATCGTGGGCGCAATATCCAATCCGAGGGATCAGCTGCGGGGTCCACATCCCGCTCAAATCCGCCTCTAAAATTGTCGGATGCAGGCCGTTTGTCTTGCACACTCTCATACACTCGCCGCATCTTATACACTTAGCCCGGAATTTATCTTCAGGGATTGAACCTGGAGGGCGTATAATTCCAAGTTCACCATTACTCTTCTTCTTCTGAAAGTTCAGTGATAGGAGAGGAGCTACAACGGCGCTGGAAACGCACGCTGTTATAAAACCTCTCTTAGTCAAATTTACAGGAACTTCCTGCTCCGGCGGCTGTTTATGCATAAACCTGACTGCTCCTGTAGGACATATATCCTGGCACTTCATACATAAAATGCACTCGCCTGCCTGTGTTTTCCTTCCGGTATCATCAATAGCCCCCATCTTGCAATCTACCGTACATCTATCACACCCATCACAAATGTTCTGCCCCACGACACGCTTAAAAAGAGACCAGTCTGACAGCATGGCAAACAACGCCCCTAATGGACATAGATTCCTGCACCAATATCTCTTATAAAACAAACCTAAAAATATAATTGCAGAAAGTACTATCAGGAAAATAAAATGCCCTCTGAAAAACGGCGCATGCAAAGCAAACAGCGCTTCATTTAAAAAGACATGAACTTTATCGCTTACAAAACTTATCAGGTAGAATTTATGAAGGAAGTTGAAAAATGAGTTGATTAGAGAAACGAAGTAAGGATGGATAACAATAGTATATGCATTTGTGACAATACTGATTGGGTCGAACCAACCAACCATCTGGTGGCCTATAAACAGGCTTAGAAGGAGAAAGGCCAGTATATAATATTTCAGTCTTTTAGCATCATAAATCTTAAATGAAACCCTTTTCCTTTGTTTCTTCAGTAAACTATCAGTAATATCAAGTGTTGTCCCGAGAGGACATACCCAACCGCAGAAAAAACGGCCTAAAAACAGAGATGCTGCCAGTACAATAATAGCCGGCCAATACCTTGCAATAAATTCCTTTGCCGCTACCATTGCGCCAATTGCAGAAAGCGGACTCATGCGAAGGAAGATATCCACCGTCACATCCTTTTCGGCAATAGGGTCCGCATAAATCAACAAACAGATGAAAACAATAAAAACAAGCGCTTGTACCGATAATCTAATCTTGTAATATATTGAACCTTTTTTTGTGTTTACTTTACTAAATCCTGTCATTCTTAATAGTCACCTTATTCAAGGGCGATTCAAAAAATTTCATCGCCTTTTTGTAATTGCAAATCCTTTTTCGTAATCTTTCTAACGATTTACGGACTTCTTATTTAGATACCAAACTAAACATAAAACACATAATACCACTATAAACAGTGGGTTTTCAACCCAATAACCGGGATATTGGGAAGAAATATGGAGTGCATCGACCGTGTCGATGCTATTAAAAAAATGCGGTAACACGCCCGCCCGACCACCCGCCTGAACTATTCGGGCAGGCAAAGCTGAGCTTAGCTCTGTAGATTGAACCGAAACGTTTAGGTTCAGGCTGGCAAGTCGTACCGAAGGCAGATCCTCCTAAGGCGTGACCTGAACCAGCAATAGGACTTGAGAAGGTTAATCGAAATTTCCTCCCTTTCGGGAGGAATCCATGTCCGCCCCCGGCGGTCATGTCAGTGGCAGACCCGTCTGAGCGGAGATTCCAATTCTGGAATCCTCCCCGTCCGAACGGCTGGGCCGGGCGGGTCGAAAGAGAGGTCTGTCGTCAAGCAGGGAATGACATTTTGTGAGTTTTTTATATTTGTGATACAGCCTGAGAGCGTGGAAACGAGGAAAAACAAAAAAAAGAGAATGCAGGGGGGAAATACCCCCCTGCAACTCCCATCATTAAATAATTTACCCCGTGAAATCCGGTTATTTGTTTCTATTTCACAGGGGGCCAAATAACTCAAATTATCAAATTACCTATGTTGCCGCCTTCTTCTTACACCATAGACCGCCATCCACGCAAGGCCGATCCCAAGGAGCGCTACCGTCGCTGGCTCAGGCACGGCGGCAACATCGCCGGAACGAACTGCCAGCGCATAGATGGTGCTGACCTTAACGTTCGCGTTCTGGGTGCCGTAGAAGAAGGTGAAGTCCCAGGACGCGCTTGGTATTAGTAGCATACTCCGTACCAGACCAGTAAACAGAGGAAATTATTAAATTCTGAAAGTCTCCGGTGTTACTGAGAGGACCTCCTGCCACATTCCCGAGTTCTGTATAATAGAGGTGGCCCATCTCACTGCCAGTAACATTTAATCCCGAATCCGGGCCAAATGGAGCATCTAAGTTTAAAGATGTCGGCAATCTCCAGTCATCATAGGTAGTGGAACCAAAGGTGACCGATAATGTATCAGCCCAGGCTACCTGATTTGCCCATATGGCTGGGGCTTTACTAAAATCATACCACGTGATGTCACGATCATCATCATAGATCATCCGATTGCCCAGTGTGTCCGTTCGTTACCCCTGTTTATCAGGAACGCATGCGCCGGGGTTACCAGTACAAATACTGCCAGCACTGCCATTAATAAAAATAATATTCTTTTCATCTTTACTTACCTTCCTTTCTAAATCGATAAAGATATGGTTAAATGTAACTCAAACCAATAAAAAATACCTTGCCCTGTGGAGTAGTAGTACTATATTACTCCACAGGGCTTAATCCATTATACAGATAAAATATTTAGTAGATACGTGTTATTTGTGAGTGAGTGCAACGGCAGTTGTAGGGGCGTCTGCCAGACTGATAGGCGTACGCCCCTACTGTCCGTAAAAATAAATGTGAATTTTGACAAATTCTGTTTATGAAATAAAGCAGAAAATTATCTATTTTCCACTTTGGCAGAATTTGTCTGATTTATTATCCCGCTTAAACTGATGATTAAAAGGCATCTACAAGATTAACAATAAGTACTGCGGAATCTCATTCCGTCCGTTATTAACCATTCATGACACCCTTAATATTTAACTTTACATATTAAATATTAAGGGTATAATACTTCGCATGAAATTAAAACCTCGCGTATTAGCAAATACTATTCTTAACGCAGTCAAAACGTTTCCTGCCGTTGTGTTGACAGGCCCCAGGCAGTCAGGTAAAACCACCCTTTTTCAAATGCTCTTTTCAAAAGGGCACAACTTTGTAAGCTTAGAAGATCCCGATATACGAATCAGGGCAAAAGAAGACCCTAAAGGATTTCTCAATCAATACAGGCCTCCTGTAATTATTGATGAGATTCAGTACCTTCCTGAATTGTTGTCATATATAAAAACAGAGATTGACAATGACCGCAAACCGGGTAATTGGCTGCTCACAGGTTCGCAAAATTTTGTATTAATGCAGAATGTTTCACAATCGTTAGCAGGCAGGGCGGCGACTCTTTCGCTTTTACCTTTTTCTGTTTCAGAGATGGTTGACAACGCCGAAAATACAAGAAATATCTCCTTGTGGATTAAGGAATTGAGCGCGGGTTCTGAATTTAGTGTAAAGACTCCACTGAGTAACATTTTATTACGGGGATTTTATCCTGAGATTGCATCAAACATAGCGGTGGACAGACAACTCTGGTGCGGCTCTTACGTTACCACGTATCTGGAGAGGGACGTTAGAAACATGGCAAATATCGGCGATCTAAGCCAATTTGAACGGTTTCTACTGGTCTGCGCCGCGAGAACCGGTCAAATACTTAATATTTCAGAGATGGCTAGAGATATCGGTATTAGTGTAACAACCGCAAAAAGGTGGCTTTCAATATTAGAGGCGGGTTATCAGATTTATCTCCTTTACCCTTACTATAAAAATATAGGAAAGCGTGTTGTAAAAAGCCCTAAATTATATTTTAATGATCCTGGCTTGTGTACCTATTTACTGGGACTGAACGAGGAGAAAACATTGATCAACGGCCCTTCCTTTGGAAGTTTGTTTGAAACCATGATAGTATGTGACTTCTTGAAGCGGTTTTTACATTTTGGCCAAAGGCCTTCAATGTACTATTTGAAAACGAGAGATGGATTGGAAATTGATCTGGTTATTGAATTAGAAGGCAAACTACACCTTTTTGAGATTAAGAGTTCTATGACCATTACCTCAAAACATGCGTCTTCACTGTTTAAAATGATTAATGAATCAGGTTCGCCGATAGATACTGCCGCAATCATATCGGGCACGGAAGACAACTTTACCGTTAAAGGAGACGTGACCAATTACGGTTGGAAAAATGTGTCAGGTTTTTAACTATCACTAAATTCTGAATTAAATAGGTATGGTGTCTCCAGAATTCAACCTATACCCCGGTAATTTCCTCCTCGGTCAGGTAGCACGCAGGGTCTTCCCCGAAGGGATCGCCGCACATTACCTCTGCCCTGGCCCCGCATCCCCTGCAAATGTGATTACGCCTGCACCTCCCGCACTTGCCCTTGAGATAGTGCGTTTTATCCTTC
>CAKKPF010000266.1 GCA_919901575.1 Candidatus Brocadiaceae bacterium
AGACAGTCTGGCACCTGATAATAGAGAAAACAACCCATTGCGTATCGGTTTTGCGGGAACGTTGTATGACATGGGTCAGTTTAACATGCTATTGGAGGCATTGAATCTATGTGGATGGAAGATTGGCGATAGGCCAATCTTTATACGCATGATCGGAAACTGGTTTCGTTTTAATGGCATGAGTTTTCCATGTAATATTGAGTTGATGGGATGGCGAAGTACAGATGAAACATCACATTTGTTATCGGAGTGTGATTTGAATTTCCTACCTATTCCTTTTAGCGAAGAATGGCAAGATTTGGCGGTATTATGTTTCCCCACTAAGTTGAGCGCGTACCTTTCATCAGGGAGGCCTGTTTTCTTTTACGGTCCTGATTATGCTTCGTCCATAAAGTTTTGTAAACAGACGGGTATTGGTATAACGTGTTCATCGCAAAATCCGGGGCAGATTCTCAAGGTGGTAAGCAGTTTTTTATGTGATCAGGAACGATATTATCAAGCCCGGTCAAATGTATTTCAAGTAAGAGAAGATTATTTCAGCTTATGTGTAATGAAACGACAGTTTGCCAGATTTTTCCTTCAGCATTACTTACAGAGTTACTGCGCGGCAGGACATGGCATACGAGTGGGATTTTGTGCAGGCGAGCACTATTTGATAAGACCGGACTTTTCAACACAAAGTTTCGTATTGCCGAGGACTCTAATCTGTGGTTTAAGATGGCATGTGTAGGTAAGATTATTCCAGGTGACATGTCAAAACCTGTAAGTGAGTACCACAGACATAGTGAAAACACTTTTTTCTTAGATATTGATAGAAAGCCAGATATGGTAAGCGCCATGGCGGATGCATGTTACTGGGCGCAAAGGAAGAGGCTTTCCGGCAGAGTACTTAATGTGCTCATTACGGAAACACGGTCCTATATTTCAAACAGCGTGGCAATTGCACTGCAGGCAAACCGCATGGACCTGGCATGGAAGATTATCAAAGCGGCACTGAAGGACGGTGATTTGATAATCTTTGCTAACCTGCGGCTGATACAGACTATCGCATGGCTTTGCAGGAGGACAATTCTAGATTAGATGATTATGTATAACATTCTTGCTGCTCCACTCAGAACGCAAGGCGGTGATTCGCCGAATTGAGGTTGGCTTGTAGCTTGAACCGAAGTTTACTGTAAATAACCACAGGGAACCGTATACATTTTTTTCTTACCATAACATGTTTTTCTCGTTTGTTTCTTTGCTTGAGTTGACCCTGTTGGTCACTGGTATCATGCTGTTATTCCATCGATGGGGATACAGCATAGCTCATGCCTTGTCGTTGGCAATTGTTGTTACCTTGCTGGTGCTTTCGTTGATTTTTCAGATTTCATTTTTGTTGGGAATTCCTGGATTATCCTTCCCGGTTGAGGGAGTATTGGTAGCCGGAGCACTTGTGATTATTTTCAGAGAGCGTTATCGTCTATCCGAAATCTGTATATCTTTATTCCTGTTCATGCGTTGCCATAGTGTGATGAGTGGTATCGTAGTTTTATGCATTGTCTATCTGGGACTGCAGGCTCTCTTGCTTCCTGAGGGTAATAACGATAGCATGAGATATAATTTGACACGAGTCCTGTTATTTCAGCAGGAACGCAGCATGCTTCTCACAAATGTTACAGAGTATCATCAGGCAGTACTTCCGGTTGGCGGGGACATCATTACACACCTGTTTCTTCGTTACTATACAGATTACGGCCTTGCAACGATCAGTTTCCTTGCATTCTTGAGCATTGGATTTGGGGCGTATGCACTGTCTCGGAATTATGCATCTTCACACGTTTCCTGGACAGTAATGCTTATAGTCATTAGTTTCCCTTTGTTAGTTCGGCAGGCTACCGGAACAAAACCGGATATCCTGGCAACTTCAGTTGTTGTTCTTTGCCTTTTATCTGCGGAACGGATGTTGTCTTACCCCAATTTACGAGA
>CAKKPF010000267.1 GCA_919901575.1 Candidatus Brocadiaceae bacterium
CGTTTAGACCAATATCGGGAATACGATAATTTAGCAGAACTATTAAAATTAATTGATGATGAGGGAATGTCCGGTGAAGTAGTTTTCGTTGACGTTACCGCCGGAAAGGATGATTTGAGAGATTTCCATCTAAAAGTAATCAACGACTCAGAGGAAAGCATAGTAACTGCAAACAAAAACCCGCTCTCCATTTATTCAACTAAAGTATTCAGAGAACTTACCAGGTTCAGGGAAAGGTATGGGTTTCGTTGTACGGTCATGGCCGGAGCAAACACTGTTTCTAATTTACTCGACTATTATGATACTTCTGAGATAATAAAAAAGATAGAAGCGTGTTTTTCCGGGACCCTTGGGTATTTGTGTGATGAACTGGAAAAAGGTGAAAGAAGTTTCTCCCAAATACTGAATGATGCAAAAAGAATGGGTTACACCGAACCGCACCCGAAAGATGACCTGAACGGTCGGGACGTTGCCAGAAAGCTTATAATCTGTGCCAGAACATTCGGGCATAATGTCTCAATGTCAGACATAGATTTGGAAGGATTCATTGATGAGTCTTTCTTGAATATAGAAGATGTAACCGAGTTTATGGAATCTATAAAAGACGCCGATCAGGAAGTAAAAAGGAAATTTGATTCCGCTAAAAGCAAAGGCAAAACGTTAAGATATGTTGCCAACTTTAATCTATGTGAAAATGGTGATTCAACTTTTAAAGTAGGATTAAGAGAAGTTTCTCCGGGCTCTCCTCTGGGCAACCTGAAAGGTTCTTCAAATAAAGTCATAGTCGAGACAGACATATTTAATGGCGATAAAAAATATATTATAGAATCACCAGGAGCCGGGCCGGATGTAACCGCCTGGGGTTTGAGAAGAGAACTCTTATCACGATTAAGAGGAAGAAAAGGAGGAGATTACAAGCTGACGTAGACAAGAAAACAGATAGGACACCCCCGCCAAAAGACTTAAAATGGAAATTCTATGCTATTCAATCATTATCTCTTTCTTCCGCCCAGATATTTATGTGCTTCTGTGTCAACATCTTCTCCCCTGCTTTTAGGCCTGAAATAAAACTTTAGTGGTATTTCGCTAAAGGGCAGATTATTTCGTAATTGATTTGACAAGTATCTTTCATAATCGGAATTGAAAAGCCTTTTGTCATTGACAAACAATACAAATGTTGGAGGACAGACCGATACCTGTGTACCATAATAAACCTTTGATATTTTAGATTTTCTCTTTGTTGGACGATGACATGTAAAAGCGTGTTCGAGGACTTTATTGAGTTCTGCTGTCGAAACCCGCGTATTCGCCTGCTTATATAATTCCTGTGCTAACTCAATAGTCTCAATTATATTTTCTCCACTGAATGAGCTTATGAATGACAAAGGGGCAAAACCCAGTCCGGGTAAACGGGTATGGACATATTTAATAAATTTTTCTGTTTCTACATCTTCTGCAAGGTCCCACTTACTTACAACCAATAAACAGGGCTTATATTGAGTTTGGATATAATCACCAATATTTTTATCCACCTGAGAGATATCGCTGGGTGCGTCAATCAACAGTATTACTACATCGGCACGGCGAATAGACCTCTCCGCCCTTGCCATACCATAAAATTCTATAGAACCCTGAATTTGCTTCTTCTTCCTTATCCCTGCGGTATCAATGGCAATAAACTCTTTACCATCTATTTCAAACTTCACGTCAACAGAATCTCTCGTCGTACCAGGTATTTCACTGACGATAACCCTTTCCTCCCGAGCAAGTGTATTTATCAATGTGGATTTACCCGCATTTCTCTTCCCTACAATAGCAATCTTCATTAACGAATCGGTCTTCACTGGCTTTGTATCTATTTCAGGGAAAGTGGAAACAATCCTGTCTAGTAGATCAACCCTGCCGTAACTTTGCAATGCGGAAACCGGCAAAGGCTCTCCCAGCCCCAGCTTGAAAAACTCTGCTGTCTGAAGATCAAATTTTACGTCGTCACACTTATTTACAACGAGAAGGAGTGGTTTCTTGATTTTTCGCAGTCTTTCTGCAACTTTAACATCTAATGGTGTGATCCCTTCACGAACATCAACAACGAAGAGAATCAGGTTTGCCTTTTGAAGCGCTATTTCTATTTGAACCTCTACCTCATGAGCAATATCTTCAATATCCGTTATCCCTATACCACCTGTGTCAATCAACTCAAACAGCTTGCCTTCGTGTTCAATCTCTACAGACACTCTGTCTCTGGTGACGCCACTCATTGAATCAACAATTGAAATGCGTTTTTTAGCTAAGCAGTTCAGGAGAGAAGACTTACCAACATTAGGCCTCCCTACAATAGTTACCGTGGGAAGAAACATTATAAGGGCCAAGACATTATTATGATAAATCCAATAGATTTGATAAACATCTTGTGAAATACATGAAACTTCTTGAAAAGTTTCAAAGCAACTTAAATATTCAGGTTATTAATTTTCTCACCCTTAACCCTATTATGATGCATTAAGGGTGTTTATCAAAAGAACAACTACATTACTTTAATTAACGCCCAAAGACTAAAATACGAGTAAGCTGTCTTATTCCGGCTTCTCTGACGATCATTCATCTGCAGTCTTTGGTTTTTCAGTTTCTTCTGACTGAGGTTTCGATTCTTCCGGTTCTGGTCCTCGTGACTTTGGTTTTTTTGCTTCTGATATTTTCCCTTTTTTTACACCAGGGGTCTCTGCCTCTTCTTCCTTTCTCTCTACCTCTGCCACTTCCTCTTTTTCTTCCATATAAACGTCATCAATTTCAGTACCGTCAACATCCTTCCTCAGGATTAAATAGGCAATTGTACTGGCAGAGCCTGCAAACGCAACTACTATACTCCCAACAACCACTTTAACCAGCACAATATGCAACATCAAAACTAAAGCGGCAAACTTCATTGATATAGATCCCAGTGGCGCCATTGCCGCCTTGCCCCCGCTTAAACCTGCGATAAAGGCCCTTATAGTGTCAAATTTATCTCCCATACCGATTCCAACAGTACAAAAAGTAGTCTTCATAACAAGACAGGCGCCAAAACTTGCGAGAAAGGTCAGAATCACTCCACATACTGTTATGCTAATCAATAATGATAAGAAATGTAATGGTCTTGAAAGCACGTAGCTATATGCACGGCTCATTGCATCAAATGTATCTGAACCCTCAGCACTTATAGTAGGGTACATCAGGAAGAAACCTATAATGCCAATAATGCCTATAAAGACAATTAAGAATCCCGAAAGAATCGCCAACGGAAACCCGATTGCAACAGCAATCTCGCCTGCAAATTTTATCTGGCCTAAAAATCCTCCAAGAACATTACAGGCAATAAAGAATAGCACTCCCATAACCGGCATAAGTGGAGTGCAGAAAAATGACCAAAACTTTTTCACTGCAAAAGCAAGAGAGTCTTTAACTCCTATTTTCTCACCTTTAGCAAATTCTACCGCTGCCAGGCGTGTAATGGTACCGGCAAAAACCGACCATATTATTAACAATCCCAAAACCAGGACAATAAGGACAGCATACTCTCCCCGGTCAACAGTTTGTACTGATGAGAAAAGTACGCTGATCAAACTGCATAAACCAAGTCTTGGTGAAATTAAAAAGCCACTGATTAACTCAAACGGGCTGATGGCGACCAACTTGAAAGCGGAAGCAAAGACAAGAATTACCAAAACCCAGATTATGCTGAGTACAATTCCAACAAAAGCGGAAATCAGTTTGTTGAAATCAAGCGTCATCTTAAAACCACGCAGAATGTCTTGTAAATCCTGTAAAATTGGCGGCATCTGGTCACCCCTTTCTTATTCTTTTAGTAAGAAATAAAAATAAACGACTTAATTATATAGTTTTATTTAATATATCAAGTAAAAAATCTATCAAAAATAATCCGTTGTGTTCAGATGAAAACATAAAAGAACTGAATTTGCAAATGGAAAATTAAATGTGAGCCACTATGTAATATAGATTATTGAGTTATTTTGCAAAAACTTTGCACTGCCGTTTGTTTTGTAACACTCTCGTAGATTTGTCTAATAATTCGCTAACGCTTTTCTTTATCGAGTCTTATGTGTCGGTATTTTCAAGCTGATCATTTGTAATGGGTTCCTCAATGCGTCTTTTTTCGTCAAACCATTATCCCAAGTCTATTAGTTTGCAGCGTTCACTGCAAAAAGGAAATGTCGGTATGTCACTTATGGAGTTGTAGAATAGTTCTTTATCACAATTACGGCACTTAATCTTTGACATTTTTCTTTTCCTCTTTTTTCTTATCTTTTTTCTTGTCTTTAGTTTCTGAAGTAGAAGAAGATTTTTCAGCGTTCTGGCGTGATTTATATTCTTCACTTCTGTAATCAGTCTGGTAGAAGCCAGACCCTTTAAAAATGATAGTACTTCCAGTTCCAATCAGTCGCTTTACCTTCAGCTTTCCGCACTCTGGGCATTTTCTGATGTGTTTTGCAGTTATCGACTGAAACAATTCGAATGTATGATTACAGGCATTACACTCATAATCGTAAGTAGGCATGTTTCTCCTTCCTCCTGACAAAATTTAAGACGTAAAACTTCAGCCATTAGCATTCTATACATCCTCTGTTTCCTCTTCTTCAACGGTTCTTTTTGATACTTTAACTTTCGAGGGCCTGATGACACGTTCCTTTAAAAGAAAACCTCTCTGTAATTCATCAGTAATAGTATGATGAGGCAGTTCATTATTCTCCTCCTCCATCACTGCTTCGTGAAGATTAGGATCAAACGCTTTCCCTACTGTTTCCATAGATTTTACACCATACTTCCCTAATACCTTAAATAATTGATCTTCTACCAACTTTATACCTTCTACAAACTTATCAATATCTTTTGAATTATCCGCCAGCTTCAAAGCTCTGTCAAAATTGTCAAGTTCCGGGAAAAGATCAAGTATAAGATTTTGAATAGCAAACTGAGCAGTTGATTCGTTTTCCTTATGCATTCTCTTTTGATAATTCATAAACTCTGCCTTGGCCCTCAACAACTGATCGAGGAAAGAATCACGCTCTTCTGCCTTCTTCCTTAAAGCAGCAAGCTCTTCTTTCGTTAAAGCCATTGGCTCCTCTACATCAGTTTTCTCCTCTTCTTGATCCGCCACTTCCTCACTCTCAGTTTTACTATTTACGTCTGTCTCAGTTTCTGCCCCGGAGCTTTCTATAGAACTTTCGAGATATTCTTGATCTTTAACACTATTTATGCCTTCACCGTGTTCCTTTTTAGCGTTTTTTTCATCCTGATTGTTTCGTACCTCAGACATAACAGCAAATGCCCTCCTATGATTCCACTAGAATGAACTATCTAAAAAAGCTTCTTAACATTCTGAAAAAAACTCTTGCGTTTAGGTGTTACATTCTTATGTTCTGATTCCGCAAATTCTCTTAACAATTCTTCCTGCCTGGGAGTCAATTTAGTAGGAGTCTCAACTATAATATGTACCAGCAAATTCCCTGCTCCATAACCGCGAACATGCGGAAAACCCTCACCTCTAACTGGAATGACTTCATCACTTTGTGTCCCGGCAGGTATTGTTACTTTCCTCAGTTTCCCCAAGATCGTAGGCACCTCAATTTCACATCCTAATGCCGCCTGAGTAAACGTAATTGGAAACTCACAAATTATATCAGAATCATGCCTTTTGAAGATCGGATGTGGTTTTACGTGTATGTCACAATATAAATCTCCAGGGGACGCTCCGTTTTCTCCAGACTCACCCTGTCCTGTAACACGTAACCTCGCACCGTCTTCTATACCGGCAGGCACCTGAACCTTAATATTTGACTTTTTTGGATACACGCCATGACCGCTACATTTCTTACAGGGGGTTTCTATAATCTTTCCACTACCCTGGCATTTAGGACATGTAGTCCTTAATGTAAAAAAGCCCTGTCTCTGATGGATTTCGCCCTGGCCCTTACAATAAGGACAGGAAACAGGAGATGTGCCCTTGCAAGCGCCTGTTCCACGGCATTCCTCACAAAAGTCTCTCTTGGTGATTTCTATTGTTTTCTCTATACCTGTGGCAACATCTCTGAACTCTATGGTTATGTCACACCTTAAACTTGCTCCCCGTCTCGCCGTCTGCCTTGTCCTGCCGCCAAAAAACTCCTCAAATATGCTCCCCCCTCCTCCAAAGATATCGCCAAATGCATCGAATATATCTTCATAACTGCCAAATCCCTTTGTATCGGCGCCTCTTAATCCTTCATGTCCAAATCGATCATACCTTTTTCTCTTCTCAGGGTCACTAAGGACTTCGTATGCCTCAGCCGCTTCTTTAAATCTTTCCTCTGCCTGCTTATTTCCGGGGTTCTTGTCAGGATGATACTTTAAAGCCATTTTTCTGTAAGAACGTTTTATCTCATCCTGAACAGCGCTATTTCCAACTCCCAGGACTTTATAATAATCTTCTTTTTTCATATTTAAGCCAGGCATATTTCACAATCCATCCACAAATACAGGATTCTATTCAATCCTTTTGTAAACGTATAAGCCTAAAATATATAATGACTTAACACTTACAAATAATTTGCCACATAATATGATACAAGTGATATATTAAATGTCAAGCAGGTTCTACAGCCAACAGAACCTCAGAAATATTAAAACAAAAAGGCCACATAAATGCGGCCTTTTCTCAAAACAGTTTTATCAATTTTTTTGGTCATTGAACTAAAATACACTGCCCTCAACAGGAGATCCGCCCTCTTCATCTTCCTTTAGTTCGGTTACCATTACCTCGGTAGTTAACATCAGTCCAGCTATGCTGGCGGCATTTTGCAACGCAGTACGCGCAACCTTTGTCGGATCAATAATTCCTCTTTCAAACATATCCACAAATTCTAATGTGTTGGCATCAAATCCGGTATTGGTACTCTTTTCCTTTACTTCTTCAACAACTACCGAACCTTCACCACCGGTATTGGACACAATCTGCCTCAAAGGAGCTTCAATGGCCTTCGCTATTATGCCAGCTCCTATTTTCTCATCACCCTTTAACTTCTTGCGCAATTCCTCAACCTTTGGAATTGTCCTGATAAAGGCAACTCCGCCTCCAGGAATAATGCCTTCTTCTACTGCAGCCCTTGTAGCATTCAGTGCATCCTCTACACGCGCCTTTTTCTCGTTTACTTCAGCCTCAGTAGCACCACCTACATTTATGACTGCAATACCACCGGTAAGTTTAGCAAGTCTTTCCTGAAGTTTTTCCTTGTCATAATCAGATGTAGTCTGTTCAATCTGATTTCGAATCTGAGAAATCCTGCCCTGTATATCTGATTTCTTCCCGGCGCCCTCTATTATCGTGGTATTGTCTTTACCAATCGTTATCCGCTTTGCAGTCCCAAGATCACTAAGCTCAAGAGTCTCTAACTTTATCCCAAGGTCTTCTGATATCAGACGTCCGTTTGTAAGAATTGCGATATCCTCCAGCGTGGCCTTCCTTCTATCACCAAAACCAGGCGCTTTAACTGCTGCACAGTTTAAGACCCCCCGTAATTTATTAACAACTAACGTTGCCAGGGCCTCGCCTTCAACATCCTCAGAGATGATTAAAAGCGGTTTACCAGCGCTCGCCAGCTTCTCCAAAAGTGGTAACAGCTCCCTCATATTAGAAATCTTCTTCTCATGGATTAATATATACGGATCATCAAAGATAACTTCCATAGTCTGAGCCTTTGTTACAAAATAAGGAGAAATATACCCCTTATCAAACTGCATTCCCTCAACAACATCTAAAGTGGTTTCTATACTTTTGGCTTCCTCTACCGTAATAACACCGTCCTTGCCCACCTTATCCATGGCATCTGCCAATAAATTCCCAATTGATGAATCATTATTAGCCGATATCGTACCAACCTGTGCAATCTGTGCCCTATCCTTGACTTTTCTGCATAAATTATTCAATTCCTCAACTACCACACGTACGGCCTTGTCAATGCCCCTTTTCAGCGCCATTGTATTTGCGCCTGCAGTGACATACTTCATGCCCTCATTAAAGATTGCCTCTGCCAGAATAGTTGCGGTTGTCGTGCCATCTCCTGCTACGTCACTGGTCTTAGAAGCTACTTCACAGACCATCTTTGCACCCATATTCTCAAAGGGTTGATTCAATTCCACTTCTTTTGCCACAGTAACTCCATCCTTTGTAACAGTGGGCGAACCATAGCTTTTTTCCAAAATCACATTTCTGCCGGTTGGACCCATAGTTACTCTTACAGCGTCTGCCAGCTTCTTTATACCATTTCTTATATTGCGTCTTGCCTCTTCATCAAACAAAAGCTGTTTTGCAGCCATAATATACCTCCTGAACTTGATTATTCAATTTTAGCCAAGATATCGTTTTCTTTTAAAATAAGATAGTCCTTACCACCAACTGTTATTTCTGTTCCCGCATACTTACCATAAAGAACCTGATCACCTTTTTTTACTAAAGGTTCGGCCCTTTTGCCGTTATCAAGCAGTTTTCCATCTCCAACAGCTATAACCTTTCCTTTTGTTGGTTTCTCTTTTGCTGAGTCCGGTAAAACAATTCCACCTTGTGTTTTCTTTTCTGCTTCAAGTGGTTCCACTACAACTCTATCATCTAAAGGTCTGATTGCCATAACAAATACCTCCTTTTATTTTCATAATCACATTAAACTGAAATAATTTACATACGTTAGAGAAAAACTCCCTGACTGGTCTGCTGGTTTTTGGTAAACTATCACATCATTCCAGGCATACCACCGCCCATTCCTCCCATTCCGCCAGGAGGCATCATAGCGTCCTCTTTCTTTGGAATATCTGTAATGAGACAATCGCTTGTAAGAAGTATACTTGCAATGCTTAAGGCATTCTGTAATGCGCTTCTTGTAACTTTCGTAGGATCTATCACGCCGGATTCAATAAGATTACCGTATTCTTCTTTTTCTGCATCATAACCAAATGCCTTGTCCTTTGATGCCAAAACCTTCCTCACTACAACAGCGCCTTCCAATCCTGCATTTCTGGCTATCTGTTTTATAGGTTCACTGAGCGAATTCTTTATGATATCAACACCAAAATGTTCATCACCCTTTAATACGAGATCATTCAATGCCTCAGAGGCCCTTAATAAGGCAACACCGCCGCCCGGCAAGATACCTTCGTCAATTGCGGCACGGGTGGCATGCAACGCATCTTCTACACGTGCTTTCTTCTCCTTCATCTCTGTTTCTGTTGATGCGCCTACGTTTATCTGCGCCACACCACCAGCTAATTTTGCCAGCCTTTCCTGCAGTTTTTCGCGGTCATAGTCAGAAGTTGTTTCTTCTATTTCCCTTCTTATCTGATTTATACGCGCACTAATGTCCTTTGGACTGCCTCCGCCCTTTACAATAGTCGTATTTTCAGAATCTATATTGATCTTCTTTGCAGTACCCAACTCATTCAACTCAACGTTTTCCAACTGAGTTCCTAAATCCTTAACTACCGCCTTGCCGCCCGTAAGTATAGCGATATCTTCCATCATGGCTTTCCTTCTGTCTCCATATCCAGGCGCTTTAACTGCAGCACATGCAATCGTACCACGGATGTTATTTATAACCAGAGTCGCTAACGCTTCGCCTTCAATATCTTCTGCAATTATCAAAAGAGGTCTTTTAGTCTTTGCAACTTTTTCAAGTAAAGGAACTATGCCTTTAATGCTTGATATTTTCTCTTCGTGTATTAACACATAGGCCTCATTCAGTACCACCTTCATGTTTTCTTTATCAGTGGCAAAATGAGGCGATAAATATCCACGGTCAAATTGCATACCCTCAACTATCTCTACATCTGAATCAATACCCTTCCCCTCTTCAACGGTGATAACACCATCCTTGCCTACTTTCTCCATTGCATTTGCTATCATCTTACCTACTTCACTATCATTATTGGATGCAATTGTTCCTATGTTAGCAATCTCTGTCTGATCTTTAATCTTTTTACTCATACTCAGAAGCTTTTCTATTACAGTATCAACCGCTATCTTCATTCCGCGATTAAGCGCAACAGGATCTAAACCTGCGGAAACACACTTCAATCCGTTACTGAAAATAGCTTCAGCCAATATTGTTGCAGTGGTGGTCCCGTCTCCCGCAACATCGCTTGTCTTAGATGCCACTTCTTTTACCAGTTTTGCACCCATATTCTCGTATGGGTCTTTCAATTCAATTTCCTCTGCGACAGTTACACCATCCTTCGTTATAGTGGGACTTCCCCACCCTTTATCAAGAACAGCATTTCTCCCTCTCGGACCAAGTGTACTTTTAACAGCGTTAGCCAGTTTCGTAACCCCTCTTTTAATTGCCATCCTTGCATCTTCTCCGAATACCAACTGCTTTGCAGCCATTATTTTCCTCCTTTCAAAATTACGAGTCCTACTTTGTTTAGTTAGTGGTTGTATAGAGCAAAACAGATACCAATATATTTTACCAATCTTTATCTTCATGCTATGTAATATGTTATGCGTTTTAGGGCAAGTTACTTTTTTATAGAACTGTTAATACTGATATATGTAATGTCAATATGGCAGTCACCTATTTCTATATTTAGACGCTTATGTCAATATGGCATAAGGATAAATCTATTGATATTTGAGAAAATTTAATTATCCTTGATGAAAAATATACACATTGAAACCAACCTATACTAATGTTTAGTTAAGAAAATAAATATTATTACCAATTTTATTCCGGAGAGAACAAAACCTGAAAGGATATTAAGATGGCCGAAGAAAACGTAACTAATTTGACAACCGATGTAGAAATTAAGGGCGATGTCGGTGCGATGGCAACGGAGTCAAAAGTCCTCCTGCCATATAATGTCTAAACAAAGCCTGTGCGATAAAGGAAACCGCAATTAAAAGCGGTAATAACGGGCGAGGAACTAAAAAGGTTTTTAACAATCTTTTAAGTTCTATTATCGCTGAAGATTTCCCCTGATTCTTTCTCAGGGATTCAAAAGAATCAGGCTTAAGTAAAGAAACTAATTCATCAATTGCATCAATAGCCTGCATGACCATAAGGATTCAGACAATGAAACCTGATCGCATTTCTCCCATCCTCGTTGAGAAAAACGGTATCCAGACAGGAAGAGAGATTTAAATGCACCGTTAACTTGTACAGATTCAACTCTCTTCCTCTCTATTCAATTCTACTTCCCGGCCGTGGGAAATTTGGCTTCTGCGAATTTCTGAAGTGCCTTGGGTGCAAATGCAGCCAGTAAAAACGCAAATGTTATATACAGCCCATTTTCATTCTTGCACGCCTCTGAATGAAGAATGGAGATTATGCCAAATGCAATACTTGCAATAAGTGCTACCATACTCATTAGCCGCATTGAAGACGGACTGCCTTTGTCATCATCCAGAAAGCCGGCCTTCTGAGTTGGTTGTTTATCATTTTCTGCCATTTTTAACTCCCTTATCTAAAAGTTAATAAATACGGTTCATATTACAATCAGCTAGAGAAACCCAACGCAATCTATGCCTTAACATCTGCTATAATATTAGCTTATGCCAATATATGCAGGTGTAGACAAATGCAAAGAAAGGATTAATAAACCAGAAATGATTTGTTAAAACCTCCTCTGTTTAGCATAGGCCAGCAACTTCTGAGAATATTCGTTCATTCTATGGTCATTTACCATCGCTTTCCCGAATGTCTTGATTAAACGAGGGAGCACAACTCTCATACGCCAGAATATATTGGGACTCATTTTGACAACCAAGCCTTCAAAAGGCACACCTTTACTATCGATTGTATTTTCAGGCGCAGACAAGAAAACAAGATTCCCATAATGAGTGTACCCGACAATCTTACGACGTATCCACTCCGATATCCACCGCGTGCCATTAATTGGTATCAGCCTGAGTCCCGTTAACAAAATAGAGAGCCCATAGCCGAAAGGCACCCGCGCCACAGCGTCGGCAGCATTAACAACACGGTAGACAGGTGTCTTTATAGAGAGGAAAAAATCGTCGTCCGCCACCCTTGGACATCCGTATGTATATGTTGCTCCTGTGCTGTCAGAGCCCAAATACCTGGTTGCAACCAGAGCAAGCGCGCCTCCTAAAGAGTGGCCGGTAATGTAAAGCGGCAACTTCTTATACTCGTTAAGCGTTTTCTCGATTTGATCTGCAACTTTCAGGTATGCTTCATGAAACCCGCGATGAATCCGACCACCTTTAGGAGCGGACACCAAATCTGCTTTAATATCAGTAAACACATCCTTAATTGATGGTTGCGTGCCTCGAAAAGCCAGAACAAGCATACCCTCCCTGTCTGCGCCGGCAGATGACTCATCACCCAGATTAAGCTTTGCCAGCAATGCTTCTGTCCCGTCAACGGCAAATGATTCAATAAAGTCAAAGTTGGCTTTGCGAAGGATATCAATCATAGTAACGTTGACAGGAGACTGATGCTGAATCATCTTATTTACGAGCGCTTCAACGATATCGTCAGAATCTCCTCTTGCAACTACAGATTTAATCTCTTTTACTAAGGCTTTGATCGTCACCTCGCCTGGCAAAGGCTCATAAACTAACCTTGAAATTTCGGCCATTATCCACGCTGTTCTGTCTGAATACGCCGCTCTCTTAATTGGAGGAGCTTTCACCAGATCAGTATCAGAAAAAAAATTATTCATGTCATTCTCCTTTCATTGTAATTTCTAACCCGTCCGAACGGATTATCCGGGCGGGCAATAAAGTAATTGGCGCTTCAATTATCAACATGTAGTCCGAGGATATGTAATTAAGTAAATTATCGAATTATAAGATAGAAATTATGGAATTAGTCAAATTAACTTCTTCTTCTCCTGTGATAGCAGTCCTAATGCTTTATTTGCAATTTTCGTTAAACCATCAACAGTACCTGTATATGGAGGTTTAATCCTAACACTTTCAATTACCTGATTTAACTCAACAATTAAACCAGAAAGCAATGCCGTTCTGTCCTCTACTTTTTTAATTGTATAAGCCAACAACATTGCTGTTAAATCTTTCAGTGTTTGTTTGGCAGCATCACGTTGTTTACGTGTAGATTTTATAGATCCAAAAATCTTTTGAATCTCCAGAATACCTTCATCATAAATTTCTTTTACTGATTTCTCTGTCGCTGTCATGTTTTACCTCCTTAATTGTATTGAAAATAATATGTTTACTGAGCAGCACGAAATGCTTCAAATTCACGTTTCACATTAAATGCAGTATCAAGTATTTCTTCGGCTATTACTCCAATGTCTAGCGGCTTATCAAGTGCATTGACAAGTGTATTAAGTGCAATCTTTGTCTTTTCAATTAATTTTGCGTCTTGAATTAAAACCGAACCTATTGAATTTACCTGAGTAACGTTTTGATTATACTTCTTACTTAGACTTTCTATTTCTGAGACTATTTGCGTTACTTGGAGGTCAATTAAAATAGTGTACGCTGGGATATTACCAGTACCATATTCCAGTTTGTAAGGATATTCGTCTTGGTTTAATTCACCACTTACAGGTTTTAAGTGAGAATTAATATCCTTTTCAATGACTTTTATACCCTGAATATTTGCTGTATCGGGTGGTATACTATGATTTGAAAACAGAATATTTAAATTAATTACATTATTAGTTATTTCCTCCACAATCAGTAAACGTTCACTTTGAGCAATAGTAAACCTGGCCGTATAATGATCTGAAAGATCCTCTTTAACAAAGTCAAGTATTGCATATACTGCAGGTACTCCTTCACGCACTGCTTTCTTAAATTCTTTACGCAGCCGTAACTCCTCAAATTTTCCTGCCAAAATCTTTGCTGCATTAATGGCAGAACCAATACCCGGCACTCCTGCACCTTCAGCTATTTCAACAAATTTCCCAATTGTCTTAACTAAACCTTCTGTAGTTGTTTTAACATCCTCAATACTTTTGCCTTCTACTAGCTTAGTAAGCACATCATTATAACGATTAATTGTTAGCATGGCTAGTCGCCTTACTTCAATTACATCGGGTTCAGTAGCAGACGTCTTTAATCCCTGAAGAGTATCTGGATACGGTGATGAAGGGCCAATATTTTCATCATCTTCGCTAACTTCTTTTTGTTTCTTTAATGCTTGATCAAAATCTAGTAAAATATCTTCTTGTACCTTATTTAATTCATTAAAAGCCTTTTTATATTGCACAAATTGTTGGGTTGGTATTTGCGCACAACCTACTACTAAAAGCATTGCTAAAATTACAATGGTTATCTTATTTTTCATCCGTATTACCTCCTTTCATTAGAATAAATTGAACAGCAGAAATTCTATTTAGAATTACCCCTCGGACAATAACTTGCCTTATTGAAATATTTGGTAAAAAAGCAGATGAAACTAATGATTGGCATAGCACAAATAAATCCTCCTGGTTCTTAACTTATGTTTATACAAATAGGACGTCTTCCTGACATCACGTATATAGGAAATTATTTTCAACATATCAACTGATTTTCAGATTTTCTCAGCTAACACATTAGCAATATTTGCGACTCCTATCTCAGTTACCTATATACTCTTTAACAAAATGTATGCCAAGGAAACATGACGCATAAATTCCAAGTTGCATTATGCATCATAATATCTTCAATATATTATCAAATAATAACTTATGATAATCATAATTTTCTTCTGCTTGCTATGCTTTGGGATGGATAAAATGAATGAAGTGAAGAGAAGTGTAACATGGCACAAGAATGGACAGGCACATATGTGTGCCATGTCACACTTTTTCGGCCTCTCAGGTACTTTGGAAGGAGTAATTAAACTAAGCGGAGCATTAACATTGGTTATTTGTCATTAAATACCTTAAACCAAACCTTCCATATTTCTATCTTTTTTATTCAGATTTCTTACGACAGTGATTGCTTCCAGGATAATCCAGACTGAGAATGAAAGCAGGAGTACTGATAAAACCGTTAATACCCAGTTTCGGGATTTTATAAATTCCTTCAGGCTTAACACCATCGCCGTTGACGTCATAATAATAAGGAAAATCAATGGTATTAACGTAAATAAAATATTCCTCCCTTTTCTATAAAGATAAACAGTCAGGACAAGTAGCGACAATCCTGCAAGCATCTGGTTCGTAGCTCCAAATATAGGCCACAAGCGTTTCCAACTCAGACCCTCGCCACCAAAGATGAGAATAAGAGGAGTGAACGCTGCAATGGCAGCAGCCACAAATCTGTTTGAAAGAATCTTAATATTATATATTTGTCCCAGTTCAGTTGTGATATATCTCTGAATCCTTGTTGAGGTATCAAGAGTAGTGGCGGCAAAGCTTATGACGATAACGGCAATCAGCGTCGTGCCAAATCCATCAGGCAGCATAAGTCCCTCTTTCAGGAAATAGGCGCCTCCGTTAACAAATGCTCCTATCTCGGCATCCATACTACCGGCAGTGCTCCAGCTTGAATAATGGCTATTCCAGGCGGCAAATGTCGCAAATCCTGCCGTCGATGCAAGAACAGACATCAACCCAAGCGAGCCCTCTCCTAACATTGACCCAAAACCAATCAGCCTGGCATCTTTGATATTATTTATCTGTTTTGATGTAGTACCGGAACCCACAAGGCCATGGAATCCCGATATTGCGCCGCAGGCAATCGTAATAAATAAGAATGGAAACCACGGCAATCCCCCCTCAACCTCAAGGTTAAGCGCAGGCGCTACCATTGGTGGATGCAGAACAAAAAGACCTAAATACATAATGCCCAATCCCACAAAGAGCTGATGCGAACTGATAAAATCTCTTGGCTGCAGCAGCAGCCAGACCGGAAGAACTGACGCAATAAATGCATAAACAAATAGTAAAACAACCCAGGACTCAACCTCTCCACCAACAAAGGCTGGTAAGCTTAAAGGCAGATATGTACCAAGATATATAAAAGCGTACAAAACAAGCAATGCTATGATTGATGGGACAAGTATTCCAAACTTTGTCCTGTAAATGACAAGTCCTATAGTAACCGCAACTATAATCTGAATGTTAACCGGCAGTACCGTAGTGGGGAACTGAGAAAACAGTGTGGCGATAATATATGCATAGACTGCAATCACTATCCATGTAAGGAAGAAGATAATAGTAAGGAACAGCGCCCGCGCCCTTTTACCGATGACTTTCCCTGTCAAGTCTCCAATGGAATGCCCCTTATTCTTCGCTGAGAGGACAAGGCATCCAAAGTCATGCACGGCGCCTATGAAGATCGTACCAAAAACCACCCACAGCAGCGCAGGCAGCCAGCCCCATATAACGGCTATGGCAGGACCGACAATTGGCGCTGCACCTGCTATTGACGAAAAATGGTGGCCAAAAAGAACATGCTTGTTTGTAGGAACAAAGTCTATACCATCTTCAAACTCATGAGCGGGAGTCTTAATGTCTGAATCTAACTTATATATCTTTTTCGCAAGAAACCTTGAATAAAACAGATAACTAAGAAAGAAGCAAAAGAGAGAAAAAATGGCTAATAAGGCAGCATTCATTATCGTTATTTGTCTAGTTAATTTAGGAATTAGGGGTTTCAGGAATTCTTCAATTATATTTCATCAATAGTCATTCGACTGCTTTGTACCCACCCGAACTACACAGCCGGACAAGCAAAACAAGAGTATCATATTATATAATGTGCGCACTTGATACAATGACAATTTTAAGATGTTTTGGAGTTGTGCTAATAATGAAATGTTTACAAATTGTAGAATCTGGCAGAAAAATATGTCTGTTTCTTATGGAAGTTTATAAACCAAATATTAAGCTATCCAATATTTACAAATCATTCCTTAACATCAAAAAAAACTGGAACTGTCGGACTCTTTGGCATCCTGGCTATTGCGTAACTATGTTTTGTTTTTGCAGAATCGCTAACTATAATCCGCGCATACTCCCAATCTAGTGGCTCAGCATCAAAAAGCCCGCAGATTCTCTTACTTGTCTTAACAATAGAATTAATGTCAATTCCTCCATTTTCAATAATATCAATATCCATGTTTTCGACTGGAACCCAATCAATCTGATAACTTTGTGACTTCATATTTGCTAAATCGTCCTTTGTAATTAATATATTACTCACATTTTGGGTATCCAATACATGAACGTATGCTATGAATTCATATCTAATTAAACCAATATTGTTGGATTTTAGCATGGATTGCACTATTCGCAATTACAATACCAAATTATTAAAACAGAAATAAATGTTCATAAGGTATTGAGAATTGGCAATATAAGTAATCCAGTATTTTTTTCAGGGCAGAATAAATTGGCTCATAATAGCAATTTGTTAGTTAAAAACCATTTCAATTGGTGCAAGTGGGTTAAATTTAGGGGAGCAAAGTAAGAATCGTTTAAATGACGCCTTCGGCAGTTTTAATTCCTCGACTCCGCTCGCCCGTCCGCCTAGGCGGAGAATGACGTCACACTGAGCGCCTGCCCGACTACATTCAGGCGGGAAGTCGAAGTATAACTAACTTTGACATTAAATTATACCAGGAGCTTTTGACAGTTATTTGGTCTTGTTGCAGTTAAAGAATTCGAGTACCTTGTTTGCAATTTCAGGCTCCCTGTCAATATAGAAGTGGTCACAACTTTCGATTACTTCGAGTATCTTTGGTTCTGATATACTTAACATCCCTTTCTCGACTTCTTCAATTGATGCGGCAAAGTCATTATCCGCACAAATAAACAGCTTTGGTTTCTTACAGTCTGATAAAAATGAAGTGTCAAACCTACCAAAAGGCATAGAGATTGATGCAAATGCCCTTATATTTGCATTCTTAACACTCAGCCTCATTGCCACAACTGCACCGAATGAATAACCCGCAACATAAATCTCATTTGTACCAACCGTTGATTCAAGGTAGTCAAGTGCGGACGTGGAATCCGCTAACGCATCGGAATAATTATCATTGTTCAGAACATCTTCCCAATACTTGTATTCCTCTGCAATATTGCCAAGCCTGCTTTCGCTACAACCAACACCACGATAGTTAAACCTGAGCGCAGCAAATCCACATTCTGCCAATACATTGCCGAGAGCCGTAATAACATTGTTTTCCATATCGCCCCCCAAGTGAGGATGGGGCGGGCACAAAATCATCGAGGGTGGATTTACGGCATTTTCATCATAGGACAAAACCCCTTCCAGTTTCATACCATCAGAGTTGAAATTAACGTGTTCTTCAATCATATAAATTTGCTCCCGTTGGCAAAGCCCCGCTAAGCGTGGCAAAGCTGAGTTTACAGACTGTGCCAAATGAATTTGCGTAAACGGTATATGTGTGGCCACATTCAACCAGCAAGTGCAACACTTGAGTTAAAGACCTCTGGGGTGTTTTGTAGTCAAGACACTTACGAGGCCTGTTATTAAGTAAAGTTTCAATATGCTTGATCTGTTGATGGCTAACTGTAGCAAAATCAGTCTTCTTAGGCAAGAATCTCCTAACAAGACCAACAGCATTCTCAACAGACCCTTTTTCCCAGCGGTGATAAGGGTTACAAAAATAGGACTGCGTTCCGAGTCTTTTATTGGTTTTGAGATGTTCTACATTCTCTGAGCCGTTGTCATATGTTATCGTCCGTGTCAGGAAAGAGGGATACGATTGAAGCCTGTCTTCAATAGCCTGAGAGAATAGATTAGATGACTTTTGTTTGATCTTTTTAAGGCCAATGATTCGACTCGTACGTTCCAGCATAATGGCTACAGCCGCCAGACTTTGACGCGATACGATGGTATCGGCTTCCCAATGGCCAGGTTGTTGCCGTTCTTCGATGTATTGAGGTCTATGTTCAATTGGCGTGCGCTCTGGAATATGGCTTTTACGATGCTTGCGGGAATGTCCGTGTGGCAGCCTTTTCCTGTGGGCGCGGGGCAGATAACCAGTTAAATCTTCCTGTTTGAGATGCTTTTTGTTATAGATAAACTGATATACGGCCTCATGGCTGATGGATACCTCTGGATGCTCGATGGACCACCGTCCCGAGATGAGTTCCGGCGACCCCAGCCAAGTTTTAGTTTTTCAGCTACATAAACCATAGCCTTTTTGTCTTTTAGTCTCGGCCGCTGAACCAGCCCCGCTCAGCGTGGCCAGCCTTGCGTTTTCGTTCTTGTGCTCGCTCGTTTGCCTTATGAGGCAGATAGCAATCATAGACCGGGGATTTATTGCGTTTCAGTTCCCGTGAGATTGTACTTTTATCCCGGCACCTGCCCGAATAGTTCAGGCGGGTACGATTCTTGCTATTTCACTTGGTTTGAAGCCTTGAGCGCGAAGAATAGCTATCTTGTCTCTCTCTTCGTTGGAGAGATGTTTATAATTTCGTTTGTGCATTTACTTAGGATACCATCCTTTCCTAAGTGTTGCACTTCCTTATTGAACTGGGGCTGGAAAAAAAGCATAAAAATTTTTGTTTTGTCGGTATTGATGTATGTGTGAATTTGTCCAACCCATAATAATCTGGATGGAATGATGCAAATAATAAAGAGTTTCATGAGGTTCAATTAAAAATCTTCGCCAAATTGAGGGCTCCGAATGAGCTAAGGTAATTTTTATTTGGTAAACCCGATATTTATCATTACTTTTCATATATCTCCTCACATGATTTGATTGTAAAACAACGGATGAAGGCGGTCTTTAATTGCATAACGCCCAAGCTCAGCCGCCGCGAGCGCTTTTCCTCGCCGTCCGCTGCAGTGATTTGTTAGGCATTTTCACGATTTCCTCATTTTTGAATGATCACACTATCCTTCATTTTCCATCTTACTCAATGTAACAATTTTGAGGTTATTTAGTTTGTATTTAGTTATCATCTGCAAACCTGTAGTGTTAATTTGTTCAGGAGATTGGCGCTGTTCAGCAAGTTGATGGCGAATTTCATGCAGTTGCCATAACGCTGCATCTTCCTCTTTGGTGTAATCATTCTTATAATGTACCATATTGATCA
>CAKKPF010000268.1 GCA_919901575.1 Candidatus Brocadiaceae bacterium
TTCACCACTTATGCCCTCTCCTCTATCTGTGATTGTTGTGTCAGCTTCGGCTGGATAGAGCTTGAAATCGTCTGCGGCCCCTGAAGCAAGTACCGGTTCGCCTATTGTCTGTATATTTCCTTCACCACTGATATTTATCGACAGCGTTATCGGGTCGCCAACCTTTACTTTTGTAGGTTTTGCAAGTACGTCCATGGTAAATTTCCCTACTGTACCGGCAAAATCCTCCGGTTTATCCGATTCCGGCAGGGATTTTATCTTTAACTTTATTGAATCAGTGCTTCTTTCTACCGGATATTTTTGCCCTCCTCTGCCAAGAAACTCATCAAACATAGAATTACTATAGCTTTGCTGCCTTATTATAATATTACATTTAAATTTTGCCGGAGGTATT
This sequence comes from Candidatus Brocadiaceae bacterium, assembly GCA_919901575.1. GTDB lineage: Bacteria > Planctomycetota > Brocadiia > Brocadiales > Scalinduaceae > Scalindua. Next base: position 395 of record CAKKPF010000268.1, read on the forward strand.
TCTATATTACCGGTAACCAGGGGGAAAAGCGCTGTGCGAAGTTCTATTACATTATATAGTATTCCATCACGCACTTCTTCATAACGCCGCTCTTCACCAAGCCTTTCTGCAAGAAAGCTCTTTGTTGAAGCAGCGACATAATCAAGGTCATCTAACGGCAATCCCTTCTGGAAGTATAATTTAAAAGACTCGATAATCTCTTCATAAATATAAGCTTCCTTCTTGTCAGTTGTGAGTTCAACAAATATTTTCTTATTTATATCAATATTTCGATTTTCCCCTTTACCACCCTCTATTTTACTTTCAAATGGTGTTCTCTCCACAACCTCAATTATGACAGAGTTAGATGTGTATGTCTTACCCTTATATTCTAAAGTCATCGGACCCAATTCAAATTTACCTGTTTCTTTTGGACTAAATCCATACATAAACCCGCGAAAAACCGATACATCGTTGTTTACTATCGTTGTTTGGGTTGACACACTCGGACCATACATCAAGGTAAAGTTTTCAGGTATTGCTAACTGTGGTATGTCCGTATCAAAAGCTCCCTGGACACCAACTGTCAAGCGAAAGTGGTTGCCTACCTCAACTTCGGTTTTGTCTATGCTTAAGATAATCTTTATTTCCTTTGCAAAAGCAGTAGAAATCAGATTAAGTACAAATATAAAAATTGTAATCGAGGTAATCTTCTTTATCATCTCTTACCAGTTCTTTTCTATCATAAATTGTGCAGAGTTGTCTTCTTTTCCCTGTATATCACGTGCGGACTGCTCTGATTGCTTCAGAGCATCAAGAATTCTTTCAGCTTCTTCCTTTGTCATCTCTTTTTTCTCATAAGGCTGCGAGGGAGCTTCTTCATTTTCTTTTTCCGGTTGTGATCTTCTTTCCTGTCCACCCTTATCACCTTTGTCTTGTTTTTCCTGTTCCTCTTTTTGCTGTTGCTGTTTTTGCTGCTCCTGTTGATCAGGATCTTTTTCCTCCTGCTGTTGTTCTTCCTGTTCTTTCTGCTCCTGTCTTTCCTGCTGTTCTTTCTTCATCTCTTCCATTTTTTTCTGTACAAACTCGTAATTATATTTTGCATCCTCTCTAATTCCTTTTCTTTCATCATCAATTACACCGGATTCCTTCTCAGTCAACTTGATTGCCTTCTTGTAAAAGTCCAGGGATTCGTTGAACTTGCCCTGTTTGTACATGGTATTACCCAAATTATAATTGGCCTTTGCCTTTAAGGCAGCATCCTTTGAATCCAAGACACCTTTATAAGATTTTTCAGCCTCTGGAAGTTTGCCGACTTTATAATGAGTATTTGCAATGTTAAAATTTAGTGAATCCGACTCCGGTAAATGTAACTGCGCATCTGTAAACTTACTTATTGCATCGCCATACTCCCCTTCGTTATAAAGCTGACGCCCTTCCTCGTTCTTATCTGAAGAAGGGTCTATCCAGCCGATGAAAACCATACAGGCTAACGGTATAATAAAGTTTCTTAATTTTTTACTGAATTTCATCATATTAATAATTCAAATTAAATTTGTGAAACAATAATTATTAAATCCCTCTATCAATTTGAGTCTTGCTCTTCCTGGTACGTTCTCCAATCAATGATTCCAGTGTTATAAGAATAAGCGCTATAAATAATGGAATCTGGTAGCGGTTTTCATATAATCTTATCTTTCTGCCTCCTAGTTGTTTTTCATCCATTTTAGCTATGAGGTTTGTATAAATATTAGCCAGACCCCATTGAATTCCGTATGCAGGAGAATATGCACCTCCTGTTTCAAGGGCTATCTTATTTAATAATACTTCGTCAAGACGCGATTTGACAACCTTTCCTTCTTTGTCTTTTAATAACTCCTCTCTCCCTTTATTATCTCTTACTTTAATATAGGCTCCTTCTTTCTTGCCGACACCAACTGTATATATAATTATACCCTTTTCCTTTGCAGCCTTTGCCATTTCCATAGCGTTACCCTGATGATCTTCTCCATCAGTAATAAGTACGATTGCTTTGTGTTTTTTCAATTTATCACTAAATGCAGATATACTCTTTTTTATCGCCTCACCAAAAGACGTGCCGCCTACAGGAATCAGATGCGTATCGAGGTCATCCAGAAAAAGGCTGAATGCGCCGTAGTCAAGGGTCAGAGGGCATTGAAGAAAGGCCGTTCCCGCAAATGCAACCAGACCAACCCTGTCGCCGTCTATAATATCAATCAGATCTTTGATTTCTCTTTTGGCTGCCTCCAATCTATTTGGCTTGATATCGTCCGCAAGCATACTCCGGGATGTGTCTACGGCAACAACAATATCTATTCCCCTCCTCTCCACATCTTCCCAATGGTATCCCCATTTTGGCTGTACTAAAGTGAATATCAGGAAGAGTATGGCTGTAATAACTAAGGCGGCCTTGACTATCTGCTTCTTTTTACTTACAGCCGTTACTATGCTATCCATCAATTCTGCCTGCACGAATCTCTTTAAAGCCTTTTGTCTGCTCTTAAAGAATACAATGTACGCCAGCGCCATGATAAGAACCAACGGCAGTAGATATAGGTAATTAATATTTTCGTATTTCATAGTTATTAATTTAGGAATTTATGGTTCGACAGGCTCACCATTTAGCTAAATACTGAGCTTGCCGAAGTAAGGATTAGGGGATTCAGGAATTATTCAATCACTCAATCCCCCTTAGTCCCCCTTTTATAAAGGGGGACTAAGGGGGATTGTATCAGGGAATCCTTCTGAATCTTGTATTTGCAAGTACAACCTCAAGCAGAAGTATTCCTAACGCAGGAATAACCAGGTAATGAAAAAGCTCATCATACTCGGTATATATAGCTTCCTCCATTTTAGTCTTTTCCAGACTATCAATTTGCCCGTAAATCTCTTTCAGGGATTCTGTATCCGTTGCCCTGAAATACCTGCCGCCTGTAATCTTTGCAATTTCTGTCAAACCCTCATCATCAATATCAATCTGTATAGACCTGTACGTCTTCAATCCGAACAGGTTTTTGGTAGGATAAGGGGCAAGCCCCTTTGTACCAGCGCCGACTGTGTATATCTTCATGCCATATGTTTTTGACAATTCAGCAGCCGTTAACGGGTCAATCTCACCTGAATTGTTACGGCCATCAGTTAGAAGTATTACAACCTTGCTTTCAGCTTTAGAAGTTCTCAGTCTGTTTACGCACACGCCTATGGCGGAACCAATAGCAGTGCCATCTTCAACCATTCCGATCTCTACTTTTTCTAAAAATTGCAGCAGTACATCATAATCGAGTGTCAGCGGGCATTGAGTATAGGCCTGTCCGGCAAAAACCACCATTCCTATACGATCATTCTCACGCCATTTTATAAAGTCCTTTACCACCTCTTTGGCTACGTAAAGACGGTTCCTTCTTTCTTTATTTAGATTAAAATCCTCTGCAAGCATGCTGCTTGAGACGTCTAATGCCAGGATTATGTCGATCCCTTCTGTAGT
>CAKKPF010000269.1 GCA_919901575.1 Candidatus Brocadiaceae bacterium
AAGTCTTCGCCTAAAGGCGAGGGTTTTTCTCCCATTCCCCGAGTGGGACAATAAATCTGTCCCCTTTATTGCCTGAAGGCTTTCCGCTACGTCACAATTAACCCGACTCCGCATCCATAATCTTTCCCACACGTCTGGCGTGCCTGCCACCTTCAAAGGCTGTTTCAACAAACAGTTTTATCTTTTGTTCCAGCAAGTCATGATTTACCACATCTGCGCCTAAGCACAACACGTTAGCATCATTGTGCCTTCTGCTCATCTCTACCGTGTATAGATCGTGACAGACTGTTGCCCGCACACCTTTTACTTTGTTTGCGATGAGTGACATACCGAGTCCTGTCCCGCATACCAGGATAGCGCGTTCGCATTCACCGCTCCTAACGGCCCTGGCAGCCAGAATTCCATAGTCTGTATAGTCTACGGAATCATTGCCGTTCTTAGTTCCAAAATCAACGGTTTCGTGACCAATATTTGTAAGGTATTCACCAATAATTTTTTTAAATTCAAATCCTCTATGATCTGATGCTAAGGCAATCTTCATTTAAGCACCTGTTAAGCCTTTCTTCTTCAATTACACCATGACGAATAATTTCAAAAGTGTTGTCCACTATTTTTACTACGGTTGAAGGCTTTCCCGCTTCTGCAGGCCCTCCATCCAGAACCACATCAACCTTGTCAGCAAAGCTGCTTATTACCTGTTGCGCATCTGATGCTGGAGGCCTTCCTGAAATATTTGCGCTTGTTGAAACAATTGATATTTTCGCCGTATTGAGGAGGTCTCTAACGACATGATGACTTGAATTCCTGATGCCTACAGTACGGTTGTCTGGAATATCAAAAATAATAGTTAACGGACCCGGCCAGAAGGAATGCATCAATCTTTTGGCAATTGGTGGTATATATTTTACGTGTTTTACAACATCTTCAGGACTTGCAATCATGATTGATAGTTCTTTCTGTTTCGGCCTTTGCTTAGCCCTGTACAAACTTTCTACGGCGCTGTCGTTGTCTGCACATACGCCCAGGCCATATACGGTTTCCGTTGGAAATGCAACTATCCTGCCGGAGCGCAATGCTTGTGCGGCGATTCTAATATTTTGCAAGTATGTGCTTGAATAATTCAGGCTTAAAATTTTAGCTGTCATGAACTGTTTCTTTCTTAAAATTTATCCTTCTGTCACGCCTTAGAGCTTTACAGCAACAAGTTTAAATACATAGCTGATATTAGTTCAATATATCACCTTCAAATTATTATATCAATATTTATTATGGACAACTGATGTTAGCTCACTCCAAACCTTTTCACCTTGACAAGAAAATAACAAGCTGATAGATTTACATCGAAATCCATATTAAATAAATCAGTAATCTACAAAAAATGAGAATCACAAAAAACATGCCACTTTTGTTTATATTCAAATCGATCGTATCCCTTTATATATTGTTAATCTTCTTATCACATACGGTTATTGCATTGGAAACAATGGACACCGATGAGATCACACCTGGAATGAAAGGCTATGGAAGAACTGTGTTTTCCGGCAATCAAATTGAAACATTTGATGTGGAAATCCTGGGGGTTTTGAAAAACTGGGAAGCAAGAACCGATATGATACTCGTAAAAATGACGGGAGGTCCTTTAGAAAAAACCGGTATTATTGCGGGTATGAGCGGCAGTCCGGTGTATATTGATAACAAGCTGATAGGCGCTGTATCTCACGGCTGGAGCTTTGCCAAGGATGCAATTGCCGGTGTAACGCCCATAAACGCAATGATGGAAGTGCTTAAAATAGACTCTCAAATCAGAGAAAATGCTTTTCACACAAGTAATAAAACATGGAGCACGTCATTAAACACACAGGATTTGGATGTTGTCGCCAGATTAAAATCACATGGCTTAATACATGAAAACGAATTGTTAAAAAGCTCCAATTCACAACAGCCATTCACTCTTAACCTTGTGCCCATACAAACTCCGTTAATTATCTCAGGATTTGATTATAGAAGCCTGAATAGAATTAGTCCTCTATTCAATAAACTTGGCAGATTTTCTTTTCAGAGTAACAGGGGCAGTAACAGCTTGCCTGCTGATTTACACGACTTCCAACCCGGCTCATCTATTGCAGTTGAAATAATCAGGGGTGATTTAAGCGCTTCAGCAATCGGGACTGTAACATATAGAGACGGCAACGACATCCTCGCCTTTGGCCATCCGATAATTCAAATCGGAAATACAGACCTGCCAATGGCAACGGCTCAGGTTCATACTGTGCTTGCAAGCCAATCAGGCTCGGTTAAACTGGCATCACCTGGAGAGATCATAGGAAGGATCACTCAAGACAGGAGATCGGCTATTGCCGGAAGAATTGGAGAATATACGCAAATGATACCCTGCCAGACAGAAATTCGAGGGTCTCTAAATGTTAAATACAACTTTGAAATTGTTCACGATAAGATTTTGACACCAATTCTTTTACAAATGGCGGTTGAGAGCGCATTACTTGCCACTGAAAAATCTATAGGGGAAAAGTCTGTAAATTTGAAACTCGATATTGGTGTCACCGGCAGAAAGGAACATGTTAAAATAGAAAACGAATATTTTGATTCAGGGCCTTCATGGCTTCCCATTTACAATATTGTGCAACCGGTTGCAATGTTAATAAACAATGAATTCCAGGCCACTGAAATAGAATCTATTAATCTGGTGGCTGACGTTTCAGAAACGATAAATATTGCTTCTATTGAGAATATCAGAGTTGGTAAAAGATGGGTTTCTCCCGGAGAAGAAGTACACTTGAGTATAAGGTTAAGGCCGTATACTAAGGATTATGTATCCATACCGGCAAAGGTTAAAATTCCGGATGATGTTGCTCCGGGGAGCAATATAAAAGTAATTGTCTGTGATGCCATTAATAGCAAAATGCTGGAAATGACAAGCGCCCCAGGCCGTTTTTCGCCATCCAGCTTTGAACAATTAATAAATCGTTTAGAGGACGTAGAAAGTAACAATAATATTATCGTAAAAATTCATTTGAATAAAAAAGGACTGACGTATATGGGTGAAGATTTCCCGTCACTCCCAAATTCTTTCTTAAGTATAATGTCAATGTCAAATCAAAGCGGCGCTACTCCATTGCGAAGTGAAATAGTTAAACGTATCCGGACAGAATGGCTTATCAACGGCAAACAGGCTATTGACTTATATGTAGATAATAAGAGTTAAATTTTCAATTCAGATTAATGATAAAATTCTTAAGAAATTGCAGATTGATTATCATCTTAACAGCCGTCCCTTTCCTGGCATTAAATTCACAACACGTATATGCTGTTACAACCAAAATGTGGACGAATACGGATCAGGTAGATATCTCAAAGGGGAAGCTGCAAAATGTATCTGTACATAGCAATGGAAAGTTCACATTATCACCTGATAAACGCAGAATAAATGAAATCCCGGCTGAATATGTCTGGTGCCTGGTAGCAGATGGCACTGATTCATTATTTGCAGGTACCGGTAATCCGGGTACAGTATTTAAAGTCAGTCACGATGGAAATGTAGTGGAATATTATAAAACACCGGATATGCACGTCTATACCCTTGCTATAGATTCCGCAGGAAATATCTTTGCAGGAACCTTACCTCATGGCAGGATTTACAAGATTACTTCAGAGGGAAAAGGAGAGGTTTTCTGTGAACTCCCTGACCCTTATGTATGGAACTTGGTTTCTGATAAATATGGCAACTTATACGCAGCTACAGGTAACAATGGCGTCATCTATAAAATCTCGAATAAAGGCATTCCCTCAGTCTTTTTTGATTCTCCGTCTTCAAATATACTTGATCTTGTTATTGATGATGACGATATTATTTATGCCGCATGCGAACCGGAGGGTTTCATATACAAGATAAACCCAAATGGCAATGCATCTGTCCTTTATGATTCAGATGAAGAAGAAATTCATTGCCTGGCCATAAATAAAGATGGTGTTTTATACGCAGGAACGTCATCCGGCATACCTCCAGTCCTGCACACACCTGCATTTACAGAACCTCCGGAAGTCCAGCTACCGCTTCTTATGGAAGAATTCCCCGGTGAACCAGGCAATGTCTGGCTGGATTATGTTCTGTCTGCTGATGATGATATGGAAGTCTTAGATCAGCCCCCCAAGAAAGATGTTCCTGCTGAAAACGGCTCCAGAGAAATGCCCGTTATTCCGGAAATGAACTCAGTATACCGAATAGATAAAGACGGAAGAGTTAGAGAAATATTTGTAGTAGAAGACTCTTTTATACTATGCCTTGCCGTTGATAACAATAATGACGTCCTTGTAGGTACGGGAAACAAGGCAAAGCTGTTTAAGATTAATAACAAAGAAGAAGTCAGTTTGCTTCATAATTTCAGTGAATCCCAGATTCTTGATATCCTTTCATTTAAAAATGGTATTAAATACATGGCAACCGGAAATAATGCAAATATTTACCAATTAGCAGGCGGATACTCTAACGAAGGCACCTATGAATCTATTGTCCATGACAACAAATATATTTCTTCATGGGGATATATATCGTGGAAAGGCAAAATGCCGCCACAAACAAATATCAAACTTTCAACAAGGTCTGGAAATAATAAGAACCCCGATATTACATGGAGTGACTGGTCTCAGGAATATCAACTCAATGGCGGAAGAATAGAAAGTCCATCTGCCCGTTTTATACAATATCGCGCTACCCTCACGACTGATAATTCTGAAACCACACCTGCCCTTGAGGACGTCAGCGTCGCTTACTTACCGCAAAACCAACCACCCATAATCAGACATGTTGAAGTTACTACTCCAAGACATTTTCCAGGTAATGAATCAAATAATTACGATGCTCCTGACACATCGGAACCGTCCTTTTTCCCGCCAGATAATGTATATCTGGAAAACAGCCGCAGAAACCATAAAACCGTCCTGCACGGTCCCAGGAAACTAATATCCTGGGAAGCAGACGATCCTAATAATGACAGACTGGAATTTGATCTTGAATATAAAAGCGTGGATGAAAGTAAATGGAAGGAACTGAAAAGAAATGTTAAAGAAAGAAATGAATTCTACTGGAATACAAATAGAATACCTGATGGTTACTACCAGACAAAAGTCATAGCGTGTGATGACCTGGATAATCCATTAGAACTTGCGCTAAAGGAAGAGGTGGAAAGTAATACATTTTTAATAGATAATACAAGACCTATAGTATTAAACCTTAGAGCGGTTATTGAGGGAGATTCTATTGACAGTTATGGCAGGCCTTGCCACACCATAATTGTCTCCGGTGTTGCAAAAGATGAAATGTGTAATATAACCGACATTCAATATTCCATAGATTCAGGAGATTGGCAGACTGCATTCCCTGAAGACAAAATTTTTGATTCAACTGAAGAGACATTTCTGCTTAAAATCTCCTACATTTCTCCTGATGAACATACCATCGTAATCAATGCAATGGATTATGAGGGCAATATAGGCAGCAGCAGGATAGTCTTTAATCCGTAGTAATTGAGGGATTTGAGGAATTTTTACATTGAAGATTATACATGAAGAAACCACAATTATATTTAGAAACATCTGTATGGAACTTTATTTTTGCTGATGATGCACCAGAGAAAAAAGAGATCACATTAAGGTTCTTTGATAAGATTAAGAAGGGCGAATATGAAATATTTATATCCGATGTTGTTATAGAAGAAATTGGTAGGGCTAGTAACGAGAAGAGGAGCTTAATCTTGAACGTCATTAAAGATTATAAGCCTCAAAAATTAATAATTAATGAAGAAGTAGTTGAACTTGCTAAAAACTACATTTCAGAAGGCATACGACCACAAGAGAAATTTGAGGATTCAACACATGCAGCAGTAGCAACTATTTTTGAAATGGATGCTCTTATCAGTTGGAATTTGAGACATCTGGCTAATTTAAAGAAAATGGAGATGATAAATGGAGTAAACATGAAAAATGGCTATTACAAAAGATTGGAATTAATAACTCCTATGGAGGTATCCGATGAGGAATTATGACAATTCACTAATAGAAGTCTGGAAATGGAAGGAAAGGGTTTATGAGGATACGAAGGAAATGAGCGCCAAAGAATATGTTGAGAAAGTCAGAAGTGACGCCGACAAAATTCTTTCAGAAAATGCCATAAAATTAACACCCATTTCTTCCTTAAAAAAAGAACATCAGAAAACAAAAGAATAAACTAAATGCCTGGAAATAGCAGAGAACCAATCTGCAATGGATTATGAGGGCAATATAGGCAGCAGCAGGATAGTCTTTAATCCGTAGTAATTGAAGGATTTAAGGAATAAATATAATTCCCAATTTCCTAATTCCTTAATTTCCAATTCCTTCAATCCTTATCTTGTTATCTTTTTTATCTTTATATAATCTTTTATCTGCTTCCTTTAAGACTCCATCAACACTCTTATTTCTGTCTGGATTCACTGCATAACCGCCAACACTTATGCTTACAGGGAATCCAAAATCTGAATTCTCACTCCATTCCTTTACTCTTTTCTTTACCTTTTCCATTACCTTTCTTAAATCTCTTCCATTTGCCTTAGGTAATACCGCCAGAAACTCGTCTCCCCCATAACGTATTACTATATCTGATGAGCGCATGTTTTTCCCCAAACACTCAGCTATACCCTTTAATACAAGATCTCCCTGCGCATGGCCATAATTATCATTAATTGTCTTAAACTTATCCACATCAATTATCATCATAGATATAAAATACCTGTATCTTTTCGCCCTCTCAAACTCTCTGTTTATGATCTCATTAAAATAATGTCTGTTGTGCATCCCCGTAAGTGAATCTCTGATTGCCATGTCTTCCAGCCTTTTCTCAAGGAACTTTCTCTCCGATATATCTCTTATTATGGCCGTAAATATGAAACCCTTTCTAGATTTCGAAGCAGATAGAGATAACTCTATGGGAAACAAAGAGCCGTCTTTTTTTACACCTTCTACTACCGCAACCCTTCCTATTAATCTTGTCTTACCTGTTTTAATAAACCTTCTCATCCCATTTTTATGTTTCCTATGGTATTTCTTCGGAATAATCAATGTAATTGGTTTGCCCAATGCCTCATCCTCTAAATATCCAAATGTTCTGGCCGAGGCATCATTCCATAGAAGAATCTCTTCCTTTTCATTTATTGAAATGATAACGTCCAATGATGCATTAACAACTCTTTTGTATATTAAATCCATTTTTCCCATATCATTCAGGGCAGTTTTACATATCTATTTAACGATTTACATCCCATTTTTGGAGTGCAGTGACCGTCTGAGGACGGTTAAAAACGGTTAATATTGGTTAAAATCAGTTGCGTTATAAAACGGCTGTTGCTAGCATTAGTAACCGTTGTTAACTGTAGTTAACCGTTATTAACCATTGTTAACCGTTATTAACTGTTTCTACTTTTAACCGTTGTTAACCGCTTTTATTGGCGGACGATGCACTCCATAATTTGTCATACTAGCACCAACAGCGGAAATCCGCAATCATAATCTCAAATCTCAAACCGCCCCCCTTCCCGTAATAGTTTTGTGATCTCTTCAGCAGGCAATGGCTTGCTGAAAAGGTATCCTTGTACTACTTCGCATTTCTGCGAACGGAAGAATTCCAGTTGCTCCTTCGTCTCTACGCCCTCGGCAACCGTAGTCATACCTAAACCATGCGCCATGGCAATAGTAGCCATCACAATTGATGCGTCATTAGTGTCTGTTGTAACGTTACGCGCAAAAGATTGGTCAATCTTCAGGATATCTATCGGGAAACGCTTAAGATAGCTTAAGGATGAATACCCGGTACCGAAATCATCCATGCAGATATGTATCCCCAACTCTTTTAATTCCTGAAACTTCTTAATGACAGCATCCGCCCCTTTCATTATGACACTCTCGGTGATCTCCAGCTCCATGTATCCGGGTTTAAGACCTGTCTCCCTCAAGGCATTTGCAACAATCTCAACAGGGTCTTTCTGCCGAAACTGTACCGATGAGAAGTTAACCGACATCTTTATAGGCGCAAGTCCCTCCTCCTGCCATGCCTTATTCTGCGCCAGTGCAGTATGGAGCACCCATTCGCCAATTGGCACAATCAAGCCGGTTTCTTCTGCCATCGGTATAAAATCAGCCGGAGAGACCATCCCCCTGTCAGGATGCCTCCAGCGTATCAGGGCCTCGACACCTACAATCCGCCCCGTGTTTATGTCCACCTGAGGCTGGTAGTACAAAAGTAATTCTCTCCTGTCCAGCGCCTTACGCAAATCATTTTCCAGCATCATCATTTCATAGGAGGATGTCTCCATTTCCATGTTGTAGAACCGATCGTTGTTTCTTCCATGTTCCTTGGCCTGGAGCATTGCAGCTCTGGCTTTATTGATCAGCCCTTCCATCTTCTCGTCATCATAAGGATACATGCTGATGCCGATGCTGGCCGTAATATGCATTTCCCGGTCATCCAGCACATAGGGTTCAGATACTGCTTCAATAATCTTTTGCGATACTTTAGTTACATCGGAAGCGCATGTAATGCCGACAAGCATAATGGCAAATTCGTCACCCCCCATACGTGAGACAGTATCACCTTCACGGACACAGTTGACCATGCGTTCAGCTACCGATTTCAGCAATCCGTCACCTGTTTCATTTCCCATCGAATCATTGATGACCTTGAACCGGTCAAGGTTCAGGTATAGAATCGCAATCTGTTCTTTCTCTCTTTTCGCATGTGATATTGCTCGGGTTACACGGTCAATAAACAATATACGGTTGGGCAGGTCTGTCAGGATATCGTACCGGGCTACATGGTCAATGTGAGCAGACAGCCGCTTGCGTTCTATCGCATCTGCAATCACATTAGAAACTGATAGGAGGAAGTTGGCATCATCTCTGGTAAATGTTCTTTTCCTGGTTGTATGGACACCCATAACACCAAAGGGACGATCCTTGCCTTTAATGATAATGCTCATACCGCTGACTACTCCATGGTCAACAAGCAGGGATGGCGCGCTGAATCGTTTCTCTGTACGCATATCATCTACTATTACAGGCTTATCTGAAATCAGGGTATATCCAGCCTGTGAGTTGGTTCCTGTATCCACTGTGGCATGTCCCACACAACCCTCTTTCCAGCCCACGCCCGCCCTTAAGAGTAAAGCTTTGCCGTCAGGAAGAAGTTCTAATATCTTGCAATATTCCACCCC
>CAKKPF010000270.1 GCA_919901575.1 Candidatus Brocadiaceae bacterium
ACGGAAGCAATGAGAAAGTATGGCATATAAATGATTTAGGGGTTAGTTAGTGCTCAATCAAAACAACCTTTTTTGAGGTCAGGCGGGAGAGGTTTTCTGCGTATGAGAGAATCTCTTCTTTCTTAGGATTTCTATCGAAGTAAAATTTTCTCAGGTCTTTACCCTTCAAACTCATCAGCCAGTATCCAACTCGTATTCCTTTACCCGTTCCCTTTGCCGCATCCCTGTGCATGGCAACTGTTTTACTATTGCATACATTTTCTATTATAATTTCATCTATTTTAGTAAATTTGACTCTAATCCGCCAAATAGGGATGAACAGGAATTTAAACCGTATGCAAATCTCCCCGAGTTTCTTATCTACTATTATGTTCTTATCATAAAAGAGTAAACAGAACCCAAGAATGGGAAAGCCGAAAAGAAAAGATATGATAGCAAAATATAACATTTTATCTAAGATGCTAGGGGAATGGTACAAATACTCTAGATGGTACTTTGCCGCTATATACATAACAATAAAAACGAAGCTTATGCACAGCATCATTATTCCCATTGCCTTGGGAAATCTGGAACGTTTCATAACCATTCTGTTTTCGTCTATTTCTGTAATCTTTAACGTTACAACCAATCCCATAATTGTCCCCTTTCTTTTTTATAGATTTTAGCCTGTATCTAAAATGCGTCAACTAATTTTTAAAAAACATTGTATTTCCATATATTGGAATTAAAATGGCTGCATATTAAGTTTACAGAAACTGTTCACTGGGTATCCCATGATACCCCCGTGAACAGTTAGTTATCTTTTTGTATCGAGAGGAACTTATATTTTGCAAAAGATTACGTGGATTGAGGTTGACCTCAATGCTATAGCACACAATTTGAAAGCTGTTAAGAGAAAAGTGGGCAGTGAAACAAAAATCCTCGCCATTGTCAAAGCTGATGCTTATGGACATGGAGCTGTTAAGATCAGCCAGACACTGGTGGATAATGGTGTCGATATGCTTGGCGTGGCTTTTCCGGAGGAAGGCATAGATCTCCGGAAAAGTAACATCAATATACCCATACTTGTCTTAAATCCTGTTTTGTCAGAACAAATCGAGGATGTCTTAAAATATTCACTGGGAGTGACAGTTTGCAATCTTGACATAGCAAAAGAATTATCTAAAACTGCCAAAAGATATTGCCGTAATACCAGGATTCATGTGGAGATCGACACTGGCATGGGGGGATCGGGTGTATCACCAGACAAGGCGCTTTCCTTTATAAAAGAATTACAGTTAATTGAAAATTTAGAAATTGAAGGGGTATTTACTCATTTCAATTCATCTGATGAAAAGGATAAATCTTTTTCTCATGAACAGAATAAAATCTTTAAAGAAGCCGTCAAAGAGCTTGAAGATGAAAAGATAAAAATTCCTTTGATACATGCCGCTAACAGTGCGGCTATATTAGACTTATCAGATTCATATTTTAATATGGTAAGACCGGGACTGATCCTTTATGGAATCTTTCCCTCGGTTTATGTTTCTAAAAATATTGACATAAAACCAGCTATGAGCTTAAAGACAAGAATAATCAACCTTAAGCGCCTCGATTCAGGAAGTACTATTGGCTATGGCAGAACATTTGAAATATTGAAACAAACAACCGTGGCAACAATACCTGTTGGGTACAAAGATGGTTTTAGCAGGTACTTCTCAAATTTGGGAGAAGTACTCATAAATGGAAAACGCTCTTCAATTATCGGCCGGGTATGCATGGACAGGTGCTTTATAGATGTAAGCAATCTTCCTGATGTAGAAATTGGAAGTGAAGTTACGTTATATGGAAACCAGAACGATGAAGCTATTTCGATTGAATCGGCTGCGGAATTAATAGGTACTATACCATATGAGATTGTCTGCAATATCGGAACAAAAGTTCCAAATAAAATGTATAAACAATAAAGATTTCTCAAAAATGTAGATTAATAAAAACCCTTTCATAAATACACGTTTATGCTCCAATGACTTACATTACCATAAAAACATATCTTTTTAATTTCTTTATAATTATGTCTAAGTCATTTGCTTATAAGCCATTATAGTAATTGACGTGGTTTTGCTATCATGATAAATCAAAATATAGTAGAGTAGACTTGACCGACATGGTATATGTTGTATAATTATGTAAAAAATAGTCCGAAGAAATCTCTTTCCGGCAAAAGAACAGATACTTTTTTTAGAGTATGGCAGAAAATATAAATACTTTAAACTGATAGGCTTATAGAAAATCTTAAGAAAGTCTTGACTTTTATATTGTATATGATAATTTTAATATATTTTGTACAATCCGTATAAATTATGACTTCTTTTATTCCACCAGAAAAAATCTCTGAGATACAAAGGTCCTTGAACATAATAGATATTGTTTCTGATTATGTTGCACTTAAACGAACTGGCAGAAACTTCCTGGGCTTGTGCCCTTTTCATCATGAGAAAACTCCATCTTTTACTGTTAATGTCGAGAAGCAGATATATAAGTGTTTTGGATGCGGAGAGGGCGGAACAGTCTTTAACTTTTTGATGAAACAAGAGGCTTTGACCTTTCCAGAAGCAGTTAAGGCGCTTGCTGATAAGGCGAATATCAGGATTGATTCTTTTAATACTAAAGAAAGGTCTCAGAACACAAGTATTTTGTATGAGGCTAATGAAAAAGCAACTAGTTTCTTCACTGATATGCTGTTGAAAACTAAAGATGGTAAACAATCAAGGGATTACGTTTCAAACAGATTGATAAATGATGATTCAATAAATAAATTCAGGTTGGGATACGCTCCTAATCACTGGGATTCTTTAGTAAACAAATCAAAAGAATGGGGCGTGAATACACAAGTACTTGAAAAAGCAGGGCTTGTTATAACCAAGCAGGATAAGGCTTGTTACGACCGTTTTCGTAATAGATTAATGTTTCCAATCTTCGATTCCCAAAACAGACCTGTAGGATTTGGGGCAAGGGCTTTAGACAATTCTCTGCCTAAATATCTTAACTCTCCGGAAACACCGGTTTTTAATAAAAGCAAGACACTTTACGGAATTAATTTAGCTAAAGAGTCTATGATCAGGAATCGTAAGGTATTGCTTATGGAGGGCTACACAGATGTTATAATGGCGCATCAATATGGGATAGATTGGGCAATTGCGGTGCTAGGCACTGCTTTAACACGTGAACATGTAAGGTTATTAAGACGCTATTGTGATAAAGCGATTCTTGTATTTGATGCGGATACTGCAGGGCAGAAATCTTCTGAAAGAAATCTGGATATCTTTATAGAAGAAGATTTTGATGTACATGTTGTACTCTTGCCCGAGAACTATGATCCGTATGACTTTCTTGTCAAGAACGGCAGGCAGAGTTTCTTAGAACAGGTGGAAAAGGCATACGATTTCTTCGGCTTTAAGATAAAACTTTCGGAGACGAAATGGGATATGTCTTCGGTTTCCGGTAAAACATCGGCAATAGACGATGTTCTATCAACGGCCATGAAGATTCCTAATTTTGTAAAGCGTGAATTAACTATTAAGAGGATTGCTGAGGAGATGTCTATAGAGGAAAATATCCTGCGTGATCACTTGACCAGGTTTAAGGCTTTGAAAAGTGGCCAAATCGATAGAAACAAATTTCATGAACAAAAAACCGGCAATTTAAACAAATTAAAATCAGGCGATTATCAGGTGGAAATGGCCATTTTGAGCATAATGATAAACCGGAATGATTTAATAAGAAAGGTAGAGGCGGATATAGGTTTTGATAGTTTTAGAAATAAAGAAATCAGGAGTATTGTGGAAAGAATATATGAAATCTATTCTCAAAAGGGACAGGTAATATTAAACGATGTTTTTCCAATGCTGAATACCTCTGAAATAAGTAGAGATTTAATTGATATAATTTCAAAACAAGAATCTATAGAAGAAAGTCTTATTGCCGACCAAACTGATAGCGCTGAGAAAATACTTAAAGAATGTATTCAATTTATTGAAAAGAGAAAAAGCAGGAAAAGTCTGGAACAAACAAGAAAGAAAATGTTAGACATGGATAGATCAAAAGGGTACGAACAGGAAGTTGATCAATTGCTTGACGGGTTTCATAAAAATAGTGTAGCTTTTCATGCTTTAAAGAAATCTTGATAGAAAAACTTTTGGTTTTTATTAAACGGGAGTCTCTTTAATGGAAAAAACGAGTCAAAAAATTAAGACACTTGTACTAAAGGGTAAGGAAAAGGGATTTTTAACTTACGAAGAATTAAATAATATCCTGCCGGATGATACCCTTGTCAGACCTGAGAAGATTGATGAAATATTGATGATGTTGGATGAGCTGGGCATAGATCTTATTGAGGAATCGGAGATAGAGACTCGCGATGCGGCAGATACGGAAGAAGACGACGAAGAATTAAAACAAGATACTGATGCAAAACCCTCTGTCGCATTAGGCGCTTCAGATAAGATTGATGACCCTATAAGGATGTATTTAACACAGATGGGGGTGATTCCTCTATTATCTCGTGAGGAAGAGATAGCCTTAGCCAAGAAAATAGAGATGACTAGAAAGAGCTTTCATAGAAAAATAATTAAATCTGACTATTCGCAGGAGGTTTGTTTAAAGATTTTAGAGGATATCACTAATGGCGAGTTGCCTTTTGACCGCACTTTAGCCATTAATGTTGAATTTGAGAATCATAAAGAAAGACTTCTTAAACAGTTTCCAGTGCACGCAAAAGTATTAAGAACAATCTTAAAGAAAAATAGAGAAGATTATAGTCATTTAAAGCTGAAAAACACATCTGCAGAAGACAGGTATAGGCTTCTTAAAAATATTAGAAACCGCCAGAGAAAAGGCTCCGCAATTATTGAGGAACTGAACATTCGCACTAAAAAACTACAGCCGATAATGAAGCGCTTGCAGGAAATCTCTTCTGAAATGAATAATATTAAGAGACAGATTAGACTACATAAGAAGCGTGACAAGATAAATGGTAAATTGAGAGACTTAAAAACCAGGCTAAGTGAATTTGAGGATATGGCGCTTGAAACTCCTGAAAGATTAGAACAACGTGTCGAATCTATCGAAAGGGTTTATAAAGAACATGAAATTGCTAAGAGGAAACTTTCCAGTGCAAATCTGAGATTGGTGGTAAGTATTGCAAAAAAATACAGAAATAGAGGTTTAAGTTTTCTTGATCTTATACAGGAGGGGAATACCGGATTAATGAGGGCAGTAGATAAGTATGAATATAGAAGAGGTTACAAATTTAGTACTTACGCTACCTGGTGGATAAGGCAGGCCATAACCCGTTCAATTGCCGATCAAGCCAGAACTATCAGAATACCCGTACATATGATTGAAACAATGAGTAAAATAAGGAATGTATCAAAAAAATTGTTACAAGAGAACGGCAGAGAACCTGGTATTGAAGAGATTGCAAGGGAAGTGAAGATATCTGTGTCTGAAGCCAGAAGGGTATTGAAAATTTCAAGGCATCAGATTTCTCTTGATAGGACCGTGGGAGAAAGCGCTGATAGCGCATTTGGAGATTTCATAGAAGATGATAAAGCAGAATCCCCTGTTTCTGCGGCTGCACAAGAGATGCTTAAAGAAAAGATAGAAAGTGTACTGGATACGCTTACGTATCGTGAGCGTGAGATTATCAAGCTTCGCTATGGCATAGGAGATGGTTATACATATACGCTTGAGGAGGTTGGGAAGAAATTTATGGTAACCCGCGAAAGGGTTAGGCAAATAGAAGCAAAGGCTGTGAGGAAGCTGCAGCATCCTGTCAGGAGTAGAAAGCTGGAAGGGTTTTTAGATAGCGTCGGAGAAAGTAAATAAAAGGTATATAATGAAAACAATTTATTTCGTGGAAACAGGAAGCCGCAATGATTGAGAGTATTGAAGTATTAAAAAGATTACAGTCATTAAAAAACAAGATAAATGAATTAGAAAAATATACAGAATGCAGGAAACAGGATGTACAGAAAAAGAAGGATCAGATAGAAGCGAAGAGAATTCTTTCCGGAGAGAAACGCGAAGAAAAGATATCAGTACAAAAAGAAATTGATAGAAAAGAACTTGACCTGAAAACTGATGAAGGGGAAATAAGCAAGTATAATGTTCAACTGAACTCTATCAAAACAAATAAAGAATATACCGCTTTATGTTCCGAGATAGGTAGCAAGAAAGCAGACATGTCTATTCTGGAGGATGTGATTTTGAACACAATGTCTAGATTGGAGATAGTGAATAAAGAGTATAGTGAATTGACAGAAAATTTAAAACGTGAAGAGGAAAGTTTAAAAGAGCTCATAAAGAGTGTGGATGCAGATGTAAGAGAAACTGATATTGAAATTGAAAAGGTACAGAATGATCAAAAAAAATATATAGACTCCCTGGATGAAGATACCTTATATCATTATAACCGGTTATCAAACATAAAAGGCGGGAAAGCAGTCGTTGCCGTAATGGGTAATGTGTGTGGCGGTTGTTTTATGAACATCACTGCACAAACATTAAATTTACTTATGGGCGGCAAAGAGTTGGTTTTCTGCCAAAGTTGCAGCCGTATACTTTATCTTGAAGAAAAATAAAGATTCAGAAGCAGGCAAGATGGCCGCTGCATAGACTACAAATATGTGTGTAGTCTATGAAGAGGAAAGTCCGAGCTCCATAGGATACAGTGCTCCGTAACACGGAGTGGGAGTGATCCCAAGGAAAGTGCCACAGAAAACATACCGCCCTGTTGAGATAATTTTCCCATTTACCTCACAGGGTAAGGGTGAAAAGGCGGGTCCGCTGATTAATGTGGATTAAAGTAAGAGCCCACCGCTCTCCGGGTGATCGGAAAGGCATGGTAAACCCCACTGGGAGAAAGGCTGAATAGAGAGGAATAAAGTGATCCGCTTTTTAAACCTCCGGGTAAGCCGCTTGATTCCGATGGTAACATCGGAACTAGATTAATGGTCATCAAAAACAGAACTCGGCTTATAGCCTGCTACTGATCTGACAATATTTTGTTATAAACACTCCACTATTTTAGGCAAAACAAGTCCTGCCTTCTCCTGAATAGATTATCATGGATAATTATTGTTCAAGTGCCAAGTATAAATGAAGTTGACACTAACGTACTCCTATGTTATGTTATTTTTCAAATTAAACGAGGTTCATATTCCTCATATATATCATCATTTAATTTAACCTTATTCAGGTAACTTTTTAAGGGAACGATAGTTTCATGAAAAACATAGCTTTTATATTAGGTGCAATACTTTTTACACTCGGCATGATTAGTAATAATGTGATTCTTGGTTCAGACGTTAAGGTAGACAAAAATGTAGTAGCAGTAGTAAACGGTGAAGAGCTAAGCCGTGACAAACTTGCTGACATGCTCATAGAAATGTATGGGGGAGAGGGACTTGATCTGTTAATCAGAAGAACACTTGTGAAGCAGGAATCAAGTAA
>CAKKPF010000271.1 GCA_919901575.1 Candidatus Brocadiaceae bacterium
TTAATATAATCATATCATAGCAACAAGTTAGATTCCTCGACTCCCCGCCTGAATGTAGTCGGGCAGGCGCTCGCTCGTCCGCCTAGGCGGAGAATGACGTCATGATGAGCGCCTGCCCGAATAGGTACAGGCGCGGGCCTGCCCAACTTTGTCATTCAGGCGGGGACGACATGTTGGTAGTTTAGGCGCTTTAAGCGCCTAATGATCCAATCTTTCTTTCTACCGCCGAAACTATTTTCCCACCGTGAACCAGATTATACATCATTTCTATATCATTTGAAATAATTCTGTCTTCTTCCAAATGTGGAATATGCTTCCTGATTAAGCCATAGGCTTCTTTGCTCCCCGCACCGGCCTTGAGGTTTGTAAAGAGGTCAAGAGCCTGCGCCGCACATAACAATTCGATAGCAATTACATTTTCAGTATTATAAAGCACCTGTTTGCACTTCCTTGCTGAAATAGTACCCATACTTACGTGATCTTCTTTATTGGCTGATGTTGGAATCGAGTCAACACTGGCTGGGTGTGCTAATACCTTATTTTCTGAAACCAGTGAGGCTGCTGTGTATTGTGCTATCATTAAGCCTGAATTAAGACCGGGGTTATTTGTCAGAAATGCAGGCAGCCCGCTCAGGAGCGGATTCACCAGCCTTTCTATTCTCCTCTCCGAAATGTTTGCTATCTCTGATAATGCAATTGCAAGAAAATCCATAGCTAAAGCAACCGGTTGGCCATGGAAGTTTCCGCCATTATTAAATATCTCCCCTGTTTCCGGAATAAAAAGAGGATTATCCGTAGATGAATTCATCTCCGTTTCTATGACAGCCTTGACATAATTAAGGGCATCTATTGATGCCCCGTGTACCTGAGGGCAGCATCTTATAGAATATGCATCCTGGACTCTGGAACAATCTTTGTGAGAAGAAATTATCTCACTGTTTTCAGTTATCCTTCTCAAGTTATCTGCACTGATTTTTTGTCCGATATGAGGCCTTACCTTATGAATCTTTTCGTTTAATTCAATATTTGAACCCAGCAACACTTCAAGACTCATTCCCGCCGCTATTTCAGCCGTTTTCATCAACCTGATAGAATCATTCACCACCAATGCGCCGATGCCTGTCATTACCTGTGTTCCATTAATTAATGCCAGGCCCTCTCCCTCTTCAAGTTCACACAATCCAATTCCAGCTTCCTTCATTGCTTTCTTCCCGGAGAGGAGTTTATCTTTAAAGACAGCCTTGCCTTCACCGATTAAGACCAATGCCAGATGCGCCAACGGGGCCAAATCTCCACTTGCCCCAACTGAACCTTTTTCAGGAATGACCGGATGCACATTTTTGTTTAACATCTCTGTTAATGTCTTTAATGTGCCAAACCTCACAGCGGAATTACCCTTCGCAAGCCCATTAATCCTCAATAGCATTATCGCGCGCACAATCTCCTCATCAAACCTGTTACCAACACCCGCAGAATGGCTCAAAATAATATTCCTCTGCAGCTGCTTCCTTTCACCTTTTGATATGAAGACCCCGCTCAATGCCCCAAAACCGGTTGTCACTCCGTATATTACTTTTTTATCATCAATTGCTTTCTTAATAGTTTTCTGGGTAGAGTTAATCCTTTCTTTAACCTTCTCATCAAGTCCGACCTTCACCCTTTCTCTAACGACGTGCTCGACTTGAGAAAATGTCAGATACTCACCATTAATAATCACTTTTTTCATATTTTTTAGACACCAATTTCACAAATTGACACTAATTATTATAATACAATTCTTTTGTAGGTTAGGCTGTCTTCGCCAAAATTAACCAGTAATCCTAATT
>CAKKPF010000272.1 GCA_919901575.1 Candidatus Brocadiaceae bacterium
ACAATCAAACACGATTATGTGTTGAAAGAAATAAATGATAACAAGGTCGTCATCGACCATGCCACCGGATTAATGTGGCACCAGTCAGGATCAACATTTGGCATGAATTGGGAAAAAGCAAAGCATTGGGTAAAACTGCTGAACAAGAGAGGATACGCCGGGCATTACGACTGGAGATTGCCTACTGTAGATGAGGCTGCGTCATTGCTGGAATCTGGTAAGAATCATGACAATGACAGATTTATAGATCCTGTATTTGATAAGACACAAGGTTGGATCTGGACTGGTGACAGTTATCAACATTTGGATGCTGCGTGGCGCGTAGACTTTTTCTCCGGTTTGGTAGATTGGGACATCTATTATTACTTCTTCTACCATGTTCGTCCGGTTCGCACCATGGAATAATGGGGCTGGAGGAAGTGTCAAATCCCGCCAGTTGACGCAATTAAAATACTCCTTCCCCGGACAAAAAGCGCCGGGGACTTTTGTCCTGCCTGCCGTCAGGCAGGCTTTGTTAAAGGGGGATTAACAGGATTAAAGTTTAATGTGGAAAGCTCAGGCTTTCAGCTACATTTGTTTATTTTATCCTCAAAATCCTACCACTCTAATACAGGCATTATATTCCATCCAGCGTTTATCATGTCAGGATTATCCTGTAATATTTCAGCCTATATTTTTTCCTGTAATGTTTCTAAATTATTACTATAATATGGAATTTATATTTGTAGCTGTTATGTTAATGACGTAAGCTACTAAATATTGCAGTTCTCAGAAAATTTATCTTTTATTAACCAAGTATTGTTAAGGCCAGGCCTAAAATCAAACAAAGAAACGGAAAAAAGTAATCGTGGAAATTAAAAATATTAGAAACATCGCCATCATTGCCCACGTGGACCACGGAAAGACAACTTTAGTAGACCAGATGTTAAAACAAACCGGCGTCTTTCGCCCTAATCAGCAAGTTGTAGAACGCGTAATGGATTCTTACGATCAGGAAAGAGAACGCGGGATAACCATTGTCGCAAAGAACTTTTCAATCCAATATAAAGGGATTAAACTAAACATTATTGACACACCTGGCCATACGGACTTTGGAGGCGAAGTGGAACGAACGTTAAGGATGGCAGAAGGAGTACTGCTCCTGGTGGACGCTTACGAAGGCCCTATGCCGCAGACGAGATACGTATTACAAAAGGCATTAGTCTATCACCTCAAACCAATTGTCGTTATCAACAAGATTGACAGGCCGGACGGGAGGCCAAATGATGTCCTTAATGAAATATTCGACCTGTTTGTTGACTTAAACGCAGATGATAAACAGTTAGATTTTCCAGTAGTATACGCCAGCGCCAAAGATGGGTACGCAAAACTTGAAATGGAACAGGAAAGCAATGATTTGACTCCACTCCTGGATGCTATTATAAAACATATCCCGGCGCCATCAACAAACCCTGATGAACCATTCCAGATGCTTGTACAGGCGCTGGATTACAACGATTACGTAGGCAGGATAGGAATCGGCAAGATTTCAAATGGGAGTATACATTCCGGCAGTAATGTAGCATGGCTTAAAAGAAATGGAGAAAAGCGTAATGAAAGAATAGGAGAAATCTTTTCTTTCTCTGGTTTGGGGCGAGAAAGTGTGAAGGAGGCAACTGCCGGTGACATTGTCGCCGTTACGGGAATAGAAAATGTTGAAATCGGCGATACCCTGGCAGACGTCAATGATCCTAAACCGCTTCCCATCATAAGCATTGACGAACCTACATTATCAATGCAGTTTTCAGTAAACGACTCCCCATTTGCAGGTCAGGACGGGAAATACGTAACAAGCCGAAATTTGAGGGAAAGATTATATAGAGAATTGCGTTCAAATGTCTCATTAAAAGTGCACGATACTAACTCCAGCGAGTCGTTTCATGTAGCGGGAAGAGGATTGCTGCACCTGTCTGTTTTGATCGAGAGTATGAGAAGAGAGGGATATGAACTCCAGGTCTCAAAACCAAAGGTTATATTCAAGGAAATTAACGGGAAAAAGGCCGAACCTGTAGAGTTCCTCGTGATTGATGTTCCAAAAGAATTCGATGGTCAGGTTATTTCACTGCTGGGAGCCAGAAGGGGTGAAATGCTGAATATGCGGGAAAGCAACGGGCGGATAAATTTTGAGTTCAAACTTCCTTCACGTGGACTGGTTGGTTTAAGATTACGGCTCCTCAGCTCTACACAGGGAACCGCCATTATGTATCACAACTTTTATGAATACGAGTATTTCAAGGGAGACATTCCACACAGGACTCAGGGTGTCCTGGTATCTATGACAGGTGGAGTTGTGACAGCATACGCTCTTGACGGCTTACGTGACAGGGGAATCATGTTTGCCAGCCCTGGTGACAGAGTTTACGAAGGGATGATAGTTGGTGAACATTGCGAACAAAACGATATAGCCGTAAACGTGTGCCGTGCCAAAAAGGCCACAAATATAAGATCTGCCACATCGGATAAGGGAATAAAACTGTCACCTCCCCGGGATTTGACACTGGAAATGGCATTGGAATACATTGAAGATGACGAGCTGATAGAGGTTACGCCAAAAACTTTTCGTCTCAGAAAAAGATTATTAAGGGAACATGACCGCAAGCGACAGAAGACAGTAGCATAGGTAACTAAATAAAATGCTTACTATAACCTAAGTTGAGTAATTTATGCTTGTCCGTATCAAACGGTACCTGCCAGAAAGACGTGTTCAGGTTCGAATATCGATCTAATACAAACGCACCAGGCCTTTGCTATGAATAAAGAACAAAAACCTGAAATCATCAAACCTGATGGGGCAACATACACAATTTATAAGTACAATAAATTGGATTCTACCAATGCATTCTTAAAACAGCATTGTTTAACCTTACCTGATTTCTCGGCAATTTGGGCTAATGAGCAGACGCATGGAAGAGGACGTTTTGACAGGGTATGGAATTCTGTACCAGGCCAGGATCTTACATTTTCACTCATGTTGCCGCTTACATCCCTGGAGCAGAAACTCAGGCAAAATATTACACAGATTGCAGCCCTGTCTGTTGCTCAGTTACTGGAAGGTTACGGTTTGAAACCATATGTAAAATGGCCGAATGATGTGCTTATACAGGGGAAAAAAATATCCGGTATACTGTGTGAAATTGCAGAATCCAATGAGAATGTATACGGAATACTGGGAATCGGCTTCAACGTAAACAGCATGGGAAAATCTCTTTCTTGCATTGACATTCCTGCCACATCGTTTCGCTGCGAATTGCACCATACAGTTGAACGGCTTGAACTGTTAAAAAAACTTCTTGAAATAATCATTAATTGTTTTAATGTATTGCGCCAGAGTGGATTTACACATAACCGCCTGGAGATAAAGAAAAGATTGGCATTTATAAATGAACAAATCATATTTACAGACGTGAAACGGGATGCATATTCAGGAAAGATAATTGACCTGAATGATGACGGGACATTGCTTTTTGAATGTGAAAAGCATGGTATTATCAGTCTTAACTCGGGAGAAATAGCTTTTACCCAAATTGAGAGATTTTGCCCGCCAGAATGAGTATCGGGCTGGTAGCCGCAACCTCAAAGCTGAGCTTAGCTCTGTGAGGTTGCGTAACTTACGTAGCCACATCAAGTGATGAAAAACGCCCGCCCAGGCGGGCGGCTACAACGGCATGTAATATAAAATCGCTCAATTTAGCTTTTAATAATTTATACCTTAAGAGAGGTTATTAATGATCGGCAATGCAGTTATGCTTATGTTTGTTGGTATGGGTGTTGTATATATTTTCCTTGTGCTTCTGAATCTTGTCGTGTCTTTGCTCGCTTATTGTACCCGGGAGCATACACGCAAAGAAGAATCGGCCCTGGCTGAAGAAGAACTTGCCCGCAGAAGAAAGAAAAAGAAAGGTATTGATGCAAGAAGCGGCAGCATACAAACCGCAGTCATATCAGCCGCCGTTCATGCATACAGAAGCGCATAAATTAAAACTAATGATATGCTTTTGATAAAATGAAGATCAGTTTTTAGTTTCAGGAAATATGTATTTAAATGAAAGGGTGTGGCTATTGTGAAGAAAGTTAGATTCATGGACACTTCATTCAGGGATGGATTCCAGTCTGTTTTTGGCGCACGTGTGCTTACACAGGATTTTATGCCTGCGGTAGCGGCCTCTGTAGAAGCGGGTATTATGCATATGGAAGCAGGCGGCGGCGCCCGGTTTCAATCTCTTTTCTTTTACTGTAATGAATCGGCTTTTAATATGATGGATACTTTCAGGAAGATTGCCGGACCTGATGCCAATCTTCAGTCTCTTGCCAGGGGTATTAATGTAGTTGCCCTGTCACAATCACCCAAAGATATTATTAATCTTCATGCAATACTCTTTAAGAAACACGGAATGACTACTATCCGCAACTTTGATGCGCTTAATGATATTCAAAACCTTGAATATTCCGGTGAGTGCATAACTAGAGCCGGCCTTCACCATCAAGTATGCATAACCCTCATGGATCTCCCCGAAGAATGTGAGGAGGCGCATACCGCCGAATTTTATCTCCACCGCCTGAAGACAATTTTGGATTCAGGCCTCCCCTATGATTCAATATGTTTTAAGGATGCCAGCGGTACCGCTAATCCACAGAAGGTTTTTGACACATTTATAGGCGCCCGAAAACTTCTCGGAGACGATGTATTGCTCTGGTATCACACTCACGATACTGCCGGAGTCGGTGTATCATGTTATCTGGGCGCAATTGAGGGAGGGGCGACAAAAGATGATAATTTTGGTATTGATCTTGCAAAAAGCCCCGTTTGCGGCGGCACAAGTCAGCCTGATATTATTTCAATGTGGCATGCACTTAAAGGCATGGATTGGACGATTGATATAGACGTGATGAAGATTGTCAAGGCAGAGACGGTATTTGAAGAATGCATGAAGGATTATTTTATTCCAATAGAGGCAAAGCAGGTTTCTCCAATCATACCGCTTTCGCCAATGCCCGGCGGAGCGCTGACAGCAAATACTATGATGATGCGCGATACGGGAACGCTTCATCTTTACCCACAGGTCATAAGAGAGATGACTGAAGTCGTCAAAAAAGGTGGATTTGCCACTTCGGTTACACCGGTATCACAGTTCTATTTTCAACAAGCCTATGCTAATGTAACTCTGGGTAAATGGAAAAAGATTACGCAAGGTTACGGCGACATGGTGCTTGGCTATTTTGGCCGTACACCTTCAAAACCTGATCCGGAAATCGTAAAACTTGCAGAAGAACAGTTGGGAAAAAAGCCATTCTACGGTCATCCACTGGACATCCTTGAACCTGGAATCCCAGAGGCCACTAAGATACTTCAGGAAAACAAGCTAGAGGTTACTGATGAAAATATTTTCATTGCGTATGCCTGCGGAGAAAAGGGTATTGAATTTCTGCATGGAAAAATGAAAGAGAATATCAGGAAAATTTCTAAAGAAACAGAAGCCAAGGCCCCTCCTGTTAAGGCCGCCGGCACAAAGAGTCCCGGAAATTATACCGTTACGGTTGATGGTAAATCATTTAATGTAACCGTTGCCGAGGGTACTGGGGCAGTTCAGACAATTGCACAAACACCATCTGCGCCAGCGATAACTATTAAAGGCGAACCGATTGTTGCCAGCATGCCGGGATCAATTACTCATATAGAAGCCGGGGTGGGAGATACTGTGAAGGCAGGGGATGTTATTCTTGTCCTCGAGGCAATGAAAATGGAGTATCCGGTAAAGGCCCCAAAAAACTGCAAAATCATTGCAATAGAAGTAGCTGTGGGAGACAATGTTAAGAATGGCAGCGCTCTGGCTATGATAGAATAATCAGCACTATATAAATGAAAACAGGATATATAAGCACAATTTCATTTCTTTTTATTGTCTTTTTCTTACTGGCAAGTACAGTAAAGGCACAAGAATTTTTTACCACTTCCCGAAATACCGTTACCCTGACTGTACCAACCAGTATAACTCTTGTGAATGTATCGCTAAAAGATGGCGCAAAGCTTAAGGTAGGCGATAAGATCAGGGAAGGTGATTTTCTTGCTCTTTTTGTGGATCAGAACCATAATAAGATTACAGTTACGTCCGGTATATCAGGAGAAATTACATATATCAATGAAACTCTTTATAGAATATATAGATCTATACCAGCAGGAACAACTCTTCTCAAAATAGAAAAACAGGACATTATTGTTCAATCTACAGAAACCGAAAAAGATGCCGATGAACTGTCTTTTACCAAAGTTTTTAAGAATTTGTTGGAAAGTACAGGTATATATGCACTGATTTTCGACAATGCAATTGATTGGACGGAAGGTGTGGGAAGAGTGCTTATGATCAGTGTTGGATTACTCCTCATATATCTCGGCATTTCCAAACAGTTTGAGCCGCTTCTCTTAATTCCCATTGGGATGGGAGCCATACTTTGCAATATCCCTCTTGCCTTTATTAACGACGAAGGTGGAATTATTCGGTATGTGTTTGATGCCGGCATCAAGACAAGTATTTTTCCGCTCATAATATTTATGGGTATTGGATCCATGACGGACTTTGGACCTTTGATTGCAAACCCCCGTACCACATTGCTTGGAGCGGCGGCTCAGTTTGCTATCTTTTCAACCCTGATCGGCGCCATACTCCTGGACAAATATATTCCAGGTATTGACTTTTCTCTCAAGGATGCTTCATCTATCGCCATTATAGGAGGCGCGGACGGACCGACTTCGATCTTTCTGGCCACAAAGCTGAGCCCGAGACTGCTCGGCTCCATCGCCGTTGCAGCCTATTCATATATGGCGCTGGTTCCCATAATTCAGCCCCCCATCATGAAACTGCTTACCACTAAAAGTGAACGCAAGATCAAGATGTCACAGCTCCGATATGTGTCTCAACGGGAGAAGATCATTTTCCCAATAGTTGTCATCATTCTCTGTGCATTGCTGCTTCCGTCAGCAGCGCCCCTTATAGGTTTCCTGATGTTCGGAAATCTTATGCGCGAATCCGGCGTAGTCAAAAGATTGAACGATACGTCGCAAAACGCACTCATCAACATAGTAACTATTTTTCTTGGCCTTGGAGTTGGAAGCAAACTGTCTGCGGACAAGTTTCTTAATCTTGAGACACTCGGTATTATTGTGCTCGGACTTTTTGCATTTTCATCTGGTACCGCAGCAGGCGTTATCATGGCAAAAATCATGAATTTCTTCTCGGTCAGCAAGATAAATCCCCTAATCGGGTCTGCCGGTGTATCGGCGGTTCCCATGTCGGCCAGGGTCTCTAATAAGGTAGGGCTGGACGAGGACCCGCACAATTACCTGCTTATGCATGCAATGGGCCCAAATGTTGCGGGAGTAATTGGTTCTGCAGTTGCCGCCGGTGTCCTGCTTGCAGTCTTTTCGTAATACTATAAAAAGGCATTCGGACGGAGCCACCTTTGCCTTTTGGCTGAAACACAAATTACTATCACCTGAATGACCCTACTCGTATCTTTAATTTGATATGATCAAGCAATTCTCCATTAAAACGTCAAAACGTAACGAGTTTATCGACATCACGGCGCAGATTCAAGACCTGGTAGAAGAGGTTTCGGAAGGCGTGGTCACGGTATTCGTCCCACACACCACAACTGCGGTCACCATTAATGAAAATGCCGACCCTGACGTTCCACGGGATATACTAAAAAAGCTTGAGGAGTTGATCCCTCAGCGGGACAACTATTCTCACATGGAAGGCAACAGCGACGCCCACATCAAGGCGTCTCTGTTCGGTTCCTCCGTAAGAGTTATCATTAAAGACGGTCAGCTTCTATTAGGAACCTGGCAGTCAATCTTCTTCTGCGAGTTTGACGGCCCCAGGAATAGTAAGTTTTACGTTCAGTTTTAATTTATTTTGGACGCACCCGCCAAAAAAGATTTTCGGGCAGGGATTGGCGCAGATGAAACGGAGAAAGAGAACCCATCATTTATAATATTTGAATTTATGCTATTCTAATTTGCTGGTAACATCAGACATTTTGTATAAACTTATTTTAGGTTGTAACATTACCTCCAGCTTTTTAAAATAATGCCTCTCCCGAATTACATCTCTAACCTGACCTAATAGTTTCATACACAAAAACCCTAACGAG
>CAKKPF010000273.1 GCA_919901575.1 Candidatus Brocadiaceae bacterium
CATTTGAAACTTCCTAATGTATGATTGTTTGATCATATATATTTAAAACATTGAACTTATAGGTACGAAATTTCAAGGCTGATTATGGTAAAATAGCAGATCTGAGCCAATTGAACCCTGACCATGATATTATTTTCACATGGAACGGAACAACATCTGGTGTAAAGGTTCCTAATGGAGATTTTATTTCTTCCACCCGACAAGTACATGACCTATTAACTTTCTATTTTCTGAAGATGTTTGGAACGGACTTTATAAAACTACTTAGTTGTAACATCACAAATGAGATTTTTACCTATCAGAAAGGACATCGGGTAAAAATGACAGGACGAATGACTCGGTTATGTTTGAAATGAATACTGTTATAGCATTTCCACTTTAACTGAGACTCGCATAAACAAAATTTCTTGTGAAGAAATACTTAATTTAATCGTGGACTCTAATGTGCTATTTATTGCGCATTTTTCTATATCTTTTACTTGCATTCTTAAGATAACTTCTCTCCTTCCTCGTCAAACTTTTCATACCTGTACGGTTAACCTTATCCAGCAAAGCGTCAACTCCGTTTTTAATATCTTTCTCTTTTTTATATTCCTTCTCCTGTTGCTGATTCTGCCATGACACAAGCAAATTACTAAACCTTGGCTCATAACGAATGAACAGGAAACCATAAAGAAGACCTCCGAGGTGAGCGAAATGCGCGACATTACCACCGGTTGGCATTATGCAGTTTAATACAGTTATACCCGCAAAAATCATTACAAGGTATTTTGCCTTTATTGGAAAGAGATAAAAAATTACAGTGGTATTCGGGAAAAACATAGCAAACGCAATTTCAACTGCAAAGATTGCACCAGAAGCGCCAAGTATTGGACTATTAGGTGTAAACAGACAGCCGAATATGCCGGCAAAGATACCTGCCGTAAAGTACATGGTTAAGAACTTTCTTGTGCCCATTGCTCTTTCAACTTCGCTACCGAACATCCATAACACAAGCATATTGATTATTATGTGCCAGGGATCAGAGACACTATGTAGAAACATGTACGTTACAAACTGCCACAACCACATTTTTCCTACAGCAAATGGTTGGTAGAGCCAGAAAACGGTTGTAAACCTGTCAGGACCCAATCGTACATGATGAACTACGCCATCTGTATCCGGATATGTGTCCATAACCGGCGCACCCCATTGGGAACTAATAGAGGAAAACAAAAGCTGGATTATAAAAATACTGACATTTGTAATTATCAGTATCATAATGACCCTGGTCCATTTACTCCCGATTGATACGCCAAACCCCGGTTTGTAGTAACTATTATAGTTTGACATTTTCAATAAAAGATTACTATTTTAGAATTTATAAGTTGCTAACTTCAGTATCTCTATTGCGGATTAAGTAGAACTTTTAATATAACTAATTGAATGGAAAAGTCAAGATTGTTATCAGTTTCTACGGTAACCACCTGAAATTCTTACATATTACACATACCAATGAAATCATTTATTAAATATCTTTCTAAATAGCACTACACTTAGAATCAGATTAATGACGTTTGCCCCCCAAACTGAAGGAATAATTGGAAAATTCATACTTTCCGCCAAGATTAATCCTGTCGCAACTAACGGATAGTAAACGAAAAGTATTAATATAAAACTAATCCCTAAACTAATAAGCATATTATTGCTTCTTGTCATTATACCTAACGGAATACCTATCAATATAAACGTGAGGCTGGAAAGAGAAGGAGATAGTCTCTTGTGAATGTTTATTGACAATTCACGACTCATCTTTTGCTTTTCTGCCATTTCAATACGTTCAGTAAGTGCCAGGTGTTCTTTCTCCTTCTCTTCTTTGTCACGATCAATTTTCTCTATATCTAACTCTATCTCCTCAATCCTTTTTTTCTCATCTTCTACTGATCTCTCAGATATTAATATCCTCCTCTTTGCTTTTTTAATCCTCAGTCTTTCTTTCTCTATTATCTTTTCAATTAACAAAATATTTTTGGCAAACTCCTCCTCTCTCTTATTCTTATGTTCCATTACTTCCATGTTTTCTTCACTCTCTTTTTCCTGCGTCAACTTACTAATATTATTTCTTGCCACATTTATATAGTTTTCAAAGATACTATTATCAAACTTTGCACGTTTTATCATTCCCTCCTGCTTCGAAATATTCGTTCTTGACTTCATTATTTCCTCTTCAGTTTTTTTCAGTCTCTCCTCAACTTTTTTAATTTCATCATTTATAGATGAAATTTCTCCCGTTGTAATCTTGATAGTTTTCTCCGGGTCTTCAAATAATCTCTCTGAACCACTTAATTCATTATTAATTTCCCCTCTTTGTGCAATAAGATTTGTTAACGTAGCATATTTTAATGCTGAATGCCGTACTTTCTGCCCTAATGGAATCTCAAATACGGCTTCCTCAAAACTCCCCATTTTAGGCGTATCTATAATGTTTTTAATATCAGGCTTAAGAAATTCACCACGCCTTAATGTTAGTAATACCCTATTGCCAGAATCATCTACTTCTATTTCACCTTCCTCCGCCAATAGTATATTAATTATATAATCATCAGCATACTCAAAAACTGCAATGTTCTTGTAAACACCGACTTCCACACTACTTATGAAAATCTGGTACGGGTAAAAATCAACCTTCTTCTGAGCCTTTATAAAGTGTGTAGCAAGGACTCGTTTGACTGCTTTTTCTTGAAGTTGTCTTACTTTGAAATAAGACCTGGGTAATACTTCGGCATTTAGATATAAGGTCAATATACTGAAGATTACACCGGTAACGACTA
>CAKKPF010000274.1 GCA_919901575.1 Candidatus Brocadiaceae bacterium
AGCGATTTTATATTACATGCCGTTGTAGCCGCTGGCTTCCTGCCCGAATAGGTACAGGCGGGTAGCCTGCGTTTTTCATCATTTGATGGGTTTGCGTAAGTTACGCAACCTCAAGGCATCGGCGTGAGCTCAGCCGAACGGTTGCGGCTACAAAATCGCTCAATTTGGGCTTATATTAACGCATAATAATATATTAAGGAGCAGATTTGCGTGTTTCATTGATATTTCCACCTTCCTGGATTCCTTCACAGCCGTTTTTAAGCTTGGCTTCACTACAGGGTTTTTTAAAGAAAGAGGGTGTAGACAATGTTTCAATACGTGATCTGAATATTGAGATAATGGATGCCCTGCTTTCTTCTGAAAAAGTAAAGGAAACTCATGCAAACATAATAGAAAGACTCAGCAACGTTATAGAAACATTTGGACGCGAAAATAACGAGACCGAAGTGTTTTCAAGGCTTGAATGGGCAAGAGACGTGATAGAAGTCGAGAACTTAGTTCAGAAAGTAGAATGGGCGAAGGCGACTTTGAGGTCTGAAGGGTTTTACGACATAAATGACTATGTTGAGAGTTGGAAGATTATTGACAGGTGGCTGCAGGCATTCGGAATGTTGTACTGCCCATCTGAAATATCGATTGCTGACAATTCTATGAGATACAGTGTTTATTCATCTGTGGATGTTACGAAGGCTTCAGACGATGAATATGAAAACCCGTATCGTGACTTGTTTAAGGAGCACGTACTTGACTCTATAGTCAGTGAAATGCCTGGACTCGTCGGCATATCCGTAACGGCAACATCACAGGTAATGCCGGCATTTACACTGGCGAGGTTGCTGAAAGAAGTGAACAGGGATGTTCATATAACTATGGGTGGCAGCGTTTTCACGAAGCTCATTGATAATATTCAGGATAATCATACACTTTTTGAACTGGTGGATAGTTTCATAGTATTTGAAGGAGAACATGCGCTTTTAGGGTTAATAGAACAGCTTGACGGCAAGAAGGATTTTACTAAGGTTCCTAACCTTGTTTATAGAGATGGGAATCAGATTCGAGTAAATAAGCCGTTCCGAATAGAGGATATAAATTCCCTGCCTACTCCTGATTACGATGGATTTCCACTGGATCAGTATTTATCTCCAATAAGGGTTTTACCCTTGCAGGGTTCGAGGGGGTGTTACTGGAGAAAATGTACGTTTTGTAACCTCCATATAGATAATCTGAGATTCCGATTGAGAAATCTGGATTTAGTGCTTGAAGATATAGAAAAACTGAAAGAAAAGTATAATACAGAATTCATGTTCTTCAGTGATGAGTGCATGCCGGTAAAACAATTGGAAAATTTGAGTTCCAGATTAATTGAGGATGGCAATGACATAAAGTGGATGGCGGGAGTCAGGTTTGATAAATGGCTTACAAAAGAGGTATTAAATAAGGCAAGAGATGCAGGATGCCTTAAGATGGTGTTTGGCCTGGAGTCATCTAATAAAAGGGTGCTTTCCTTAATGGACAAGGGGATTGAGACAGAAATAACTAAGAACATAATAGATTATTGTCTGGATGCAGACATTGCCGTACATATGTATGTTATCGTCGGTTTTCCATCAGAAACCAGGGAGGAAGCTCTTGAAACGCTTGATTTTGTAATATCTAATAAGAGATACATGGAGTCCAAAGGTGCCTCATGTCTTGCATGTCTGTTTGAATTGGAAAAGCATGCTCCAATAATGCGTGATCCCGGAAAGTATGGTTTGACAAAAATAGGGCATCCGAAACAAGACGATTTAAGTCTTGGATTCTTTTACGAGACAAACGAGGGGATGACCCCTGAAGAGGCAGGCAGTATTTACGAGTACGTAAAGGCGGAAATTGACAAAAGGCTGCCTATATTCCCATACAATTTCTCGATGTCAGACGGGTTGTTGTACTTAGACCACTTTTCAGATAAAGTACATAAAGCTGCTGAACGTGGCACACATAGTGAGGTTATATAAATGGATGATGAGATAATAGACCGCGGAAGAAGAGAGTTTTTTAAGGAAACCTTTTCGTATATAGGAAACGCCGTTGGCGAGATAGTTAAAACCAAGGTTGCCGCTGTTACTAATCCTAATTCTGATCCTGATATCAACGCTAAAACAAGGCGGTATATCAGGCCTCCTGGAGCTTTGAATGAAAAAGAATTCCTTGCATTATGTACAAGATGCGATGAATGCGTGAAGGCATGTCCGCATTACAGTATACGAAAGTTAGATAAAGATTTTGATATTGCAGATAATACACCCATTATTATACCTGAAGAAACGCCTTGCTATCTATGCGAAGGTTTTCCTTGTATAAGGGCGTGTAAGGATGGAGCCTTGATAGAGGTGAAGGACAAGGAAGACGTTGCGATGGGCAAGGCATATATCAATGAGTCTAATTGCATGGCATACGGTGTACAATTTTGTGAGCAATGTGTAAAGAATTGCCCTATCCCGGGCGCAATGTATCAGGAAGACAATAAACCTGTAGTAAGAAGAGACAAATGTGTGGGTTGTGGTATTTGTGAAACTGTATGCAAGACTGTAAATCAGCCAATAGCCATCAAGGTCGTTCCTCAACAGTAATAACTTTAGAAGAATAGCAAATGGCATAATTAGGATAATTGAACCAATGAATATGAAGGCAAGAAAATATGAGTGAGTGTAAGAGATTAGCCACGTGTGAGTTTTGTCGTGATTTTGAAACATGTAAGAAACCTGAAAAAGGGTTGAAACACAATGAATGGGCCTTGAGTAACAGGATGGCCATGATAAAGAAAAAGATTATGATTATGTCTAACAAGGGCGGTGTTGGCAAGAGTACGGTAACAGTCAATCTGGGAGTGGCTCTAGCTGAAATGGGCTATAAGGTAGGGATTGCGGATGTTGACATACACGGCCCCAATATTCCCAAAATGCTCGGTGTGGAAGGTGGAAGGCTTAAGGACAATGAGAATGGTATCGATCCATTATCTGTTAATGATAATCTCAAGGTAGTCTCACTGGCATTTCTCATTGAAAGCCCCGATCAGCCGGTTGCATGGAGGGATACTGCAAAGTATGATTATCTCCGTGAACTTGTGGGCAGCATTAACTGGGGAGAGCTTGATTTTCTATTAGCTGATTTGCCTCCGGGTACTGGTCATGAACCAATCACCATGATCGAGTTAATGGGAAAGGTAGACGGGGCCATTATAGTGACAACGCCTCAGGAAGTTGCGCTTTTGGATGCTCAAAAGGCAATATTATTTGCAAAAGATAATAACGTGCCTGTTCTGGGTATTATTGAAAACATGAGTACCCTGACCTGCCCTCATTGTAAAGAAGAGATTGACGTATTTAAATCCGGGGGTGGAGAGAAAATTGCGGCCAGGATGAAAGTGCCATTCCTTGGAAGGATAGCTCTTGACCCTGAGATTGTCTCCAAATGTGATGAAGGAAAGGCATTTGTAGCGGATAACAACGGTTCTAAGAATTCATCAGCATTTATAGAAATAACAAAAAAGATTATTAGTAAAACTTCTAAATTAGTGAACGGAGTGAACTAATTTAAATGATTGATAAACATTCAAGGAAAATTAGTTATCTGAGAATTTCTGTAACAGATATGTGTAACTTAAGGTGTGTATATTGCATGCCTCCAGGCGGAACAGAATTGAGCAGGAAAGAAGAAATCCTCAGCTTCGAAGAAATACTGAAGATAATAAAACATGGAGTGAGTCTTGGTATAAACAAGATTCGGATTACGGGTGGCGAACCACTTGTCAGGAAAGGTATCACATCCCTGGTCAGACATATTACAGGTATTAAGGGTATTGATGATATAGCAATGACGACAAACGGTGTATTCCTGAAGGAATTTGCAACGGAATTGAAAAGCAGCGGACTATCAAGACTGAATATTAGTCTGGATACTATGAGAGAAGACAGGTTTCACGATATAACAAGAGGAGGCAAAATCCAGGAAGTCTTTGAAGGGGTTGAAGAGGTGTTGAAAGCCGGTTTTAAGCGTACTAAGATGAATGCAGTCGTTATGCGTGGAACAAACGATGATGAAATCCAGGATTTTGTTAGATATATTCTGGAGCGGGACATTGAATTGAGGTTTATAGAACTGATGGCCTCCGGATGGAAAAACATGGCTGATGAAGAAAGGTTCATGCCAACCTCTGAAATAATGGAGAAAGTAAAAGAGGTTGGAGATCTCGTGCCTGTTAAGCAGAGAGTAGGAGGAGGCCCTGCTACGATATACAGGATAAAGGGTGGATTAGGGTCCATTGGGTTCATTTCAGCGGTTTCCAAGCCGTTTTGCAGTACCTGTAATCGTCTGAGGCTTACATCCGATGGAAGGCTGCGTTCATGCCTGTTAAGTGGCGGGGAGGTAGATGTGAAAGATATCCTGCGTTCTTCTGATTTAAATGAAAAAGAACTGGCTGAAGCACTGACAGAGGCATTTATAAAGGTAACGACTATGAAGCCAACCGTTCATTCAGGGAAGAACAATGCCGTAATGAATCAGATTGGCGGTTGATAATTTAAGCTGCAATGAGAAGACGTGTAGAGTAACACAGGAAATTACTCTCTTTTTCAGTTAATCCAGTTATCATGTCAAAAGAAAACAAACTTACTCATATCGACGAAAATGGCGCTTCACGGATGGTAGACATCAGCAATAAGGAAATCACTGAACGCATTGCCGTGGCGCATGCCAAAGTCACCATGAAGCCGGAAACCTTTAGTTTGATTATGGACATGAAAGTAGTAAAAGGTGACGTTCTGGGAGTGGCCCGTGTGGCAGGCATAATGGCTGCAAAAAAGACAAGCGAACTTATCCCGATGTGCCATCCGCTTAATCTGAATTCTGTAAAAATAGATTATACAAACAATAACCTGGATTCCATTGAAATCACGTCGGAAGTGAAGATTACTGCAAAGACTGGTGTTGAGATGGAAGCGCTCACGGCAGTTTCTGTTTGTGCGCTTACTATATATGATATGTGCAAATCCGCAGACAAATCAATGCTCATAAGTGATATATACCTGGTCAGAAAATCAGGCGGAAAGTCTGGTACTTTCGAAAGAGATTGAAAACAATAAATACACCAGAGTGACTATTTTACTTTTTATGCTCCTTCTTTTGAATCTTTGCCCACGTGTCACGGAGAGTTGCAGTTCGATTGATAACCAGGTTGCCTTCAGTGGTATCCGCATCCACACAGAAGTATCCAAGCCTTTCAAACTGGAATCTATCAAGCAGCCTTGCATCTTTGAGGCTGGGTTCTACCATGCAGTTTGAAAGAACATGAAGTGATTTCGGGTTCAGGTTTGATCTGAAATCTTCTCCATTTGCCGCTTCGTCAGGAAGTTCCTTTGTAAAAAGATGGTCATACAATCTGACTTCGGCACGTAATGCATGGGAAGCTGAAACCCAGTGAAGTGTAGACTTAACCTTACGTCCATCCGGGGCATTGCCGCCACGGGTAGCCGGGTCGTAACTACAGTGCAATTCAACTACACGGCCATCATCATCCTTTACCACATCGGTGCAGGTGACAAAATAAGCATAGCGCAGCCTTACCTCTCTGCCAGGTCCTAAACGAAAGAACTTTTTGGGAGGGTCTTCCATGAAATCTTCCTGTTCGATGTAAAATATCTTTGAGAATGGAACCTTTCTGGTTCCGGCATCAGGGTCTTCAGGATTATTTACAGCGTCCATCCATTCAACCTCATCTTCAGGATAGTTGTCTATGACTACCTTCAATGGCCTTAAAACGGCCATTACGCGGTTGGAAGTCTTATTCAGGTCTTCACGTATGCAATGTTCCAGCAGAGCGATATCAATAGTGCTGTTGAATTTGTTGATTCCTATGCGCCTGCAGAATTGCCGAATGGCTTCAGGGCTGTATCCACGCCTTCGCATACCGGAAATAGTGGGCACGCGGGGATCGTCACAGTCTTTAACATGTCCTTCTTCAACCAATTGCAGAAGCTTTCGCTTGCTCATAACGGTATAGGTAAGTTCCAGGCGCGCAAACTCAATCTGCTGAGGATGATGAACTTCCAGTTTGTCAAGGTACCAGTCATATAAAGGCCTGTGGTTCTCAAATTCCAGTGTACAGATAGAATGCGTGATTCCCTCAATAGAATCTTCCAGACCATGTGCCCAGTCGTAGGTGGGATATATGCGCCATTTACTACCGGTGCGGTGATGGTCTGCATGTAAGATGCGGTACATAACCGGGTCCCTCATATTCATATTAGGTGAAGCCATGTCTATTTTAGCGCGAAGTACACGGGAGCCGTCTTTAAATTCGCCATCCTTCATCCGCATGAACAGAGCCACGTTTTCTTCAACACTGCGGTTTCTGTAAGGACTGTCTTTGCCTGGTTTTGTCAGGGTTCCTCGGTACTCTCTTATCTGGCCGGCATCCAGATCACAAACATAAGCGAATCCCTTTTTGATTAACTCAACGGCATACTCATACATCTTCCCGAAATAATCTGAAGCATAGTATAAATGCTCTCCCCAGTCCCAGCCCAGCCAGCGCACATCATCCTGTATAGAGTTAACGTACCTGTCTTCTTCTGTGACAGGATTGGTATCATCAAATCTCAAATGGCAACGTCCGCCTTTGTTTTCAGCCGCAATGCCAAAATTCAGACAGATTGATTTGGCATGTCCTATATGTAAAAAACCGTTTGGCTCCGGAGGAAATCTTGTGATTACCTTTCCGTCCCACTTATTTGTTCTGATATCTTCGGCGACAATTGCCCTGATAAAATCTACCGAAGGCTCTTTGCTTCCTTCATTTTCATTCTTTTGCATGTTTAAAATCGTAAATCTGTAATCCTAAATCAATCCTTCGACTTTCCCCGATCTCAAGGACTGGATTTGCTCAGGGTTGGACATTCGGCTGAGCTCAGTCGAGGCCATACTGAGCGCCGTCGAAGTATCAAAAATTCTTTTGGATATATTATCAATAAAAACGCATAATTTACAGTTTAAAGTTTCTACTATATTGTTTAAAAAAAGTTCGTATCCTTGACATGTACGTAATTGTCCGATAGATTAGGTAAAGTAATGTGAAGATAAGGGCTGATGCAGGAAATCAGCTTATTGTATTTAATGGGGGGAGGATAGTAATTAATTGAAAAATGTATTGATAGTCGGCCATTGTGACCTGGACAATCCTCTAGTTACTTCATTGATTGAGAAAAACTTTTCCGCAAAGGTGACAAGGGTGAAACTATTACAGAAGACAATAGGTTATTTAGAAAAGCAGGATTACGATTTAGTAATAATTAACCGTATAGGGGCGTTCGATCAGGAGGGCGGCCTGGAGTTGATAAAGGAGATAAAAAAGGATGGGCGTTTCAAGGCGCCATTGATGATGGTTACCAACTACAAAGATCAAATGGACAAAGCCATAGAAAGCGGAGCAGTAGAAGGATACGGCAAAGACAAACTATATGATAAAGAAACTGTAGAATTGCTGAGTAAGTATTTAGGCTAGATGCGGATATGATTGAGGGATTCAGGTATTGAATGTGCGAGTGAAATTACGTGTTCAATATATATTAGTTAGTTATATTTCGCAAGATTATTTGAGAAACTTGTTTGTTCAGTGATTAATATGGAATTCCTACTGACAAGTCTGTACATTGCATGGATTAGCAATGAATCAGGCAGGATACTGTAGAAGTGATCTTCAATAAACATTTTTAGTGTTTTTGGTTATCAGGAATGGCAAGGACAGGACATCTGGAATTACGGAGTATCCTCTCTGTGGTGCTGCCGCGAAGGTCATCCATGAAACCTTCATGACCTTGTGTAGCCATGACAATAAGGTCTGGTGCATGCTCATTTTCCATATATAGAATCTGGTCTATAATATTACCCTGTCTGGCAACCATTTTCCACGTCCAATTCTTCTTTTCATATATGTTTACCTTCGGAAAATCGCTTTTGGATCCAACATATAAAAGAATAAAGGTTACTTTCTCAAGCTCAAGCATACCGGCGAGTTTTGAGGCCGTATCAACTGCAGGTTGGGGTTCTGGAACGTGAGCTATGGGTATGAGAATTTGTTTTAAATTGACACTGCCATTACTGATTGAAACGAAGCCTTGAACTCCATGAGGAACGAACAATGTCATTTTTGCTGACTGACGTGATACCGGTTCTGCAATTGGTTTGTGCAGCCATTGAGAAATTCCTTTTCGCTGATGCGTTGCTAAGACAATAAGGTCAGCAGCATTCTTCTTAAGTTGATGTAAAACAGACCGTACCGTATCAGAGTTGGAAACAATTTTCTTCTTAATGTGAAGTCCAAGATATGCCAGATGGCTCTTAGTAATCCCTTCAGGTAACACGTTCCAACGTTCAAGAGTTTGTCGAATACCCGGGAAGTCGTTTAAGTTGCTGTCACGCGACTCGGCTGTTACGTGGAAAAGCTCCAGTTTGGAATTTGCAGAAAGAGCTATCTTA
The DNA here is from genome assembly GCA_919901575.1 of Candidatus Brocadiaceae bacterium. Classification (GTDB taxonomy): domain Bacteria; phylum Planctomycetota; class Brocadiia; order Brocadiales; family Scalinduaceae; genus Scalindua. The sequence goes on from CAKKPF010000274.1 coordinate 8,515, forward strand.
AGGGCGTGAGCGAAAGCTATCTCACTGTCCTTCGAGAAATCTGAAGGATGAAAAACTGTGTTCAGGAATTTGTCATTAGATCCGAAATCATTACTCGAAACATTCATCTTTTTTTTTAAAAATTTAATAATATTTTGTAGATAAGAAACGTGTCATTTTAAAGTTAAATTTATCAGAAATTTTTGCATTATCATACGTAAATTAATATCTATAATCAAGCAGGTATTATGTGTGAATGTTAAGAATATATTGGCATCTTATATATGTTCCTGTTTGTTTCTAAGACTTAAAATGGAAATTTCTATCCATAAATTTAAAATAAATTGACTTTACAGAATATTCATATATTATTTATAGAAGAATGTGATTGAGACTCACTGTCAATTTACTTAATGGCGTTGTAACTCTCTGAGGAATTAATACTTATATAAAACGGTTTTAGATATGCATGATATAAAAACAAAAAGCTCTGATTCTGAAGCAATTGATTATCGGATCGCTCTGGTTGGTAATCCGAATGTAGGGAAAAGCGTACTGTTTGGATTGCTTACCGGAAAGTACGTAACCGTCTCAAACTATCCGGGAACAACGGTAGAAGTTTTCCGTGGTATGTATGTGGGTTCTAATAATACGGTTGAGGTGATTGATACGCCGGGAGTCAACAGTCTGATTTCACATTCAGAAGATGAGAGGGTTGCGCGCGATATTCTTCTGAGTGATGAAAAGAAGAAGATAATCCAGATAATGGATTCCAAGAATATACACAGGGGGTTATTGATCACTACTCAGTTAGCAGAAATGGGCCTTCCCGTATCGATAAGTTTAAATATGTGGGACGAGACACTGGACAGGGGGATGACCATCGATACTGGTAAATTACAGAATACACTGGGAGTAACTCTAACAAAGACTATTGCAACTCAAAAGTATGGAATTGGAGCATTAAGAAACTCAATTAACTCGGTAAACGTCCCAAAGATAAAAATAGATTACGGCGAAGTTATTGAGGGTGGCATAAAGAGGATTGAGGAATTGCTGCCGGATAATCTTACTGTGAGGAAAAGGGCAATAGCCATAATGCTGCTGTCTTACGATGAGGATTTAGAGAAAACTTTAAAATTTGACAAGCAGGTAATCAGCCGCATTCACAAGGTCAGGGATGATGTACAAAGGCAATACGGCCACTCTTTAAGTTACATAATAATCAGGAAACGCAGTGAATATGTTGATGATTTATTGGAAGGGATTGTAAGCTACGGAGGTAAAGAGGAGAAAGCAGGTGAAATATCAAGAAATGCTTTTTTCTTCTTCATTATGCCTCTGGTTTCTTTCTTTATCGGATTAAAAGTTATGGATCTGCTGATGTTTATGATTGCAAATTATGTGGTGGCAGGTGGACAAACGGCTATGATATTGAAGCTTGTGGGCGGCGGAGTATCCGTTGGCTCTTATTCATTTTATCTGTTCTCAAGAGAATACAAGACAGGCCGGAAGATAACCAGCATCCTGGGCACTTTAACTATGCATCCTGTCCTGGCATGGCCAATGCTGCTTGTGGTTTTATGGGGTATCTATAAAATTGTGGGTGAGTTTGGCGCAGGAGACTGTGTAGATTTCATTGAAAATAAGATCTTTGGTTCATCCCTGGAGATGTCCGGCGGGTTTGATTTCAAAGCATTTATACCATTTACGAATATAGAATATGTGTTTACGCACGTAAATTTTCAGGGAATCAATTATTACCTCGGATTGTTGTGTCAGAAATTTATTGGCGCTGACAATTTCGTCTTTGAATTGCTGCTTGGTAAAGATGCGGGCATAATACAGGTAGGTGTGACCTATTCCATCGCTATAATACTGCCAATCGTAGGTTTTTTCTTCATAAGCTTCGGGTTAATGGAGGACAGCGGATATTTACCGAGGCTGGCCGTGATGCTTAACAGGTTTTTCAAGATACTTGGTTTAAATGGTAAGGCAGTATTGCCTATGGTGTTGGGATTGGGTTGTGATACTATGGCCACTTTGACTACACGTATCCTTGATACTAAGAAGGAAAGGATAATTTCTACTTTGCTGCTTGCCCTTGCAGTGCCGTGTTCGGCTCAGTTAGGGGTGATTGCCGGAATACTGGGTAGAGTATCCGGATTGCACCTGACAATTTATTTTGTTGTTATATTCTCTCAGATGTTACTGGTTGGTTATCTCTCTTCAAAGATTCTTAAGGGGACAAGGTCGGATTTCCTGATGGAAATGCCTCCATTTAGACGACCGAAGTTAACTAATATATTATTGAAGACTTATTACAGGACTAAATGGTTTCTTAAAGAGGCGGTACCTTTATTTGTATTAGGCACATTTATATTGTTTATACTTACAAAACTTGGTATTTTAACGTACATTGAAAGTGCAGCCAGTCCTGTAGTAAAGCATTTTCTGGGTTTACCGGTTGAGACGACAAAAGGTTTTATATTGGGTTTCCTGCGCAGGGATTATGCTGTTGTGAGTATTTTCAAGGCATTGGAGGAGAAAGCCGGTAACCTGACAATTGATCCGAATCAACTTATAGTTGCACTTGTTGTTATCACGCTTTTTGTGCCTTGCCTGGCAAATTTCTTTGTTATGATAAAGGAAAGGGGCGCTAAGACGGCATTTCTTATGCTCTCCTTTATAATACCGTTTTCTTTCCTTGTTGGCGGAGTCTTGAGATATATATTACAGTGGCTGTCAATTTAAAAAGTTTACATTAGTAAGGAGTTGGTTTAAATGGCTGATGAGTTACAAATAGAAGAGATGCTTGAGTATATATGGATGCTTGAGGAGGATCATGGCAAGGTGGAAAGCACTCTTATGGATGATAAGTTTGGTAATGAAGTAGCAAAAAAATGTTTGACCGAAATGGTTGAAATGAATTTGATCAATCTTAATAACTCCAGGATTGTATTCACTGATGCGGGAAGAAATCGAGCAGAACGGATTATCAGGCGTCATCGTATTGCTGAAAGACTTTTAAATGACGTGCTGGAGATGAGCGGCAACGAGTTTGAACGTGGCGCCTGCCAGTTTGAACACTTCGTAAATGAAGAAATTATTGCAAGTATCTGTACATTGCTTGGACACCCTGCTGTTTGTCCTCACGGAAAGAAGATTCCACCAGGTGATTGTTGCACGAGTGCAAGAAGAAATCTGGGACCTGTAATAAATCCATTATCTGAAATCAGATCCGGTGAAAAGGTAAAGGTGGTATATGTCACAACAAAATCTCACGCAAGTTTAGACAGGCTTTCGGCAATAGGAGTGATTCCCGGACTCAAACTCACAATACATCAAAAACATCCGAGTATTATTATTCAATATGGAGAGACACAATTGGCGTTGGATAAGGACGTTGCAGAAAACATATTTGTACGAAAGGTATAAAATCCCAGATGATTCTATTGCCCGAAAACTTCTTCAGTATTTACCTGCCTTCCTGCCCGAACCTGCCCGAATAGGTCAGGCGGGTAGGTCCAGGCGGGTCCGGAATTCTCAGTATTGTTTTAACTTGATTATATAGGAATTTCCATTTTAAATCTTTTGGAGTTAAGGCTTTAGCCTTTTAACTTGACATCAAAATCCTGCTGTGTTATTTTTTTAATTTACTGAGAGTCGGTTATAAAATTTCGTGGTGTATAAAGTACTCCTGAAACTTATGTAATATGACTAAGCAACAAAAGTTGCAGAGGGCTTAAATGAAACATTTAATGCATAGAATAATCATAATAAACCTGGTTTGTCTTTTCCTGATTCATAATCCTCT
>CAKKPF010000275.1 GCA_919901575.1 Candidatus Brocadiaceae bacterium
AATGATGAATTGTATCAGGTCGGTTGCGACGACGCCCCAGAATCCGGAGAGTACGGTATAAACCAATGCTATAACCACGCATATACCTATTGATATCCACTGTTTCTCTTGCGGTATTCCTAATGTTACGCGAAACACGGTTGCCATCGCCTGTATCACCCATCCCATTACGACAAAATTATAGATGGTTGAGAAGTATACTGCCTTGAAGCCACGTAAGACAGCTGCCGGTTTGCCGGAGTACCTGATTTCTATAAGTTCGTTGTCCGTTAATACGCCCGTCCTTCGCCAGAGTCGTGAGAAGAGGAATACGCCGAAGAGTCCGCCAAGGGATGCGTTCCACCAGAACCAGTTACGCCATATACCGTCACTGCGTACGTATTCTGTTACCGCAAGTGGAGTATCCGCTCCAAAAGTTGTGGCTACCATGGATGTCCCTACTAGCCACCACGGTAGAGTGCTTCCCGAAAGGAAGTATTCTCTGGTGTCCTTGCTTGCCCTTTTGGAGAAATAAATCCCCACTGCCAGGACAAGGACGCAGTATCCACAAATAATAAACCAGTCTATTAAGGCGAGATGCATATTGCGATTTACGATTTCCCCGCTCATCGGGGTTTCAGATTTAAGAATTAAGGAATTTCTAGATCCCTGAATTTTTTAAATTGTTCTTAATTTAGTCACAGCTATATTTCACTGTACTTAATCTGTGGCTAAAAAAAATATTATATGATTAAATGCAAGTTCCAATGTAAACGTTTGTTGGCATAATAAGGTTACGTACATTTAAAATCAAGGTGAAAAATTAAGATTGTTCATAAACAGAAAAAACAATTATATATTTCCAGTGTTGTCCGGTTAGGTTTTTGCGTGTGTTCCATTAATTGTCCAAAAGCTGTCATTCCCGCATTCTTTTAGCGGGAATCTAGGATAAACGGGCATTTAGATACCCGATAAAGGCATTCGGGTATGACAAAAGCCACGCATGCAAAAACCTAACCGGACAACACTGATATATTTCTTAAGTTTCTATCGAAATATCCGATACTATGAACATAAGCGTGTTTAAGTTATTCAAAAGATAGTAATGTATAGAAATTAGTTTACAGAAAGGGGAGGCGCAAAGTGGGAAAGAACATGTTTTTTATGGGAGCTTTTAACGCCAAGGTTTTCGGCAAGGAAATTATAGAAAAGAAAGATAAGATATATGACAAGACACTACAAGAGGAACACGCAAAACTCATACAATTAGTTTCCAAGATGGAAAGAAAGTGGACTATAGAGCATCTTTGCCGAAAATATAATCTGGAAACGAAATATTATTCACCTTCTAATGAATAGTTGGAATTAGTAATCAATTTTTAATATCTTATACCGCAATACACCCATCGGGGCATGTACCTCTACTTCTTCGTTTACCTTGTGTTCTAATAATGCCTGCGCAAAAGGTGAGGAGACCAATATTTTGCCATTTAACGGGTCATCTTCACCAGCGCCAACCAATTCGTAGTTTTCAATATCTCCTGTGTCCAGGTCTTCGACTTCTACTTTTGCTCCGAAATGAACAGCATCGGTTGGAATGTTGGAGGAATCTACAATTTCAGTCCTTGCAAGCTTGTCCTCAAGCTGGCGAATCTTTGCCTCAAGCAAACCCTGTGCTTCCCTTGCTGCATGATATTCAGCATTTTCTTTGAGATCGCCATGTGCCCGTGCCGTTCCAATTGCTTCTTCAATCTCGCTCCTCTTTACGTTTTTCTTTTCATCTAACTCTTTTTTTAATTTTTCGTAACCCTCTTTTGACATATACACCTTTTCCATATTATTCTCCTGAAATATTTTGTAATACTATTAAGTCTTACTCCGTATCTTATGCGTACATTCGGGTATTTTCTTTTTTCGATATGTTTTTCATGTGATTAACATAAACTTAAAATAGATTTTTTTCTAGCGTAGTAATCTCATAAGTTTTGGAATGCCAGTCAGATACTTCCTCGTAGCTTAAAAACCTAGTTCTTCTTTGTATTGGTCTAAAAGCTTCTAAAGTTAATTTTGATTCAAATTCTCTTTTCCTGACGTTATCTGCTACTATTTGAAAACTTGTATCAAAATCCTGCATTTCAACAAACTTTATTAAAGAATTTTGTATTGTTGTTGAATGTTCTACTTCAAAAAGTCTGGCGGGCATGTACCTTTCATTAAACCATATTACGTCAACTGTCTTGGCTCTTTTAAGTATATGGTCATAACTAAATCTGTAAATATTTTGAACTGTTGAAATCTCACAAAGTTTTTTACCTAAATATGAATTATTTTTATCTTGGTTTGGTACAAAGGTGTGATATTCTTTTAAGTTTCCTATCTCAACAAGCAACCCCTGGTAGTAGGTGTGAGTGTATTCTTCTTGTTTTGTTTTTGGTACGCTTTTAACTGCTAGGATTTCTGGTGGCAATTTGTCTTTGTGTGTTTTCAATGCCCATAATCCAGGTCTTATTTTAAAGAAAAATCTTTCATCTTGGACAATTCTTCTAATACTTGCAAATGGAGTTTTAGTTTTCCATTTGCATTCCTTAATTTTTAACACCTCTTGGTTTAAAGACCCAAGTGTGGCATAGCCACCTTTACCTTCCATGACCATTATAACGGCTTCATATTGTTTCATTATAGTCTTTGATTTATCTTATAATTTGTAATAGTGCGTTCTCGTAATACCGTATTTTTCTGCAATAAAAGGTATTATTTCCCTAAGCTCAGTTCCAAAATTTTCTATGATATTTTCGGCAAGTTCGTTGGTTATCTTATCAAATAAAAAAGCCAAAGTATCTTCTGTTGGTTCAATTTCATTGTCATCAATGAATGCACCCAAATATTTAGCTATACTTCCATTCAAAATCTTTATATTTATTGCTGGATCGTTCTCTTGCTTCCCTATTTTTCTAAGTAATTGCCAATATGTTTCCATAAACATTTCCCAAATTAAATTTTTGAAAAAAAAATTAA
>CAKKPF010000276.1 GCA_919901575.1 Candidatus Brocadiaceae bacterium
AGAGGATATTCGTGCCTGTGGTTTGATGGCAAGAATCACTAAATAATGCTCCAGAGGCGAACGCATCTGGTTTTTCTCGCTTTTACTTTTAGATATATCTTCCCCGAGGCGGTAGATTACGCATGGTATGAGAAACATTAATCTGTCAAGACCCGGGAAACGGCCGATTCCTTCCCGCGGATCGTCCGGATCATTGGCAATATCTTCATCTGCCTTGAGGAAGAAATCATCCAGTTCTGTAAAAGCATCCCTGGTTTTAGATATCTCAGCAAGAACCTTTTTGTGTCCTGTCATATTTCGTTTATTCATATTTTCTCCGGATTTTGATCAAACTTGTTTACTCAAGATATCCAAGATATGAAAAACAAAAAAGATGAAATGTAAAACATAAATTTTATAACCTAAATTGAGCGATTATTAAACGATATTGTCATTCCCGTACCCGCCCGGATGCTTCCTTCCTCGATACGGCCCTGCTGAGCGGTATTATCAGTCTAGAATAAGCGGGCCTCGATTTGAACGTCGACGAAGCCAATTGATGGATCGCAGTACCGGTCTACGGATGACCAGCCACCGCTCAAGCCTGTACTTGCCTGGAAAGTTCAGCAGCATTATCCCGCCTACTATCGTCAATAAGCCTTGTCCTGGTAGAACCAGCATGATAATCCCAACAACAATGAATACGTATCCGAGAGCGTTCTTCCCTATCAACAATATCCCTTGTACTACAGGATGCTGATCAGAACATGGCATCCTATTACGCTCTCGATGAGAGAAATAATCAGAAGGGATTCGAACTACCAACTTAGGAACAACAATCAAAGTGGAAACAAAGGTAATGATTGACGCCACGGCCAGCCACCAGAGGACATTCTCATAAGTATAAATATATTCGACCATTTTAAGATATACTCAACAGGGTTATAAACTGTGATTTTTCGATTTCTTTAACATGTAAGGAAATAAAAGGCTAAAGTCGTGCCGAAGGCATATCCCCTCCATAGGCGGGTCTGTGGGTTGCTTCAGGGTCGTCCTCAGGCGACCGCCTATGGCGTGACCTTAACTCCTGGTATGTTAGCTAACCCGCCTGAACGAGTCATTCGGGCAGGCCCGCCTGTACCTATTCGGGCAGGTAGGATTTTATAAAATGCGTTCTTTCTGTCCCACTTAAGTATAGTACAGAAAGCTGCCGTTGCCGCCTCGAAACATCCGGCAACAACAATCAGCAGCAAAAAGTAAATGTAACCTTCGCAAAGCTCTTTTTGGGAAAATTCCTGATAAACTTACCTTGCCATATTTTCTATGTTTCCTTACACTTAAATGATTGATTATTTTGCCTCGTATTGAAAATGCACACAAGACAATAATATATTGTGAAGATACTATATGGTCAATAGATATTATTTGCTTCCCTTCCGGTTCATCAATATCCTCATTACTCAAGCACTTGTCAGATATTGAGTTCAGTTTTACCCCCCAAATATTTTACAGCCTTCCTGACCAATACGGCGTTAACTTGATAAAGAGTTAATTCCATTATGAAGCGTTTTTTCACAGCTATCATTTAAAAGTATGTTGAACTATATGGGTAATTAGCTGATACTTCAATAAGAATAAAATATTAAGACTTGATAATCAGTGATCGCTGGTATATTATACCAACAATGATAGGTGCTCTAATAAGGCATGTGAAGGTTATCGAAGACGATGGAAATATTGTAGAAGTCAAAATGTGGCAAGTGAAGCCATCTCATGATAAACCTCATGGATATAAATACTCTCTCGCTTACATTGTAAAGAACAAACGAGTTATCGGTTATGATAATGGTGAAGACAAGGGTGATCACCGGCATTATAAAGAGCATGTAGAACCATATCAATTTAAGGATTTGAAAAAACTTACAGAAGATTTTTATAACGACATAAGAGAATATAAGGAGCGTGAACTGTGAAACGAAAAAGCGTCAAGATAGGAGTAAGAAGCGTAAAAGGTGTCTTAAACGACTTTGTAAAGACCGGTAACATGATAGAGGCTGGAAAACAAGTAAAGGGGGAGAAAGCGATTTATTTTGAGAGTATTAAAGGATTTCGAAAGGCATTAACGCCGATGAGACTGGCATTGTTACACCTGATTAAGGAAAAACAACCCGAAAGCATTCAATGCCTTGCAAGATTGGCCAAAAGAGACATCAAGAGCATTACAGTAGATATTACGATATTAGAATCACTTAATCTTATTGATTTGGAACGAAAGAAGGTTGGACGCAAAGAAGTAACACCGCGTGTCGAATACGATACAATAGAACTATCTATTGCAGTATAAATGAGATCATAAAATCTTTCTCTTCAAAACTCTTCCCTGACACGATGAAAGGAAGCGAACCTGGGAATACCGGATTTGTAGAAACCATAGTACTTAAAGGTAATAATGCTTCCGACAGGAGGAGGATTGTCCCTTTCCTGATCAGAAAAGCCGGTTCCGATTGCAAATTGAATTCCATTCGGCAGCTCCACCAACAGCGACCCGAAACGTCCTGCATTTCTTCCAGAGCCTGAAATGTGCCTGATGACGGTCGCCTCTGCATCCTCGTATGTTTTTACTTTCAATAAATTGTAGGAACGCCCGATTGTATACGGAGAATCAGGTCTTCTCAACATCAAACCTTCACCTCCATGAGACTCGATCTCACTGAGCTTTCTTTGCAGATGTTCCTCGCCATCGCATATTTGCTGATCCAACACTTCAACAAACTGGTTTGGATGTTCCAGAAACCAGTGGTGCGCAAACTCAATACGTTTCTCAAAGCCTCCTTCTATTTGAGGGGCATCAAAGATCAGGTAACGGACTTTCTCCCACTCGGCATTAGCGTTCTCCCGTCGAACGATACTTACAAGTTCTGAAAATTGCTCCCTTCCTGTCCAGAGTTCACCATCCAGGGAAGTTGATGGGAAATTTCTTGTAAACCATTCGGGAACATGAAAAGGGTTTCCTGCACGGGAAACCATCTCTTTGCCTGTCCAGTAACCACGTATCCCATCGAGTTTTTCGCTCATCCACCACCCTTTAATGTCAATCTTCTCATCCCATCGAAGCGCAAGCATCACTGGAACTTTCTGTTGTTCACTGTTATGTAGGAGAGTGTCTGGAAATATGGGGTTTGCCAGAGTGAAAAGTGAAAAAAGTGAAACAACGATGAAAAGACTTAACCTCGCCAGGTGAATAATAGAATACTTTTTCATAACAACCCTCTTTTTTGCCGTGACCCAGGTCTTACAATGTAAACTAATATAGACTATGCCAAATACACTGGCAAGACTTTAATGGATTTTGTATTATAATAAGCAAATAATTGAAATGTGAATATCAATTATGCAGGATTAATTAAATTATATAGAAATCATTAATAAGGAGAAGTTTCACCATGATAGAATTTTGGAAGCAAAATATAATAAGTAAAAACCTTGGTCCTTTTAAATCAGTATTACTGATACATAAGAAATCGTTGTTGCCAGCTAATGTTATAATTATGGCGTTTATGCTGCTTTTTGTTCTTTCGTGCGGAAAGGCTGAAAAACCTGTTTCTGAGGGTGAAGGTATTGTTACGGAATTAGAGTTTGAGAGTAAAATGAGATTTAGATTGGACATGAAAGACCTTGAAGTTTATTATGATGATTTAGCGGTAGCAATCAGAAGGCAGAATTGGGATGGGATACAAAAACATGCCATGCAGTTGAACAAAATGCTACCCATAGTCTCAACAGGAAGAAAAATGGAAGAATTACCAAAAGATTTTGTTACTTTTGATTCCGAATATCAGCTTAGCACGCTTAAGTTGGTGGAAGCTGCCGAGGCAGGAGAAGTGGATCAACTAAACATCGAATACGAAAATGTGAAACAGGCCTGTGACAATTGTCATAGAAGATATAAAGAGGAATAATTGTGGAAATGTGCAAATAGTTTTAAAAAATTTTCAATATGGCTACTCAATTACATATGTGTATAATTATTCAAGCAGGCCGAGACACAGTTTTTTATTATTTGAGACCGATGAAATTTATTATTTAGAAAGAAGGGAAATGAAATACAAAGACATAGTTAAAAAACTGAATCATACTCACAACGATGGGTATTTTAACAGCCATTACTCTCCTGAAACTCATGGCACCGGTCCTTATAACCAATTTGCGTATACGACTATCGGCACTTGTGAATGTCCGGACTGCATTGCCCATGCCCTCGCATTTGGAATACGTGATCATTATGAATACCACGAAATAACGGAAGAAATAGTGGAAAAATTAAAAGGAATTTATGGAATGGATAATTTAACAGATGCTTTAAAAGAAGACTAAAAGGACTTTAACCTGACATTTGAATAACTCCGTAATATAAATCTACAAAGCTGGGCTGATATCAGCAATTAATAACAATCCCCCTCTTTCCCCCTTCCCGCCCGGCCAAGCCGTTCGCCAGCCCGACAAGGCTGTTCTGCCGGGGACGGGTAGCAAAGGGAGAAAGAGGGGGGATTGTTTGGTAAGTATAGCCAACTATTCCACGATCACGATCAAATGCTCGTCATTCTGAAATACCCTGGGCGCAAGGCGTTCCAGGTCCTGTGGAGTGACCGCTTTCAGTTTCTCACCGTATTGGTCGTCCGCTTCGGGTGAATTGCCGTCAAGTATCTCCATACTTATGTAGTATGCCTGGCTCACACGGTCCATGCGGCGCATGCCCCGTCGTCCTAAAGCGGCGTTAATGGTTTGCTGTACTTCCTTTCCATCGAAAGATGCTCCTCGTATTAACCGGATTTCTTCCTTAATACCTGAAACAGCTTTTTCGATGTTTTCAGGTCTTGTTCCCATAGTCACACTATACCAACGCGCATCCTTGTATTTTGGGAAGTACGTGTCAATGGTATAGGCGAGTCCCTGTTTTTCCCGAAGGTTAAAGGCAAGTCTATCAGAAAATATACTACTGAGAATGTGCAGGGCAGCTTCATCTTCCTCTTCAACTTCAACTTCACAGGTATTTGCGACAATAACATAGGATTGTGATTTGCCGATTTTTTGACGTACTGTCTTGCCAAGCTGTCTGATTTGAGGCTTAAACTCCGGCGCTTGCCATCCGTCATCTCCCCATGCCCCGCCAAAATTGATTTTTACAAGCTTCATTACTTTGTCAATCGGAAGATTACCTGAAATTGTCAACACCAGGTTTGAAGGATTATACAGTTTATCATGAAAGCTCTTTATCTCATCAAGGCTGATATTCTCTATATCCTCCGCATTACCTAGCATCCATCCAAAGCCCGGGTTTGTAACAAATAGATTGTCATACAGCATCCTGCCGGCAACTTCAGGTGTACTTGAAGCCGTTGTGGTAGACAACGAAACAATACTTTTTTTGGCACGTTCAAGAGCGTCCTTTGTAAGCTGAGGCTGGGATACCATTTCTGCCAGTAAACTAATACCCTCCTCGAAGAAGAAATCTACAACCTTCAATCTCATGTAAACAAAGCGTGGTGAATTGTAGTAATCGTCATAAGGAATATCAGGATTGTCTTGAAGTTTCAACTCTGCTCCGATGGATTCAAGTGCATTATACAGTTTTTCCTCAGGATGATTTAATGTTCCTCCATCAAGCAGCATTTGTTGTAAAACCTCTGCCATTCCCCACTTTCCTTTTCCTTCACACAGGCTTCTGCCTTTTGCCGCCAGGTGGACGCCGACAACACGGCTGTCATGGTTTTCCTTTATAACAACTGTCATACCGTTTTCAAGCGTTTCCATGTGATATTGATTTTGTGACTTGCCCGTAGCAGTTTCAGTTGGTTCAAAAGGAGGTGACATTAACGTAATTACCGGTAACTGGGAATTTAGACATTGTAACGCAGCATTCTGAATTGATTCAGGCGTTACCTGCATTATACTGCCCATGTATCCACTGAGAAAAGCATATCCACCGGCGGCAAGATAGCTCGATTTCATCATTGCATAGTAATGAAGTTTCTCCTGCAGGTAAATTTCATTCGTGGCCATTGATATTAATATCGGTTTAATCTCGCTCTTCGGCACAGGCTTTTTTGCCATGTCCCGTACTGCATTTAAAATCAAATCTACAACTCGATCGACATCGGTATTTAATGGAAGATCTGCGGAGATTTGCAGTGTTGAAAAATCACTATTAAATGTTACATTCGCATTGATTGAATTAACCAGATCTTTATTGGAATCCTGTTCAAACAAGACGTCCAGGACTGAGTCTTTCTTGCCGCCAAGAAACTCGGCCAGCATTTGTAATGAAAAGAAATCCTCAGACGCAGGCGCCGGTAATATGAAACCCATATTAAGATATTGGAGATCTGCAGGAATCTCTCCCATACCATTCGCTCTGGCAATCCGCAGTGTTTTCGGTGGTATAAGTAAGACAGGTTTATGCTCCGGAAGATGGCCGGCAGGATACGGGCCATACTTCTTCTTAACCAGTTCTACCATTTCATTGGTTGTAAAATCACCGATTACCATCAATGTCATATTGTTAGGTACATACCAGGTATGATAATACGCCTGCACATCATCCCGCTTCAGATGTGTAATTGTGGATACGGTTCCGAGCACCGGCCTTTCGTAAGGCGTGCCTGAATATAAAATCCGTAAAAAATGGTTGTGTACCTGAGTTGTTGGACTGTCTGCACTTTTGCCAATCTCTTCAATCACGATGCCCCTTTCTTTTTCGAATTTTTCAGGAGGCAAAACTGAATTGAAAAGCATGTCTGCCTGGATGTCCATCCCCTGCTCAATATACTCCTTCGGCATCAGAATCATGAAGTTGGTATAATCAGGTCCTGTATGGGCATTATTATAACCGCCATAAAAATCCATTTCGTTATAAAGCTCCTGCTGAGTACGGTTTTTAGTACCGTTAAAAAGCAGATGTTCAAGGAAATGTGCGGATCCGTTTGTTGCCGCATCCTCGTTGCGGCTGCCTGTTTTTACGATTGTAAATGCCGTAATCATGGGACCGGCATGATTTTCTATGAGAATTACCTCCATCCCGTTATCAAGATAGAATACCGAAGCATTCTGAGTTTCACCAAACAGAGACAAAGCCTGTTCTTCTAACTCATCGGCGCTGTAAACAAAGTAACTTATGCCAATAAGCAAAATGTGTATTGCAAGGATATTTACCGTAATTTTTTTCATTTTCCTAAATACTCCTTCATTAAGAACACAGATTAACACTGAAGAAACAAACTTCAATCCCCCTCTTTCCCCCTTTTCTAAAGGGGGAAAGAGGGGGATTTGGTTTATTTCAGACACTTCAAACTTTACTGCCTGCCCGACTTTGCCATTCAGGCGGGCGGCTTCGCTGTACAATGCAGCACATTGTACCAAAGTTTTTATAAAAAACTTGCTTAATTCTTACACGAATATTTGCAAACGACAATCATTTTTAAGTAATGAAAGAATATTATGGGATGAATTTTTGCGGATGATAACTGATTATGTAGTTGTAAGGGATTGCAAATGGCTGATTACACTCCTAAGCTAAAAAAATTATTGCGATAGGCGGGTTGTTATTTTGAACGTAAGGGACAGGGTGATCACGAGATATGGCATAGCCCCAGAACAGGCATACGTTTTCCAATAGATAGTAATATAAAATCACGTCATACAGCAAATGGTGTATTAAAGCAGGTATGGTTACCTAAACATTTTTGATGAGAGTAAAGTTAACTGAAAAGAGAAAAATGGAGATTAGTAAATTATAAAAAGAATAGTTTCAAATAGCTTTGCGTTCAAGGCTGTAAAGCAGTTTGATCTCCTCCGCCCAGATCGTTTCATCAATTGTCTCCAGAACCATGGGAATCTCTTCAAAGCGGCTGTCATTCATAATAAAACGAAAAGGTTCCACTCCCAGCTTTCCCTTCCCAATGCTTTGATGCCGATCCACACGGCTGCCCAGGTCAGGCTTTGAATCATTCAGGTGCATTCCCTTCAAATATTTCATCTCGACAACCCTATCAAACTCATCCATCGTCGCCTCAAAAGTCTCCTTTGTTCGAAGGTCGTAACCGGCAGTAAAAGTATGGCAGGTATCAAGACATACCCCTACTCTCTCTTTGTCCTCTACGTCATTTATAATAGAAGCTATATGCTCAAACCGGAAACCCATGTTGGTGCCCTGTCCGGCAGTATTTTCCAGGACGGCCGTAACACCTCTGGTCTTGTCCAATGCGGTGTTAATTGATTCTGCAATTCTCTTTAAACAGGCTTCCTCTGAAATCTTCCTGAGATGGCTGCCCGGATGAAAGTTCAGCATTCTCAGCCCCAGTTGTTCACAGCGCTGCATCTCGTCCAGAAAGGCATCCCTTGATTTTTTTAACCCCTCCTTTTCCGGATGTCCGAGATTTATCAGATAACCGTCATGAGGGAGTATCTGTTCCGGCAGATATCCTGCTTCTTCACAATTCTGCTTAAATTTCTCAATATTATCATCAGTATAAGGCTTTGCCTTCCACTGCCTCTGGTTCTTGGTAAAAAGGGCAAACGCCCTGGCTCCTATCTCCTTTGCGTTCAAAGGAGCATTTTCCACTCCGCCACTTGTACTTACATGTGCTCCAACTCTTTTCATATTTATACTTACAAATAAGATTAGTGTCTATCCCTGTTTATTTCCTGTTTATATGTTACCTTCCCCGTCCTCCTTTGCCGCCGCCATATCCCCCTTTACCACCGCCGTACCCGCCCTTCTTGTCACCACCGCTATATCCTCCTTTACCGCCACTGTACCCTCCCTTGTCACCGCTATATCCTCCTTTGCCGCCGCCGTACCCTCCCTTCTTGTCACCACCGCTATATCCTCCTTTGCCACCGCCGTATCCGCCTGTACTGCCTCCAAAATTCTCGGTGCGAGGACGTGCTTCATTCACGTTAAGTGCTCTTCCATTTATCTCTTTACCATTCAGTCCATCAATTGCAGCCTGTCCCTCAGCTTTAGATGGCATCTCCACGAATCCAAATCCCTTTGGCCGACCACTATACTTGTCTTTTATGATTGTGGCAGATTCAACCTTACCGAATGCTTCGCAAGCGAGCCGTATATCCTCTTCGGTAGTATCGTATGACATATTTCCTACATAGATCTTCATTCTGTTTTCCTTTCTAATAATAAAGTTACACTTAACCTGATATTACTTTTTGTATTGCAGCAGTAAATCGTTGACTTTGTGTGCTACCAGCTTACTTTCTAACTACTTTCTATTCATAAATAAGGTAATGAAACCAATATTCCCTTCCAGACTCTAGGTTAAATGCTATGGCGTAATCACCATTCTCCAGTTTTTGCATAGGCTTAACATTAGTATCCCATTTAACATATACAAAGGGAAGCATACACGCAGCACCGTATACACAGTACATAACCTTCAAACTTCCTCCATTAGTGTTTATTCGCCTGCAAATAGCTAACGGAGATGTCTAAAACCTTTAGTTCCAAAATTCCTTATAGCGAAATTAAACTCCATTGAATATGGAGTTGATAAATTGTAGATTTGACTTCTGGCAGGTTCTATTTTACTTTCACTTGCTGAATTATAAACTATAAATTAGAATTAGCAAGGAGTAAAATAAATAAACCTTACAAGCTGATATACCACGACTTGTGACTTCAGGCGGTCACACAGATGAATAATAATTCTATTGTAAATGATGATAAGAAATTGTTTAACAGGGTAAAGGTTGCGGCTACTATTATGTGCTTTTTTTATGAAAGAAACCCATAGCTATCTAATGTTTTTAGATGTAAAATTTACTAAGCTCAGAATTTAGTTTTGTAGCGGAAGCTTTAGGTTTCCAACTCCATGGGTTTGTTTGCAAAATCAGTTCACAGATCTCAGTCGGGAGGCGGATGTGGACGCCTGTTAGAAAACTGGATATTTACAAAATCAAATACCATGAATATACCTGAATTTGCTGTAAAACGTCCAATAACGACATTAATGATAATCTTAAGCACCTTAGTAATAGGATGGATTTCATTATATAGGATTCCGCTTTTATACATACCGGAGATTACGGGCTATTCGCTTAGAGTACACGTGCCTTATAAGTCATCTTCTCCTCAGGAGATAGAGGACTTAATTACGCTGCATGTAGAAGACGCCATCGGAACCGTAAAGCATGTCGAAACTATCGAATCTACCTCAACAGGCGTGAGTTCAGATGTGTCTTTAGAATTCAAAATGGATACGGATATGGATATCGCGATGCTGGAGGTGAGGGATAAGATAGAACAGATAAGGAATAAATTACCAGAGGAAGTAGAAAACATACGCATTTTCCGGTTCCAGTCAGGCGATCTGCCGGTCGTGGAGTTTAGTGTATCCATACAGGGTGAGATTAGTGAACTATTCGATATCGTCGAGGATGTTATTAAACGTAAAATTCAAAGGATAAATGGTGTTGCGAACGTAAATGTCGTTGGCATCGAACAAAAACAGTTGTTTGTAGAACTGGATCTCGAGAGACTCAAATCTCATAACGTAGACACGTTTGCCCTAAGAAGATATCTGAGAACAAATAATATAAACGTGTCTGCGGGTGACATAATCGAAGGTTCAACAAAATACATAGTCCGCGCGATAGGTGAATTTCAAAATGTAAATGAAGTGGCTGCTTTGCCGGTTAATAAGAAAGGTATAAGACTTTCTGATGTGGCTGACATCAGATACGATTTTCCCGTAAAGGATAATTATCAGAGACTCAACGGCAGGAATGCCGTTAAGGTAAGGGTAATGAAATCGTCTGACGCAAATATGGTGGCTGTGGCAGGGGAAATTGTAAGTACCATTGAGGAGATTAAGGCTGACCACAGGATGAAGGGGCTGGAGATATATGTCTATCGTGACAGGTCTCAGGCGATACTGGAGAGACTAAAAAATTTAAGAAACGCGGGATTGCTTGGCGGAGCGCTGGTTATTTTCGTACTTTTCTTCTTTCTGAGAAACGTTAGAAGCGCATTAATTATAACTGCAGCAATCCCTATCTCGGTATTATGTACGTTTGGCCTGATGTTTCTTTTAAGAAAGTTTGCCGGCTCTCAGGTAACCCTTAACATCATATCACTAACGGGATTGATGCTGGCAATAGGAATGCTGGTTGACCCTGCAGTTGTAGTTCTCGAGAATATTTTCAGGCATAAGCAGGAAAAGAATCTGGGCTTAAGGGAAGCTGCCATTTCCGGTAGTAAGGAGGTGAGTATAGCCGTTATTGCAGCAACGGCTACAACCATATGTGTCTTTGTACCACTTGTATTTCTTTCAAAATCCAGAATGGGTATATTTATGCATGATTTCGGGATATCAATATGTTCCGCATTGGTCTCATCGTTATTTGTGGCATTGACACTGATACCCCTGGTCGCATCAAGATTTCTAAAGCTTTCTGACTCATCAGCCGCCGTGAGAGTAAATAATAATACTATAGGGAAACCGAAATCTTCTCTGATAAAATACCTGACCGTCTATTATATAAAACTTATTGAGTTGACTTTAAGATTTAGATGGATCACTGTTGTAGTTACAATATTAATAGTAATTCTGGCTTACTATTTGTTTGGAAAGCTGGAAAAGGAAGTAGTGCGTCAGGGTATCTATAGAGAAGTTCACTTGCAGGTGGATGCGCCGAGAAGCTATGGTATTGACGATACAAAGATGCTTTTTGAGAGAATAGAAGACATCCTGCGGGAACGGAAGGATGAACTGGAAATAGAAACTGTTTCTGATAATTTTGACAGGAGTGGCGGCTCTCTGGAGATATACTTTATAAGACAGGAAGATGCGAAGAGGCCGGTATCTGTTTTGGAAAAGGAGATAAAGTCTTTGTTTCCTGTAATTCCTGGTGTTAAATACAGGAAAATGTTCGGGCGAGGTAATGACGGCAGGGAGATAAACATTGAAATAAAAGGCCGTAATATTAATACACTGACCAGACTGGCGGACGATATCAAGGGTCGGCTGGCTGCTGTTCCGGACTTATCTGATGTTGAGACTAACCTGGAAAAAGGTAAGGATGAAATAGTTGTGTCGGTTGACAGAGATAAGGCCAAGAGGTACGGATTGACATCAGAGAGGATAGCCTTTGGCATCGCGGGCTCCCTGGGAAGCAGGGCGGTGAGTAAGTTCAAGATCGAAGACAAGGAAATTGATATAAGTCTGCAGCTTAAGGAGGAAGACCGTCAGCGTCTGGACCAGTTGGAGAACCTCGAGTCTGAAAATATAGAGAAAGAAGGGGTTGTGTTAGGGAGAGTGGTTGATTTTGAAAGAAGGAGGGGGCCGGCGGCTATCGAAAGAAAAGATCGCAAACCGATAGTCATAATCACAGCACAGTATAATAAGAGAGGCCTTAAAAGTATCAGGGAGGGTATCATGGCGAAAATGGCAGGCTTTAATCTGCCTGCCGGTTATGAGTGGAACCTGGGGGAGGAGTTTAGAAGGTTTGAACGCGAAGAAGTGGAAACCAGATTTGGGTTAATTCTTGCCATAATACTGATTTATCTGATAATGGCGTCATTATTTGAATCATACATTCACCCACTGACAATCCTGCTGACAATACCATTTGCATTTACGGGTGTCGCAATAGTCTTTTATGTGCTGGATATACCACTCGATAGTGTTTCCCGTCTTGGATTGTTGCTTTTGTGCGGCTTGGTTGTGAATAATGCGATTGTCCTTATAGATTACGTTAACCGTTTGCGAAGGGAAGGTATGGACAAGCATAGCGCTATTGTTAAGGGTGGAAGAGACCGATTGAGACCCATCCTGATAACGTCCTTTACAACAATCCTGGGTCTCTTGCCAATGGTGCTTCCACTTTTTCTGCCACTGTTGTATGGCCCGCTTGAAGGTAGAGGGAGGATTTGGGCCCCTGTAGGGCTTGTAGTAATCTCCGGTTTGATTACGTCTACAATATTGACTCTGGTAATTATGCCCACGATCTATTCTTTAATGGATGATGTTGGAAGATGGATGAAGAAGGTTTTTGCATTTGTCTGAGTCCACCTTTATTCTTGAAAATTTCTTGATAATTATGTAGCATTACCGGCAATGTGTAAGAAATTAATAGTAATTGTATTAATACCGGTATTTCTCTTTGCCTGTACTGCCTTTAAATCTGTAGAGAAGCTGACTGATAAGGAGTTAATAGATAAATATTATAAGACTGACCTTAACCTTTATATGGTGAAGCGTGATGCAGGAAAAACTAATCTATCTAAACCAGACAGCGACGGAGGATATGGCAGCAGAGATGCTGAGAAGGTAAGGAAAATAGAAGATAAATTGACGATCATGAAACAAGAACTCATCAAAAGAGGGTATATTCCTTAATATGCAACTGATTTCTTATTCATGTAACTTCTCAAATTCTGCAAAAAGAAATGTTTCTTCCCGAAGAATCCTTCTTTCAAGCATTGTAACAAACTTTTCTAACTCCATCGCAAGTTCGCTTCCTGTTGTTGCAGTGTAATCGTTAAAGAACTCAAGGGTATAGCTTGTTATTTCATTCATGTCTTTATCAAATTCACCCAAAAGCTCCTTCAATCTTTGGCTGGACTTTGCAGCTTTTCTGAGTAAGGGATATAGTTTCTCATCTTCCTTTTTCAAGTGGGCAAGTATAAAATCTTTTGCTGATAAAATTTTATCCTGACCCTCTCTTGAATCAACGCCAATTTTTCTGGATTTACTAAGAGTGTCTACAATTAAGGAATGTTCCTTTTTAAATTCTTCAATCAACTTAACCATTTTTCCCGTTTCTGTAAATTGTAAGAACTCTGAAACATTAGAATGTAAGCCTTTACTTAGCAATGACATACCATTTTCTACAGAATATATCAAGAAAAAAGTAGACTGTGCGTTATACCTGTCTGAGTACTTCGCACAGACATGTATGCAGTCATGCACATGACACATTTCAGAAAAAAAGGTATTATTAATGATTTTCAGGAGTGATGTTGGTAAAATGTTGCGTAAAGGCGGTTAAGTTATGAGATACAGAAAAATTGCAGTTAAAATATTCATTGGTATTTTTTTTCTTATATTCACTTCCACCCCTCTGTGGTCAGGGGAACCAGGAGACGTCGTTAAAGGAGTCATCCTTAAGGACATCTCTTTGAAGGACGGAGAAGATACGAATGAAAGAAAGCGAAAACTCTGGGAGGAAATTTCACTTTCTTTCAACTTTGAAGAAATGGCCAAAAGAGCTATGTGGAATCATTTGAAAAACCGT
>CAKKPF010000277.1:0-11893 GCA_919901575.1 Candidatus Brocadiaceae bacterium
CCTGACACTTTATATTTAGATTCTATAAAAATAAAAAAATCGCCTAACAAATCGCTCCATCGGACTGGCACAAAAAGCCGTGCCAGCCGCTGAACTTTTACGTTAGCCATTTGAACAAAACAATATTTCTGCTATAATTCTCACTATGAAACAAAAAGTATATTTTGAAACCACTGTTGTCAGCTATTTTGTTGCAAAAAAATCAAGCAACGTGATTATTTCCGGACATCAGGATTCAACAAAACTGATGTGGAAGAAAATCGGGAAAGAATTTGATGTCTTTATTTCTGACCTTGTAGTTCAAGAATCATGTAAAGGAGACAAAGAACAAGCCAAAAAGAGATTGAAGGCGATTGAATCTTTTCCAGCATTGAAGGTTGACGATGAAACAAAAGAACTGGCGAAAAAGATAATCAATGGCCGTGCTATTCCAAAAGAATACCCTGAAGATGCTGTTCATATTTCTTTAGCGGCTGTAAATGGAATTGATATAATAGTGACTTGGAATTTCAGCCATATTAACAACCCATTTACAAGGTTAATGGTAAGGCAAATAGTGGAAAATCAAGGATTTGTTTGTCCGGAGATATGTTCTCCGGATGAACTTTTAGGAGAATAAAAATGAGAGATCCCATTGTAGAGGAAATCCGTAAGTTCAGAGAAGAACATTCTAAGATGTTTAGAAACAATATTGATGAAATATGTAAAGATTTATGTCAGCATCAAATTAAATGCGGACATCGCCTTGTCAGATTTAAACCCAAAAAAAAAATGGCTAACAAATCAACCCAGCGGACGGCAAAAACCGCCGCCGCTGAGTTCAGGCGTTAGGCAGAAAGCAATTCCTCATGATAGTGAGTTCGTAACCATGAATCGAAGCGCGTCTCACAAAGAGATATTGTGCCAAGTCTGTGGGACAACACGTCGCGCTGTGCTGCGGAGAGCTATCATTGTTCGTCCTGCCGTGGTGCAACTGATTCAGCGTGAGGTCGAACACTGGGACGAGAACGGCTGGATCTGCCTCGATGACCTCCAGAAATACCAGCATCAGTATGTGCACTCGCTCCTCGAAGCCGACAAGGGCGAATTGACCGAACTCGAACTCGAAGTCCTCAACGGCTTGAGAGAAAATGAGATACTGGCCAGGAACCCGGAAGTGCATTTGGAGGCTGAACGCACATTCGGTCAGCGCTTGGCAGACCGGATAGCGACATTCGGGGGCAGTTGGAACTTCATCATCGGGTTCGCGGTGGTCTTGTTTGCCTGGATGTTTGTCAACTCGTATGTGCTAGTCGTGCGCCCGTTCGACCCATATCCGTATATCCTCTTGAACCTGGTGCTCTCGGCTCTGGCGGCCCTGCAGGCGCCGGTGATCATGATGAGTCAGAACCGCCAGGAGGCGCGGGATCGGTTACGCGCAATGCATGACTACCAAATCAATCTCAAGGCAGAGCTAGAGATCCGGCAGCTGCACCAGAAAATAGACCATCTGCTTTCCCATCAATGGGAACGGCTCGTGGAGATCCAAGAGGTCCAGATGGAACTCATCAACGAGGTGAGAGGCCGACGCTAGACCCCTCTGCCTAACAATCGCGTGCAGGCGACGGCTTACAGCGTCCGCTCGTTCCTCGCTCCCGCTTTCAGCCGCGCCTGACGCGTGGCGTTGGGCCGCCTATGCGTTGAGCAATACAAAAACAAAGTCAACAGATAGTTGTCCGATCTTATCATCAAACAAAATCAGGAGAGGAGAGACAAATGCCATACTGCTCAAAATGTGGTAAAGAGAAAGGATAATGAGGATAAGAGGATAATGGGGTCAAACCTTGAACAGTGATTATATGGTAGAATAGGGTCTTTAATGTTGACGTTTCCCATTTAACTCTTTAATCAAAACCTATGTTTTTTTAAATATCAAATCCCAGCTTGATCGATAATTTACGGTAGTTAGAATATTTTACATTTCTTAAGAACCTTTGGTAAATTCAATCTCGTACCTTTCAAACTCTTCTTTCTTAACGCCGTGTATTGTTGCTTCAAATGCCCTTGTTGTTCCCCTGTCCATATTCAATATATAGAAATCGTTGCTTGACACAACAGAACCCTTCTTGCCGTAGACGGTAATCTTAAAAAGTGTGTACCTGAAATCCTTGTTTGTATTATTTGTAACATCACCTTTAAAGACTGTATCATTATAGTGAGTCTCGCAAGTAACGTTTCCTATGGAGAAATTATCAGAAGACTGTTCAGAGGTGTCAGGAATCTTTCCGGGCTGTTTTGGTGTCCTGATTGCCTCCAGAAAGAGTTTTTCTTCAAGTGAGATAATCCTCTTTTCTAAAGCAAGGATCCTGAATGACAAATCAGAAATTACTTTTTCCAGAGAATCCAGTTTTTCGAGAACCTGTTGTGAGTCCGAAGCGCCCAGCAAAATGAATGAAGGCGTAAAACAAAGAATGAGAAATATAAGAATTCTTTTCATGTAAATTAGCTCCTTTCCATCGCTAATTTATGGCTGTTTTGCTGAGCAAAACAAAATTATCAAATAGTATCCAGGATTTATTAAACAAGGTAAAATATTCAGTATGGAACATCCTGTTGTTTTATGCCTGCTACCTGCTTTTGGTGCAACTGTACTGCACTGTGCACACTGTGGTGGCTGAACTGTTATTCCCAACCGAAGCACTTTATGTCTTTGATTGTCTTTGTCATATCGTCAGAGGCAAGTACTAACATTTTTTCATCTTTGTATTTGACGTTTATGTCATACACAATCTCGTTTTTCTGGATATCCTTTTCAAACTTGTAATTTTACAGAATTCTTCTCAAGAATACTTTTTATATTGTCCAGGAGGTGTTCCTGGCCGGCAATTAACATTTTTATCGTCATATATTTGTCCCTCTTCATTTCACTTTCAGCTTTGGGAAGTAAGATTAAGGTCGTAATTGCAATAATGGTTGTAAAGACAGCGGGCAGGATGAATCCGCTGCCTACTGCCAGACCAATACCAGAAACTATCCACAGAGATGCCGCAGTAGTCAATCCCCTTATACTTGCCCGAAATCTCATAATAGTACCTGCTCCCAGAAAACCTACGCCTGTTACAACCTGGGCCGCAATCCTGGCAGGATCTATTCTAAGAACTGAATCGCTTTTGTAAACCTGATAATTAACAAAAATATGTTCTGAGACCAGCATCATCAGGGCAACGCCTACACATAACAAGAGATGTGTCCTCAAACCTGCAGGCCGCCCCCGTCTTTCTCTCTCCCACCCGATAAATCCACCCAAAATCGCTGCAATAAGTAACTTTCCAAATACAGTACAAATATCAAACATTAGAATATCACCAAAATTGAACATTTTTAACCCCTCTTTCCTATTCAAAATCAGACAAAGATATTTTAATAATTATACAAACGCAAATAAATCGTTTCAAAGTAATTTAACAATTTCAATTTATATGCACATTTGTAATAATATCCTAAACAAACATAGCTGAATATATATAATGGTATTATATTGATTTAAGCGTAAATTACTATATTTCATTCAATTTTTGGAATAATTGGTTTTTTCTTGCATTGAATACTTTTTTTTGATAACATTCTTCCTCTATGCCAATTCCAAGATAGAATATTGTTAACTGTAATTGAAATAAACAGTTACATATAATCTTAAACTGGAATCAAGAAAACTGTAGCCGTTATACCGGCAGCAGGCTGGTAAGAGTGAGCATATTAAACCGTACATGCAAAAGGTTTTATCAGGCGTCTGTGGAAATAGGTCGCTGTATTTAGTCCATATATAAACCACGGGGAAGGCTTTAGATTGGCAGACTGGTGTAAATAGGAAATTACCAGAGTTCAATTAGGATGGACGAAAAGAACCGTATAAATACGTTAAATAATATAAAAATATTTACTGGAAACTCAAATCGGGCACTTGTAAAAAGAGTGTGTGATTATCTTTCAATTCCAGTTGGTAATGCCACTGTAGGGAGATTTCCGGATGGTGAAATAGACGTTAAGGTTGATGAAGACGTTCGTGGGTCAGATATATTTATTATTCAACCTACATGCCCGCCGGTAAATGATAGCCTTGCGGAATTATTAATCTTGATAGACTGTTTCAAAAGGGCATCTTCAGCCAGAATAACTGCGGTTTTGCCCTACTATGGATATGCAAGAAAAGACAGAAAAGATGAAGGCCGGGTACCAATTACGGCAAAGCTGGTTGCAAACCTTATAACTAAAGCTGGTGCAGACAGATTACTCACAATGGACTTGCATGCAGCCCAGATACAGGGATTTTTTGATATACCGGTGGACCATCTTCTTGCATTCCCTGTCATTTCGGATTATTATAGGAAAAAAGATTTATCTAATTTTGTGGTAGTGTCTCCTGATGTGGGTGGAATAAAGATAGCAAGGTTATATTCAAACCACCTAAACATTAGACTGGCAGTAGTTGATAAAAGACGGTATGGGCCGGCGGAAACAGATGTTGGGTTTGTTATCGGTGACGTAGAAGGTAGAAATGCGATCATAATCGATGATTTAATTGCTACCGGAGGCTCTATATGCCAGGCAGCAAGGGTGTTGAAGGAAAAGGGAGCTAAAGATATTTACGTGGGCGCAACCCATCCGGTACTGTGCGGCGCTGCAGCCGAAAAGTTGGCAAACGCTCCAATTAAGGAAATAGCAGTAACAGATACTATACCTTTGAACGAACATGCAAAAAGTTTAGGCGAAAAGATTAAAGTTTTAACCGTGTCAAATCTTTTAGGCGAAGCGATAAAGAGAATACATACTAATATGTCAATTAGTTCAATGTTCATTGAACAGTAAATTATTAATTTTTTCCTTAGAAAATTTTTTCAGTTTTTAAAACCTTTTAAAGATAACTATAGTTAATCAAATGGAAACGCAACAACTACAGGTAAAAATAAGAAAAGACACAGGTTCTCTTAAAGCACGAAAAAACAGAAAATCAGGCTTAATCCCTGCTATCTTGTATGGACACAAACAGGAAAATCTGAAGCTCCTGCTGAACGAAAAGGAATTTGCCAAAGCACTTGATACCGAGGTGAAAATGGTTAATCTGACGTGGAATGGCACAGAGGAGATAGCAATTATTAAAGATATACAATTTGATACATTCGGTAAAAAAATATTACATGTTGACTTTGTCAGGATTGCTTTAACAGAAAGAGTTACAACTCATGTACCTATTGTATTATACGGAACTTCACAAGGGGTCAAGGCTGGAGGCATCTTAGACCACGCAATGAAGGAAATTGAGATTGAGTGTCTTCCTACAGAAATCCCAAAAAATATTCGTATCAATATTTCAGAACTGGCTATTGGAAATACTGTACACATAAGTGATATAGAGCTTCCTGCAAATGCTAAAGCTTTAGGCAATCCCGACGCCATTGTTGTATCGGTCCATTTTGCTGCAGAAGAAAAGGAAACACCAGAAGAATTGGCATCCGAACCAGAAATAATAAGCGCTCGTAAACCGGAAAAAGAGGAAGAGGCAGAAAATAAGGATTGATGAAAATTGTTATTGGACTTGGAAATCCGGGTACAAAATATACAAAGACCAGGCATAACGTTGGATTTATGGTTATAGACAGATTTCTCAAGGGTTGCAATGTAAGTTTTACAAAAAAATATCGCGATTCCATCATAAACAAATGTCTTTTTGAAGGGGAAGAAATACTTTTTGTAAAACCTCAGTTATTCATGAATTTAAGCGGTGTACCTACAAAGAAAATAGTAGAAAAACATGGTTGTAACCTGAACGAAATACTTGTGATTCTGGATGATATTAATCTACCTTTGGGGAGTATTAGAATTAGGGAAAAAGGAAGCTGTGGCGGACACAATGGGTTGAAATCGATCTCAGATCATTTAAAAACCACACATTTCCCCAGGTTAAGGGTCGGTATCGGAAACAGTTTCTCTGAGGACACGAAGGACTTTGTCCTAGCACGTTTCACAAGAGAAGAAAATGATTCGATTCAAGACGCTTTAGACAAAGCATGTAAGGCAATAAATTATTGGATTACAACTGGAATTAACAATTGTATGAGTATGATTAACTAGGAGGAAAAATAATCTTGAGATTATACGAAGGTATGTTCATAATTAGCGATACTATTGCAGGCGCAGATTGGGAAGGGACTGTTAATCAAGTACATGATCTTTTGAAAAACAGAGGCGCTGAAATCCTTAACAGTCAAAAGTGGGATGAAAGAAAATTTGCATATAAACTTAAAGGACAAAAACGGGGAACTTATTTATTGACATATTTTAATGCGCCTGAAGACTCAATCATACATATAAAAAGAGACTTGCAACTTTCAGACAATGTTTTAAGGGCCATGATAGTCAAGACAGATAAAATTAGAGAATCGAAACCTGAAGGCACTGAGAAACCTGGAAAAGAACCTGCTACTACTATAAGCAAAGACACAAGCCCTGCACCGGTAGCAACTGAATAGATAGTAGTGTGGTCTTCTGTACACGGATTTAAATAAAAAGGTCTCAAGAAAAGAAATATGGCAAACCTTAACAAAGTCTTTTTAATTGGAAATCTCACTAGAGACCCTGAACTGAGATATACACCAAGCGGTACAGCAATTGCCAGTTTTGGGATTGCTACTAACAGGGAATGGAAGAGTTCAGACGGAGAGAAAAAGAAAGAAGTATGTTATGTAGACGTAAATATGTTTGGCAGGCGCGCCGAAGTTATAAACGAATACTTTAGTAAGGGTAATCCCATATTTATCGAAGGACGTCTGCAATTTCAACAATGGGAAACAAAAGATGGTCAAAAGCGTAATACCTTGCGTGTAGTAGCTGAGGATTTCCAATTTATAGGCAGTAAAACAAGAAAAGGCGAAGGGCCGGATATCTCTGATGCGACAGATTTCAACAACAATCAATCTGTGACACCAACAGATATTAACGATGAAGAAATACCATTTTAAAAAATAACATTTATAACAACTTTAAAAAGAACTGCATTCGATGAAACGAAAATTTAAAAAGAAAAAAACAGAAGAGACACCACAAAAGAAAAAGAAATATCAAGAATTTACCACAAAGTGCCGCTTTTGCAGGTCGAGAGTAGACGAGATTGATTACAAAGACATGCACTATTTACAAAAACTTGTTGGAAGCCAGGGAAAACTACTCTCAAAGAAACGTTCAGGGAACTGCGCTAAACACCAGCGCTCGGTGAAAATTGCCATAAAAAGAGCCAGGCACATGGCATTATTGTCTTGAGTTATAAAAATTTCACTTAAAGTAACAGGGGCAAATATATTTTATCATAGTCTAATTATTATTGTTAATCGGCTTGTCTGGTGAGGAAAGCCATAGGACCTTTCGCAACATGAAAATATTACTAAAAAAAGATATCAGCAAATTAGGTAAGATTGGGGATATAGTTGAGGTGGCAAATGGCTATGCTAGAAATTATCTATTGCCTAAAAAATTTGCAGCAATTGTAACCCAGGGAAACATTGAACAGATTAAGTTTCAAAGAAAGAAGAATGAGGTAAAGCAAAGAGAAGAAATTAAAAACCTCCAGGTACTAGCAGATGGAATTTCGAGTATATCGTACACCATCACTGTCAAAACAAACAAAGAAGGAAAGCTTTTTGGTTCTGTAAATGCCAACCATATCGCAGAAGCAATGTCTGAAAAAGGGTATCAAATAGATGAGAATATGATAATCCTCGAAACACCGATCAAAAAGTGCGACCTATACAATATAGCTGTGATGTTGCATCCTGAGGTTAGAGCACAATGTAGAGTATGG
Source organism: Candidatus Brocadiaceae bacterium (assembly GCA_919901575.1). Taxonomy (GTDB): domain Bacteria; phylum Planctomycetota; class Brocadiia; order Brocadiales; family Scalinduaceae; genus Scalindua. The sequence continues at coordinate 7,832 of CAKKPF010000277.1, forward strand.
ATTGTCAGCGAATCTGAAAAGTCAGCAGACCACCAGGTAGAACCATCTGAAACTCCTTCTGAAAACAAACCGGAAACAGACAAAAATTAACCACAAAAAATATCCTGTTCTGGTTACCTTATCTTAAGACGGCAAACAGACTAAAGTAAAAACAATGACAACAGGACTAATACAAGACAAAACACAACCCTTTAATATAGAAGCAGAAATAAGTGTCTTAGGCTCTATGTTAATAGATAATGAATCAATTAATCTTGTTACAGAGATATTAAGTACAAGCAACTTCTACAAAACCTCTCATCAACATATTTTTGACACCATTATAAACATATATAACAAGCACAACGCCGTTGATCTTGTCATCTTGAAAGATCAACTTAAAAAGCAATCTTTACTTGAGAAGGTAGGTGGCGCTGAGTATTTGATGGAATTGGAAGAATCAGTCCCGATAGCCTCAAATGTAGAATATTATGCAAAGATTGTCCGGGAAAAGACAATAAAAAGAGATTTGATTGCGGCCACTGCAAAAATTCAACAGGAAGCATACAACGACTCTTTAGAATCAGACGAACTTTTAGACATGGCTGAAAAAGAAATATTTGACATAACACAACGCAAATTTGCTTCCCCAACAATAAAACTATTCAACATACTCCATGATACTTTCGACCACATAAGCAATCTACACGACAGAGAGGGTAGGTTAACCGGGATATCAACCGGTTTTTATGACCTGGATGATATAACTTCGGGTCTCCAGAAATCTGAGTTAATAGTTATAGCCGCAAGGCCAAGTATGGGGAAGTCGAGTTTAGTCTTAAATATTGCGGAACATGCGGGTACAAAAGAGAAAAAACCAACGTTAATTTTCTCGATGGAAATGTCGGCCCAGCAAGTAGCGCAAAATATGTTGTGTTCTACCGCAAAAATTGATGCGCATTTACTGCGTACAGGCAAACTTGGCGATAACCAATTTTCAAATCTCTCCTTGGCTATGGGTGATTTATCAGAGTCGGAAATTTTCATCGACGACACTCCGGGACTTGGACTCCTTGAACTGCGCGCCAAGGCCAGACGTCTTAAATTACAACATAATATTCAATTAATTATTATTGATTATCTACAATTGATGGAGGCGAGAAAAGCCGAAAACAGACAGCAGGAAATCTCCAGTATCTCAAGGGGTCTGAAGGCGTTGGCCAGAGAATTAGAGGTGCCGGTGATTGCTGTTTCCCAATTGAACCGCTCGGTAGAAACTCGAGAAGGGCATACGCCTAGAATGTCTGACCTGCGGGAATCTGGATCAATTGAACAAGATGCTGATGTGGTTATATTATTACATAGAGAAGACTATTACGACCCAACTAAAAAACCGGGTGAAGTTGATCTTAACATAGCGAAACAGAGAAATGGACCCACCGGTAAAATAACTCTTACTTTTCTACGGGAAATTCTAAGATTTGAAAACTTCCAGCACAATACTTCATCAGATATGTACTAAACTTATGTCATGCAAATACATAATTATAGTCGTTGCTTTCTTTGTTTTCCTTCCGCTACAGAACTATAGCACACTTAATGCACAGGAAAACGAAACTGCCCAGGTTATCATAAAGAAGTTTGAATTTAAAGGAAATCACAGAATAAGCGGCAACACAATAAAAGCTGCCATAAAAACTAATGAGGGAGACTTTTATGACCCTCAAGCAATAAGCCAGGATGTTGATGCTATCTGGCTGTTGGGTTTCTTTGACAATATAGAAGTAGAGGTAGAGCCATATGAAGATGGGATTAAAATAATTTTCCTTGTACTTGAACGACCTGTAGTAAAAAATATAAATTTTGCTGGTAATACCAAGGTTAAAACAAAAAAACTCAGAGAAGCCGTAGAATTAAAAGAAGGCGATTATTTAAAACACTATCTACTAAAACTAGGCGAAGATAAAATCCGAGAGATTTACCAGGGAAAAGGCTTTCATTTTATTGATGTCAAGAGTGAAGAAAAAAGAACAGATGGGTTTGTTGATATAACATACAATATCCAGGAAGGATCAAAGGTCTACATAAAAGAAATAGGCTTTGAAGGAAACAAAACTTTTTCTGATAAAAGACTTTCTAAAATCATTTCTACTAAAGAAAGGAAATTCCCTCGTTTTTTTTTCCAGGGCAGATTCGATAGAGATAAATTTAATGAAGACATAGAAAAAATAAAGGCATTTTATGGAAGTGGGGGGTGGTTAGATGCCGATGTAAAATGGAAAGAGCAATACAGCCCTGATTCATCAAAGGTGTTCCTGAATGTGTTTATAGATGAAGGAGAAAGGTACTATGTTGATACTATAAACATAAAAGGAAATATACTTTTTACTAGCACCGAAATAGGGAATATGCTTGAATTAAAAAAAGGGAGCGCTTTCCTGCCGGAATCTCTTCAAAAAGACACTCAAAACGTACAAAGGGCCTATGGCAGACAAGGTTATATTAACGCAAGTGTGAAAACTGACTATACTTATAAACAGGTTGAACCCAAAATAGATATAACTTATGATATTCGAGAGAATGAAAGGTTTTTCATTGAAAAAGTTTTAATTTCTGGTAATGACAAGACTAAAGACACTGTTATTCGTAGAGAATTACTCTTTTTTCCTGGAGAACGGCTCGATACTGAAAAAGTTCATATCAGCGAAGAAAGATTGACAGGCACAGGATACTTCGATTCTGAATCCGGAACACCGACTGACATAAGCTATGAACCTGGCACAAAACATAATACTAAAAACGTAATCGTCAATGTAAAAGAGGGAAGGACCGGAATATTAAGATTTGGCGGAGGATTCGGCGCCAACGCCGGCCTCTTTGCAGATGCCTCTTATACTGATAAAAACTTCGATATATTTGACCTGCCTAAAGACTGGAAAGACTTTATTTCTGGCAATGCATTTCGTGGTGCAGGGCATGTGATAACATTAAGATTTAGCCCGGGATTTCAAAGAACTGAAGGATTATTTTCTTTTCAAAACCCCTCTGTTTACGATACAGGATATAGTCTGGGGTTTAGCGCTAATGTTCTCAGGCGTGCGAGGGAAGATTATGATGAGGAAAGAAAGGGAGGAAAAATAAGTGTTGGCAAGCAGGTACTCAGGGGGTTGAGGTTAACACTTACCCCAAACTACGAAGTAATCGGAATACAAAACATTGACAGTAATGCACCTCAAACTGTAAAAGATATAGAAGGGAGCAGTTCCAAATTAAGCTTGGAACTAAGCGCAGTGTTAGACAGGCGGAATAGCCGTTTCTTTACCACCAAAGGTTATGAAATTACTTCATCTTTAGAAGTCTCAGGACTTGATGTTGACATAGTAAAGTTTATGGCAAGAGGGCAAAGATATCATACCATTTTCGACTTTCCTAATTGGGGTAAACATGTTCTCTCATACGGAGGTACCTTCGGTGTAGTTGAATCAACCACAGGTGAAGGTGTGCCGATATTTGAGAGGCTATTTGCGGGGGGCTCTAATTCTATACGGGGTTTTAGCTTCAGGGGTGTGGGACCTGTCGACCCTGTATCAAGAGAACAAATCGGCGGCAAAGTATTAATAAATGGAACAGCTGAATACACCATGCCTGTTTACGGTGAAATGATCAGAAGTGCATTTTTTATAGATGCAGGAAAAGCCGATACCGATATAAATGATATAAACCTCAACAACCTGCGTGCCTCACTGGGCTTTGGTTTCAGGGTACGCGTGCCTTTTCTAGGAAATTCAGTTGTTTCGCTTGACTTTGGATTCCCATTAATAAGAAAAGATGAAGATGATGAACAAACTATCACATTTAATTTTGGCGGAAGTGGGCTTTAAAGAAACCCCTTTATTATTTATTTCATTAGAAATCAGGACAGGAAAGGAATTTACTATCATGAAGAATTTATTTATCAAAACACCGATTATATGCTTAGTATTTGTTTTGCTAGCAAGTCTCACCACCATTTATATGATTCCCGTGAATGCCGAAGCTGAAGGGTTCAAGATCGGCATAGTCGACATAAGTGGAGTATTTGAA
>CAKKPF010000277.1:11903-21234 GCA_919901575.1 Candidatus Brocadiaceae bacterium
AAAAGAAAAGACATGGATCAGCAACTAAAAGATATGGAAAAAGAATTTCAAAATGAAATAAACAAAAAAAGGAAAGAAATGATAGATCTGGATGAAGAGACACAGCTACTGGATTTAGGCAGTGAAACAAGAAAGAAAAATGAAGACATGTTGGAAAGAAAGAATGTAGAGCTTGAAGGTTATGCAAAATTTGCAGAAAGGCAGTTACTTAGAAGATATAAAGATTTCTTCGAGAAAATTTATGATGAAGTAGTAAAAAAAGTTGAAGGAATCGGGGAGAAAGAGAAATACGATCTCATTATCAAAAAGGAAGAACCGGAGTTAAAGAGTGGACAAATTTCTGACTTACAATTTAAGATAGGAATTAGAACTGTATTATACCATTCAAAGGCAGTTGACATTACGGCGAGTATAATTGAACATTTAAATTCAGAATATTCCAAAGAAAAAAATAAGAAATAAGATTTGAACAACCAACAAAGAACAATCTCAAGGATAGTAGAGTATTCTGGGGTAGGGTTATTTACTGGTGAAGAAACTAAACTTCGCTTTAAGCCTTCTCCGGCAAATACCGGCATAAATTTCATACGCACTGACATTGCAAGCCATCCGAAGGTGCCGGCAAGCGTTGAAACACTCTCTGGCTCGAAGCGGCTGATATCATTAGAAAAGAACGGAGTAGGAGTAAAAAGTATAGAACATTTAATGGCTGCTTTAGCGGGGCTTGGTATCGACAATATCGAAATAGAAATTAATGGTAATGAAGTGCCGGCAGGGGACGGCAGCTCTCTTTTATTTACCTATCTGCTAAAAGGTGCAGGAACAAAACCTCTTGAAAAACCAAAAAATACATTCTATCTACAGGAGGAATTAAAGGTAAGCGACGGTGACGCAAGCATAATAGCCTTACCATATGACAAGGGACTATCTCTTTCTTACATCCTTGATTTCAATGGATCATTTTTAAATAGGCAATGTTTTGAAATTGAAATGACAGAAAATAATTTTAGCACTCAAATAGCGCCTGCAAGGACATTTGGACTAAGCACTATTATTGAAGAATATAAGAAGCAAGGATGGGGAAGAGGAGTAACTGATGAAAACAGTCTTATCCTGCATGAGGATGGTACAATAACAAAACCCATATCTATGACCCCTGCTAAGCTGAGATTTCCAAATGAGTGCGTCAGGCATAAGATACTGGACATTATAGGCGATCTTTATCTGACTAATCTTACATTGCATGCTCGTATAGTTGCAACTAAATCAGGACACTTTTTAAACACTTGTATGGCTGAAAAAATCTTCGAAAGTTCTAAAAAGCAAGTATACAATTAGCCAAAGCACGCCGCATAAATCTATTACAAATCTAAACAAACACAAACAAATGAAAATACATTCAACAGCCATAATTCACCCAAAAGCCGAAATCGGCAAAAACGTTGAAATCGGACCATTGTCTGTAATAGATAAAAACGTGAGGATTGGCGATGGAAACATTATTAAAAATAACGTCACAATCACCGGCAATACCACTCTGGCCGGTAACAACGTGATATTCCCCAATGCCATAGTAGGTTCTGAGCCTCAAGATCTAAAGTATTACGGCGAACAGACAAAACTCATAATAGGAAGCAACAACGTTATTCGGGAATGCGTCACAATAAATACAGGGACAGAAGTGGGAGGAGGCGAAACACTTATCGGCAATAACAACCTTTTTATGTCATGTTCACATATAGCACATGATTGTATCATTGAAGACAACGTTCTTATCGCTAACGGTGTGCTTTTGGGGGGACACATAAAGATAGAAAGATATGCAAAGTTGATGGGGCTTGCAGGCATACACCCTTTTGTAACTATTGGTCAACACTCATATGTGGGAGGTCTCACAAGAATTGTCCAGGATGTGCCACCCTACATGATTGTAGAAGGCAACCCTGCCAAGGTGCGAAAGGTTAATACAATAGGATTAGAAAGAGCCGGTTTCTCACAAGACAGTATTAATGCCATAAAAGAAGCATTTAAACAACTATTTCGCACAAAAACATTGAACAGAAACCAGATACTTTCTGAGTTGGAAAGTCAGGAACACTTGAGACCAGAAGTAAAGGTACTAATAGATTTCTTTAGAAATGTTGATAAAGGAAAATTGGGTAGATACAGAGAGTCTTTAAGGTCAGCATTAACAAACAATTCATAAGAGGCAAATGACTTTGGAAAAATTAAAGATTGCGGTTATAGGAGTAGGTCATCTCGGCAAAGAACATGCGCGAATCTATTCTGAGATACCGGAAGTAAACCTTGTCGGTATTGTGGACATTAACAAAGACACAGGTGAAGCAGTAGCACAGCGTTGTAATACCAAATATTATAGTTCATTCAAAGAAATCTTAAACAAAGTTAATGCAGCCAGCGTCGTTGTTCCTACCAGGTTTCATTATGAAATCACCAAAGAACTGCTTAAAAACGGTATTCACGTATTAGTAGAAAAACCTATGACGGGAACAGTATCCGAGGCAGAAGATTTAATAAAATTAAGTAAAGAGACCTCTACAATATTACAACCAGGTTACATAGAAAGATTTAATCCTGCTATAGAGGCAATCCAGAAACTTGATGTTTCCTTGAAATTCATAGAATGCCACAGGTTAAGCCCATTTACGTTCCGTTCTGCCGACATAGGCGTAGTTTTAGACTTAATGATTCACGATATAGACATTATATTAGATCTTTCCAAATCTAAAGTAAAAAAGATAGATGCTGTTGGTGTGAGTGTAATATCCGATAAAGAAGATATTGCAAACGCTCGCATCCAATTTGAAAATGGTTGTGTGGCTAACATCACGGCAAGCAGGGTTTCTTTTGAGCCGATGCGGAAGATTCGTTTATTCTCAGAAAACTCCTATATTTCACTTGATTATCATAAGCAGGAAGCTATCATTTATAAAAAGTCTCCTGAGTTAACCCCTAAATCTATTATTACTGAAAACACCGATGTCTCGACAATTAAAGACCTTAAGAACTTTGTTTTTGGAGATCTGCTAAAAATTGAACGAATAAAAATGAACAACCAGGAACCGTTGAGAAAAGAACTGGAATCATTTGTAAGTTGTGTAAATAATGGTAAACAACCTGTTGTTTCAGGTGAAGACGGGATTAAGGCTATAAAAGTTGCTACAATAATAAAAGAAGAAATTAATAAAAATTTAAAATTAGCGAATGTCAGTTGTTAACAAACCATTTGGAAAAGGGGTTTTATAATAATTATTCTTGACACATATGCTGTTAGTTTGATATAAGTATACCCTTTCGCTTTTGAAACAGAGTAAACAAAAAGGAGTAGAATTTGCCAATAGTAAGTCTTCAAGAATTAGTTGATGCTGGTTTCCATTTTGGACACAGAACCAGCCGTTGGAACCCCAAAATGAAACCTTTTATTTTTGGGAAACGCAATCTGATTCACATAATCAACTTAAAGGAAACCGTTAGAGGCTTGATTACAGCTTATAAGTTTCTCACAAAGGTTTCCAGCAGCAAAAAAGGAATTCTCTTTGTAGGCACAAAATGGCAGGCAAAGGATGCTATTGTCGCTGAAGCAAAACGCTCTAATATGCATTACGTTTACGAACGGTGGCTCGGCGGAACATTAACAAACTTTGAAACAATTCGTAAGCGATTGAAAAGACTGGAAGAACTGGAAGAACTGGAAAATAATGGTTCAATCCATAATTATAGCAAGAAGATAATTTCTTCACTTACACGCGAGAGAAAAAAAATTACAAAAAACCTCGAAGGCATAAAGAATATGAATAAACTGCCTTCCGTTTTAGTTGTAGTAGACCCAAAGAAAGAACACATAGCAATGAAAGAAGCCATTAAAATGGGGATACCAACAATATGCCTGGCAGACTCAGATTGTGATCCAGACCTTATAGACATTTGTGTGCCTGGAAATGATGACGCTATCAGGGCAATAAGACTCTTCTTAAGTAAAGCGGCAGATGCCGTATTAGAGGGACAACCTTCAGTAAAGATAGAAGAAGACAACAAAGTCTTGCAAGAACAAAAAAGTGTGTAAATGTTTTATCTTCTCCTCGCGAAATAACATCTTGTAACAGTTGATATCCCTCCTCAAGCAGGATCTTTATTATCAATAAAATTTAAGAGAAATATATGGAGTTACTATACAATGGCAATTGACGCATCAAACGTAAAGAAATTAAGAGAACAGACAGGTGCGGGTGTACTGGATTGCAAAAACGCACTTGAAAAATCAGATGGTGATTTTGAAAAAGCAACAGAATCTTTAAGAAAAAAGGGCTTGGCCAAGGCGGCGAAAAAGGACTCGCGAGGCACCCCGGAGGGAAGAGTGGATTCATACATTCACACAAACGGCAAAATAGGTGTTTTGATCGAGGTAAATTGTGAAACTGATTTTGTGGCCAGGAATGATGTATTTGCAGAGTTGGTAAAAGCTCTCTGTATGCAGATAGCTGCAACTGATCCAATATCTACAAGCAGAGAAGCTATTTCTCAGGAAACCATAGAAAAAGAGAAAAAGTCCTATAGTGAAGATTTTAAAGATAAGCCCGACAATGTAAGGGACAAAATCATTGAAGGGAAGATGGAAAACTTTTATAAAGAAAACTGCCTTTTGGATCAGACTTTCATAAAAGACAACGATCAGACAGTAGGTGATTTATTAAAAAACGCAATTGCAAAACTGGGTGAAAACATCAAGATTAACCGTTTTGCAAGATTCGCTATTGGAGAATAGTACTATTGCAATCAAAAGGCATAAACGAGTTCTTTTAAAAATTAGCGGCGAGGGATTCTGCTCAGAGAAATCACCAGTTATAGATAATTCAAAGTGCAACCTTATAGCAAGAGAAATCAGCAGTGCAAGAAAAGCTGGGGTTGAGATTGCCATAGTCGTGGGTGGCGGCAATATAATAAGAGGAGCGGAATTAAGTAAATCAGGCGTAGATCGTGCCAGGGCTGATCAGTTAGGCATGATTGCTACAAACATCAATGCAATCATCCTTCAGGATTCACTTAAAAAACTGAAAATACCAACAAGTGTCTTAAGTGCAATACAAATACAGAACATCGTAGAATCCTATACTATACAAAAATGCCTGAGCCTTCTGGAAAATGGTTATATTGTTATTATTGCAGGCGGGACAGGAAATCCTTATTTTACAACTGATACCGCTGCCGCACTAAGGGCTATAGAAATAGGCGCTGATGTCTTTCTTAAAGGAACAAAGGTTGATGGCGTGTATTCTGATGATCCGCTAACTAATCCGGGAGCAAAGAAGTACATTAAATTAGAATATATGGATGTACTGACAAAAAATCTCGGCGTGATGGATTCAACTGCAATATCTCTTAGCAGGGAAAATAAACTCCCCATTATTGTGTTCAATCTCATGAAAAAAGGCAATATAAAGAAAGCTATAATAGGTAATAAAATCGGCACAAACATAGGAAACTGCAAATGACATCAACAGAAATACAAACTGAAACAAAGAAAAAGATGGAAAAAACTCTTGAAATATTGAAAGAAGAATTTAAGAGTATAAGATCGGGTAGGGCTACGCCGGGCCTTGTTGAAAATATTAAAGTCAACTGTTATGGTTCTCTGATGCCAATAAAACAACTTGCAAACATAGCAGCTCCGGAGTCGCAATTAATCGTTATAAGCCCTTACGATCCTTCCACTCTTAAGGACATAGAAAAAGCCATTCAACAATCAGAACTGGAATTAACAACAAATAGTGATGGAAAGGTCATTCGCATTCCCATACCGCCATTGAGTGGCGATAGAAGAGAAAAAATAGTTGCACAAATAAGAGAAATGACGGAAGAGACCAAGATATCTATCAGGAACATAAGACGCGAAGCAAACAAACATATTGATAAAGAAGAAAAAGATTCCATATTAACTGAGGATGAGGCAAAAAAAGTAAAAGATCAAATACAGAAATTTACACACGAGACCGAAGCAAAATTAAATGAACTTCTAAGCCAGAAATCGGAAGAGCTTTTAAAAATATAAATCAAATGGGGGCATAGCTCAGTTGGTAGAGCACCGCCCTTTTAAGGCGATTGTCGAAGGTTCGAGTCCTTCTGCCCTCACTTAGTATAGTGATAGTAAATTCCGGCCCCATCGTCTAGCCTGGTCTAGGACACCGGGTTTTCATCCCGGCAACAGGGGTTCAAATCCCCTTGGGGTCAAGTATTAAAAAGGCTTGTACTTACAACTTAAGTACAAGCCTTTTTTACTTTCAGGACAATTGACAAACAGGAAGAAATAAGGTATGACAGGAAAGAATGAGAACTTACAATGAGACATTAAAACGGACACAACCAGCTTTACTATGACGGGCGCCTGAAAATCAGGTTTTCGAAAACATCATGACAGACAAAAAACAGCGGGGGAGAAATATATGTATTACTTGCTATAATCAGCATGGTTGTTTGACGGAAGATCCCTTGTGCCTGCTTATGAAACGTGAAGAAGCAGAAAGGTCTCTTTCCGGAAAAATACTTATGGGAAAAAGAGGCTTGCTCATGGATTGTCAATCATGCTCTCATTTCAGATTATGCTGGACTAAAGATGCTTACAAGAGAGCTACTAATAATGTTCGGAAAACAAAATGTAACTAAATGGAGAGCAAATAATGAGAAGAAATCTTGTCACATGTACGTTAGTCGCAATCTTGATGCTATGCTGCTCTATAGCAGAAGCCACAGATTGGGAAACAGATTTTAAGAAAGCGTCATCAGCCGCCAGGACTTCCGGCAAATACATACTGCTTGGCTTCAGTGGATCAGACTGGTGCGGATGGTGCATAAAACTGGAAAAGGAAGTATTCTCACAGGATGCCTTCAAGGATTTTGCGAAGGAGAACCTTGTATGTGTGTTAGTGGATTTTCCCAGTGCAAAGAAGCAGACCAGGGAACTGAAACAGCAAAACTGGAATTTGGCAACGAAATACGGAATTAAAGGCTACCCAACTATTATTATTCTCAGTCCTGATGGGGAACCGGTTGGCAAGACAGGATACTTGCAAGGCGGACCCGGGAAATATACACAACACCTGAATGAAATCATTGAAAGGCATAAGGCAGAACGGAAAGAGAAATAAATCTCAGAATAATTGCCGTCCAGTTAAGATACGGGCTGTTCTTCAGATTCTATAATATTATGTTCCTCCTCTTCTTTTTTCTTATATGATCTATATGTAAAATAGAGGTATCCAATAGTTATGGCACTGATTATGGATGCAATTATTTTAAGTTTAGTTTCTACATCATATATAGGGGCAAATGCCTCTGCTTCATCAATCTCAACCAGGAGCGCCCAGTTAATAAAATTGAGATTAAGGGGCGTATATGCGCTTAACACGGAAACACCTCTATAATCTTTAATAATCTTTGTTCCAACATATCCATCAAACGCCTCTCTGGTTGCCTCTGTATCCACCTCTTGTTTCAGTATAGTAGGTTTTGTAGAAAACCTTGAATTCGATCTCATAAGACCGTCTTCACCAACTAAGTACTCTTCGCCGGTTTTGCCCATGCCGACCCTTTGTGTCAATATGGTGTCCAGATGAGCGAACGGGAGTTCTATCACTATTACGCCCATTAAACTTTCAGATTCGAAGACGGGAGCTGCAAAATAAGCCGTATAATCATTTACCTTGTCATTCCAGCTATAGTCCCCAAAACTTACGTCTTCCAAAGCTTGTTTGAACATCCGGGCAATTCTGTGCTCTTTAAATTTTCCTGCAAACAAATCTGTCCCGCTAAAGTCCTCACTCAGCGCTGAAAATATTACAGCTCCATCCTTATCAATAAAGAACATGTTTGAGTAGCCATAGTCAGCTATGTAATATTCCATTAATGGCTGATAGATACTCTTTATTTTCTGAAATTGGGGATTATCAAGGCCATAAGCATTAAAAGCGCCGGATAATTGGGTAAAGCCCTTGGCAATTACCGGATTTCTCGAGAGAACATCGATATCGCCATATCTATTGTTAAAATAATTCCAAATCTCGTGCTTCAGGAGATCCCTGGCAGTAATCAGATGATTGAATATCTCTTTTTTTATCGCCGACTTAAAAGACCTATAACTTAAGAACGGTACAATCAGGAAAAAAGTTAAGAGTGCGATTACAATTGCTAATGTTGTTTTCTTTGCCATAAAACCTGTAAAATTTAATTAATTATAAAGATAACTTTATCTTCCGGATGGTGCTGATTGATTTTGGCTGCCACGATCGGCGACAGATTCGTTGATCGATAGATATGTGGATGAATATGGCTACTGACAAGAAAATAAATAGTATATATTTTTAACAAAATGTCAAGGCTTTGTTTACAATCTTTTTATTACGCACCCTTGATTTCTTGCACGATTCATGATATTTTCGTTACCTGTATGTACATCTGGAACTGGAAGATTTGAAAACCGTATATTGTCAACATGTATATAAGTAATTCTATATTAAAATGGAAAGGAGATGCCTTAAATGAATAAAGCAGGATTTAATAAAATATTACTACTCTTCATTGCACTGTGCCCCGGCCTCTTTATGGGAACACGGAGCGCCGTTGCCGACTCTGTCAGGGCTGACGTTAATGCGACTTATGTGCCCGGATTCACCAGATACTGTTTTCAGATAACCAATGACGACCAGAACGAACCCGATCCGCAGCATCATGCCGAACACATTGCATCAGTAACTATAAAATTTATCTCTAAAGATGCAACAGCGGCAGACCACCGATTCAGGAACAATGTTACCGGGCCAAAACTCTGGGATTCCAAAGTTACTATACATGACAAAGACCAACAGGTTGTCTGGACGTATGGCGGATACTTTGGCGCAGGCAGTAAAACTAAATTTACAGTTGACAAGACGGACGAAACAATCCAGCCGGGCAATCGTTCCAGTATCTTCAGCTTTATAGTTAATGGAGAGATTACTGTAACAGAGATTGAAACCGGCTATCAGGAATCACCGGGTTTTTTTAGAAGCCATTGCAAAATATCTAATCCATTCGGGGAAGGGCTATTAACCAATGACAATGATAAGGATTTCCTGAGAGACAAGGACGGCAATGGTATTGCAGACATTTTTGACGACAATCCGGACAGTACTGAATGATACAGAATTCCTGACATTATTAGGAACGAAAATAGAAGTATAAGATAAGAAATTATTGGTTTTATCCACATAGATGAAAAATCCCCCTGTTTCCCCCTTTTTCAAAGGGGAATTTAGGGGGATTAAAATTGGGTGAAGAAACC
>CAKKPF010000278.1 GCA_919901575.1 Candidatus Brocadiaceae bacterium
TAAGGCTTTTTCCAATGCTTCCGGCACTTTGATCGGGAAAAACCGTTCTGATGAATAGCCGTAAGCCTCACCGCTTTCATCAATATACTTATTTAGATAATTAATCTCTATTTTACAACCTTTAATTTGTAAAATCGAAAATTTACAGATATAATCGAGGAGTTGACAGGATAGGGGAAAATTTTATCTATTTACTGAGAAGTTACAAAAACGTGCAGTTCTAAACAAATACAAAGGCAAAAGGCATAATGACAAATTTTACATATTATATATTAATAATAATATTAATCCTGTATATCGTAAGCCCGCTGGATTTACATCCGCTTATTTTTGACGACCTTATTGCTTCCGGGGTTTTGTATTATATATGGCAAAAGTTCACAAAACAAAAAGGACAGAGAAATTATTATTCCAGGGGCCGATCACAAACAAATACAAAGATGGAATCTGGTAACGAAATGAGTTTGGAAGATGCACACAAGCGGTTGCATGTCAACGCAGATGCCCCATGGGAAGAGGTGCAAAAAGCATACAAGGAAAGAATGGCCAAGTCCCACCCCGACAAAGTTTCACACCTGAGTGAAGAACTTCAGAAAAAGGCCGAAGAGCTTACACTTGAAATCAATAAAGCTTTCAATACCATTAAGCGTTATAAAGGAAGTTGAGGATATCGGCAAAACCAGTAATCAATTTAAAAACTTGTTACAATTAAAAGTGTAGGTTGGGTAGTAAAATAATTAACAAAAACCAAGTATTTTTTGGAATTATGCCCTAAATTGATCTGCTTTAGTAAAAAAGTGGTGGAGAAATGGGAGATCAGCCCCCGTCCGTACCGGCATGGGTGGGTATGGTCTGGAAGGCGCTTAACCCATGTTTAGTACTTTTTAATAACTTCCATTTTATAGTTTTTTTGCTATTATGTGAATCTGGCAACAAATAGATTATACTTTGTGTTTGCAGAAGCTATTTTTTGAAGAAAAATAGTTATGTTATTAAATGGAAACATCTGATTTTACTGATACACTAAAGAGAATAAAATCACAGGCAAAGAAAGGAAATATTAGACTTACTCAGCATGCACAGCAAGAAATGGTAGAAGAAAATATCATGATAGATGAAGTCTTTGAAGCAATTTCTTCCAGTAAAGTTTTGGAGAATTATCCTGAACATCGCAGAGGTTCTTGTTGTTTGTTAAATGGAAAATCCAGGAATGGTAATCCAATTCACATTGTATGCACAACGTCTCTTTCGGTATTAATCATTATTACTGCATATAGACCAAAACTGCCAAAATGGGTTACACCAATTCAAAGGAGACAATGAAATGAAATGTAGTATTAAAGGGTGTCCTGGAGAGTATGAGTGAAAAAGTATTTTACATACTGTTCGTTATAAGGGGCAAGTTGTAGTTATTGATCAAGTTCCTGCTGTATTATGTTCTGTATGCGACGATGTCCTTTTAAGGCCAGAGACAGTTCGGCACATTGAACAGATATTGAAAAGATCCGAAACTCCTGCAGGAACTGTTCCTCTATATGAATATGCATAATAATTCAGCTTAATTTTTTCTCCAGCCCCCAACAAATATTAATAATGATGGGTTAATCCCTGTGGAGTAATATAGTAGCTCTACTCCACAGGGATTAACCCATCCTGCATGTCTACACCTCTTCCTCAGTATCCACAAAAAATTGTCTGAAGTTGTTTAACCTCTAACACACTTAGGTCTTTATATGTTGAACGTTCTCTACCATAAGCCTTGAGATAGCCTTTGCAAAGGCGGCAGAGTCTTTTGGTTTTGAGCCTTCCAGTAAAAGCGCCTGGTCATAAAGGAGGTCTGTATAATCCTCCAGGATCTTGCTCTTCCTGTCTTCTTCAAATATCTTATTCATGGCTTCAAAGATTGGGTGCGACGGATTAATTTCCAGGATCCTTTTTCTTTCAGGCACGTCCTGGCCCATAGATTTTAAGAGCTTCTCCATCTGTGGATCCATCTCTCCCTCATCGCCGACAAGGCAGCAGGCAGAGTCTTTCAGTCTCCCAGAAAGCCTTACTTCCTTAACGTCGTCGAGACGGCCCTGTATAAGGTCAAGGAGTTTTCTGTATTTTTTTCCTGCCTTCTCCTTCTCCTCTTTTTCAGATTTATCCAGCGTAACATCACCCTTAATGGCAGATTTGAACTTCTTCCCCTTGTATTCAAAACTGCTCATGATAACGTCATCAATATCATCAAGCATAATGAGGACCTCGTAATCCTTTTCCTTAAATGCTTCAAGGTAGGGAGACTTCAATGTTTCATCCAGAGACGTACCTGTAATATAATATATATCTTCCTGACCTTCCTTCATATTATTAACGTATTCCGGAATGGTTCTAAATTTATCCTTTTCAGTTTTTGTGGAAGGGAAGAGAAGGAGTTCTCCAATAGCCTCCCTTCTGGAAAAATCCATATGAACACCTTCCTTCAGGACCCTGCCGAATTCTTTGTAAAAGTTCACGTATTTATTAAACTCTTTTTCCTTCATATCGCTTAATGTATCAAGAGCCTTCTTTGTGATACTGTTTTTTATCACTTCAATCTGCCGGTTGTTCTGTAGTATTTCTCTTGAAACATTTAACGGTAAATCTGAAGAGTCCACCACCCCCTTTACAAACCGCAGGTATGGCGGTATTAACTCTTCACAGTGATCAATTATTTTTACCCTTTTAACGTAAAGAGTCGGGCCGATCTTGTACTCTTTATAGTAGATATCGACAGGCCTCATTGAAGGAATGTAAAGAAGGGCCGAAAACTCTGAAGCCCCCTCCGCCTTGTAGTGAACCACCTTTGCCGGTTCCGTGAAATCATGAGAAACGTGTTTGTAAAATTCATTATACTCGGTTTCGGTTATGTCCGATTTATTCTTAAGCCAGATAGCCTTTCGTGAATTCAGGGTTTCTTCTTCCTTTACTTTGACCTTCTGAGTTTTATCCAGTTTGCTTTCCTTCTCCCGTTCAATATCCATTGCGATAGGATGCGCGATAAAATCAGAATATTTCTTGACTATGCTCTTTATCTCCCACTCGTCCAGATATTTCTTCTCCTCTTCCTTGAGATGAAGGATTATGTCAGTACCTTTATTTTCTTTTTCTACCTCTTCCACTGTAAATGAACCGTCTGCGGTAGATTCCCACTTAACGCCTTTTTTATCACCAGCGCCTGCCTTTCTTGAAACTACAGTAACCTTTTCCGCAACCATAAATGTCGAATAAAACCCGACTCCAAATTGACCAATCAGTTCCGGGTTGTCTTTTACCTTCTTGCTTTTTAAAGCAGCAATAAACTCTTTTGTACCGGAATGAGCAATCGTACCAAGTTCCTTAATCGTTTCACCTTTAGTCATACCGATTCCGTTATCACTGATTGTCAGTATACCGGCATCTTTGTCAGGAGTGATCTTAATCTTCCAGTCCTTTTCACCTTCAAGGATTTCTTTGTTTGTCAAAGACTCGTAATGCGCCTTATCAATGGCATCCGAGGCATTGGAAATAACTTCTCTGAGAAAAATCTCTTTATGAGAATAAAGAGAGTGTACCATTAAATCGAGGATCTGTTTTATTTCTGTCTTAAATTCCATTTTTTCGACTGTCATAATAATTTACCTTCCTACACTTGACTTAATTGTTTGCTCGAAATAAAAAAACTAATTCTTCATTTAAACAAAAACTGAATAAATGTCAATTATCACGAATAACTTTTAGAAACTAAACGTAATATACTGTTTCCATTTGTAATTTAAGAATTTGGGAATTCAAGAATGCATGAATTGGGGAATCCCTCATCCTTCAATATTTATAAATCCGACTTATTCGGGCTAGGCAATTTCCTTTCTTTTAAAGATAATAACAGCGAGACATATAACAGCGATACAATATACAGCACTATACAGAGAATTATACACGATATATTGTGCCATGATGCCTTTGTGCCAGAATAATCCAGGACTGGCAACAATCTCATTTATAGACATTGTATTCAGGTTTTGAAGGTTTGGGAATATTATGTAACATATTGATATAATTACACTTGCGATGCCAGGTTCGTTGCTGTGGAATGGTAGAATATAACTAAAGGTGTGGCAAAAAATAAAAATGAGGAAACATGCAGTTAAATTTGCCACCATATTAAGATAAATTGACAAAACCAGGGATATTGCGGTAAGGATTAAAATCTGTAATAAGGCAAAATAAATCCCCAGCAAACAAACGTAATCTACCAGACCGGAAGCAGTGGCCGCGCCGCTTGAAATCTTAGTACATTTATTAATTATCAGTGCTATTTCCAGAACCAGACCTTGAAAAACAATTAATACGGTAGCAGCCGCAATAATTCCCAAATATTTTCCTAAGACAAAATGCATCCTCGTTATTGGTTTGCTTAATGCTGCCAGCGTCGTTTGCCTTTCAAATTCATTTGCGATTAAGAGAGAAGAAGACAGGCACCCAGCTAAGAGGCCGCTAATGGTAATTGTTGAAATGCCCATATCCCTTATCATCCTTGCCTCTTCTCCAAATGCAAAGAAAGTAAATGCAAATGACATTAACGTAATTAAACAACCTGAAAAGAGAATAACATAATAGAAAGGCTGTCTAACGATTTCCTTAAAACTGTTAATAGCTAACGGAATTAGAAGTTTCACCATGAAATATTTTTTGGATAATGACTGAAATAGAACACACAAATGAAGAAAACCACATACAAGACAATGCGCTACCTGTAAACACAATGTACTCAGGTAACTGGCGCTAAAAAATAGTCATCCAGTACCAGGCTATAAAAAGCCCATATAATGCAACATAATACCATTTCTTCCAACTAAAAATCTAATTTTTTATTGATTTTATAATATTTTCCTTGAACTTTGACACACAATCTGCTACTTAACACCTTCCTTATTTGAATCAAAACTTTTAAAACCTGAGCCTGCAACTTAGAAAGAAGAAAAATGGCTAATAAAGAAACACTCGGACGTGGATTGGAATCTTTGCTGGGAGAGGCGATTGGCATCGAATCTGGCGAAAAAATCATGCGACTCAAAGTGACAGAAATCCAGCCAAACGAAGCGCAACCCCGCAAGCAATTTGCACAAGCCCAAATGGACTCATTAGTAGATTCTATACGAGAACATGGAGTTTTGCAACCTATTATAGTGCGCCTCACAAGTAAGGGGTATAAAATAATAGCCGGAGAGAGACGCTGGAGAGCGTCAAAACAATTAGGGATAAAGGAATTGCCGGTAATCGTTAAAAACGCTGACGGTTTAAAGACTATTGAACTGGCATTGGTAGAAAACATACAAAGAGAAGATCTAAACCCAATCGAAAAGGCCACCGCTTTTTCGGAATTAAAAAGTAATTTCGGATTAACACAAGAACAAATAGCGGCAAAGGTTGGTCAAGACAGATCTACTATAGCAAATACCCTCCGCTTGCTTGACCTGCCGGAAGAAGTACAAGATTTTGTTTCACGTGGAACAATCTCAATGGGCCACGCACGCTCCCTTTTGTCTCTAAAAGACCCAAAAAAGCAAATAGCCCTTAGCGAGAAGATAGTAAAAGACGATCTCTCTGTTCGCGAAGTAGAGCTAATCGTTTCTGGCAAAGAAAACCATGTGGATCCTTTAAAAGCGCCTATGGGCATCAAACTGGCCCATACATTAATTAAATCGCCCCAAATTCTGGACTTAGAGGATAAGCTAAGAAGAATTGTAGGGACAAGGGTTTCGATTATGGAGAAAAATGGAAAAGGGAAAATTACAATTGAATTTTCCAATAACGCTCAATTCGAAAGTATTTTAGCAAAGTTAAAGGTCTTGACAGGGTAGCACTCGCAATAATCTTCAAAAAGAGATTTTAACTTTTCTATGAAACGCCTTGTATGTGGTAATATGCAAATTGAAGACTTCGGAATATGTAGCGAGTTCATAATGAGTATCTTTAGATGTCCGGTTCGGCTATTAATCTTAAGTATCCCTCAGCACAGCCTTTGGCTAGGCTCCTCACTCTCCCAATATATCTAGTACGCTGTGCAACGCCTATTGATTTCCTGGCGTCCAGCATATTGAATGCATGTGAACATTTTAATACATAATCATATGCCGGTATGACGATGTCCTCCTCCAATAGTTTCTTGCACTCTTGTTCGTACATGTCGAATTGCTTAAGAAGCATGGAAGTGTCTGCAACTTCAAAATTATACCTGGAAAATTGCACTTCATCTAACTTGTGCACATCTCCATAGGTACATCCGTCTGCCCATTCCAAATCGTACACGGATTCCTTTTCCTGGATAAACATAGCAATCCTTTCAAGACCATAAGTCAGTTCAAGTGAAATAACATCTAATTCTATCCCGCCAACCTGCTGGAAATATGTAAACTGTGTTATTTCCATACCGTCAAGCCAAACTTCCCAGCCCAACCCAGTAGCGCCTAAAGTTGGCGACTCCCAATCGTCTTCTACAAAACGAACATCGTGTTTAATCAAATCAATCCCGAGGAAACGTAAACTATCTAAATATAAGGACTTGGAATTGTCTGGAGATGGTTTTATGATTGTCTGAAACTGATAATAATGCTGCAATCTGTTTGGATTCTCGCCATAACGCCCATCTGTTGGCCTTCTCGAAGGTTCAACATAAGCACATTTCCATGTCTTTCCGCCAAGAACCTTTAGAAAGGTTGATGGGTTGAAAGTGCCTGCGCCAACCTCTATGTCATACGGCTGCATTATAACGCATCCGTTGTCTGACCAATATTTTTGGAGATTAAGTATTATTTCCTGAAATGTCATCTCTCGCCTTTAATAAGCTTGGTTTTCAGCTATGCGGCTTTACATCCTTGCCGCAATCAACAACCTTTCCCTTTGCCACTTCCAGAACATGTGGGATTGCTTCCAGCACAACCCCTAAACACTCTGAAACTCCTTTAGGGCTTCCGGGTAGATTGATAATCAGCGTATCCTTATACATCCCTGACACTGCCCGTGATCCTATTGACCTTGGCGTGACCTTAAAACTTTCTGCCCTCATGGCTTCCGAGAAACCGGGCAACTCTCTTTCTATCACGTCTTTAGTTGCTTCAGGCGTAACATCTCTGGGACTGACTCCCGTTCCTCCTGTAGTCAATATTAGATTCGCCTTTTCGGCAAA
>CAKKPF010000279.1 GCA_919901575.1 Candidatus Brocadiaceae bacterium
GCGCAAGCGTCTCGGGGCTTGCAGCGTGTTATGGCAGTGGCGCAGCGACTAATTCATTCGGCCAGATACCTGATGCTGAACTGCTGTTCGTAATAGGCGCCAACCCCTATGAGGCACATCCAATTGTCGGGCTTAAGATAAAAGAAGCTCTGAATAACGGCGCCAAATTAATCGTTGGAGACCCGCGAAGAACTCAACTGGTAGACAGGGCAGACGTATGGCTGAATCTGATACCCGGCACAAACATTGCGCTGCTAAATGGAATAATAAACGTAATCATAAGCGAAGGCCTTGAGGACAAGGAATTTATCAAGAATCGTACCGAGGGTTTCGCTGAACTTAAAAATGGCGTCAAGAAATACACACCCGAATATGTTTCAGGAATAACAGGTGTAGCAAAGGACAGGGTCATTGATGCCGCCAGGATGTATGCGAAGACGGATAAGGCAATGATAATCTACAGTCTTGGCATGACAGAGCATACAACAGGCACATACAACGTTATGTCTCTTGCAAATCTTGCTACCGTTACCGGTCATCTTGGAAGGCCGCATGTGGGAATAAATCCAACTCGTGGCCAGAACAATGTTCAGGGAGCATGTGATATGGGAGCGCTGCCTGATAAATTTGTGGGTTATCAAACGGTTGGCGATGAAAAGGCACAGAAGAAATTTGAGAAGGCGTGGGGTGTTAAACTGGATGATAAGAAAGGTTTAACGTGTACGGAAATGGATATTGCAATGAATAAGGAAAAGTTAAAGGCCTACTATATATTCGGCGAAGACCCTGCAATGACAAATGCTAATGTCAACTTCGTAAAAAGCGGCCTTAAGAAATTAGAATTCCTTGTGGTACAGGATATACTGCCAACGGAAACCACAGAATTGGCAGATGTAATACTTCCCGGCTCAAGCCATGCGGAGAAGGATGGCACTTTCACCAATGGCGAAAGAAGAATTCAGCTTATTAGAAAGGCTATAGAACCATTGGGTGGCAAGGCTGACTGGGAGATAATATGCATGGTGGCAAATGCTTTAGGTATAAAAAATATGAATTACGCTTCACCTTCTGAAATATGGGATGAGCTTGCGGGTCTGGCGCCGATGTTTGCAGGAGTTAATCATAAAAAGCTTGAGCCTGATGGAATCCAATGGCCATGTCCGAGCATAGATCATCCGGGAACGGCAATCATGTACACGGAGAAGTTTAACAGGCCGAATGGAAAAGCCTTGTTCAATTTCAAGGAACATATAGCCTCGGCTGAAGTGCCTGACGACAAGTACCCGTTAATCCTTTCAACAGGCCGCCGCAGACAGCATTATAACAATGGTTCCATGACTAGGAGATCCAGTACGATATTTAATCAATGGCCGGAGGAGTCGCTGGAGTTAAACCCGTTTGATGCCAGGAGATTTAACATAAAAGACAGCGAAAAGGTACTCGCCAGTTCAAGAAGAGGTGAGATGGAGGTAAAGGTACACATAACAGATAGAGTGCAGCCGGGTATTACCTTCCTGGCATTCCATAATCGGGATGCCCTGACAAATCTTCTGACTAACGATGCACTCGACCCTGTATGTAAGATTCCTGAATACAAGTCATGTGCAATCAAGATTGAAAAATTAAACGGTAACGTGTAGTGTCGAACGGCCGTTCGCCACTACATGCTCAATACAATTTAATCTTTATGTCTCCGAGTTATTTAACCTGAAATAGAATTCAATGGATAAATAACCGATAGGGTATGAGTGGAAACACTTGTACCTCCCCATCCTGGAAAGGAGATAGCGACGAGAATGTTAACTATAACCATCGTTCTATCTTTCATATGACAGAACGATGGTTTTTTTGTTTATACCTGAATTGCCTGATATTTTATGCAAAAAAACAGATATGTGGATTAAAGATATTTTAAATAACATAAAGAGTTTTCGTTTCAACCGCCACGAATTTGCAGGGGCATTAGGCGATATGGGAACTTTTATTCCCATACTGGTGGGCATGGTAACGGTATGTGGTTTGAATGCCGGAAGCGCCCTGTTTTTCTCCGGGCTTTTTAACCTGGTCTCGGGTTTTATATTCGGTATACCCATAGCCGTTCAGCCGATGAAGGCGATAGGCACAATCGCAATCAATGAGGGTCTCACGCTTAATCAGATACTAGCTGCCGGAATTGTGGCAAGTGCAGTAGTATTTATGCTGGGTGTAACAAACCTGATAGTGTTTCTAAACAGACACATACCTCTCAGTGTTGTAAGGGGATTACAACTAGGACTTGGCTTATTGCTTATTATCAATGGTATCAAGATGATTACCAATACCAACACTATCTTTGGTTTTGATAGTATAGCGGTAGGAGCCTTTTGCGGCCTGCTTGTCCTGTTCCTGTTTTTCAGCAAAAAGTTTCCAGGCGCCCTTGTAATTTTTGCAATTGGTTTTATATTTCTCTTTTTACGAACTCCGGACATTCTTAGGGGATTCAGTTATGAACTAAGTATTCCAAAATTTGTTGCTTTAAGTGCGGATGACTTTATAAGCGGTACATTCAGGGCGGCAATACCTCAAATACCACTGACAACCCTGAACTCAGTAATTGCCGTATGTGCTCTTTCCTGGGACCTCTTTCCAAAAAAAGGAGCGGATGTAAGAAGGGTATCTACCAGTGTAGGCTTAATGAACCTTATAGGGTGCTGGTTTGGGGCAATGCCAATGTGCCATGGCGCTGGAGGCCTGGCCGGGCAGTATAGATTCGGGGCCAGAACCGGAGGGAGTATAGCCATCCTTGGAATAGTTAAAATGATTATCGGCTTTTTCTTTGGCGCTTATGCCATCAAGCTTTTGTCTGTTTATCCATTAAGTGTCCTCGGAGTTCTTCTCACATTCTCCGGTATGGAACTCGCAATGACATCGCGAGATATTAAGACAAGGAGCGATATGTTCGTCATGCTCCTAACAGCAGCCGTAATCATAGCATTTCACTCAACTGCCATTGGCTTTATAGTAGGCCTTGCCATCGCCTATCTCTTTCTTTACGGCATAGTCAGAATTGAAAAGTTGGATGAAGGCACTGATTAAAGAATTATATTAATCCATTCACCTGCATCCTTAATCAACAATTATTCTGTAAATATACATTGACTTTTTAGAATATAAGTGCTATTTTCTAAAAATACGTGCCATATTTTACGGCGCTGAACTGAATCCTTTTTCTATTTTATAGTCATCATTTTTGTTTCCTTAACATATGGAAGATATCGTCAGGTTTGGAGTCTCAATGGACTCCAGGCTTCTCAAACAATTTGACAAATATATTAAAGAAAAAAGCTACTCAAACAGGTCAGAAGCAATTAGAGACCTGATAAGGAACAATCTGGTTGAGAAGGAATGGAAGGTTGGAACCGAAGAAACTGTCGGTACAATTACAATCATCTACAACCATCATAAACGTGAGCTGCTTGATACCCTTACAAATATCCAGCATAAATACCACACGTCTATGATCTCTACTTTGCACGTACACCTTGATTCCCATAACTGCCTGGAGGTTTTGGTTGTTAAGGGAAAGGCTGGGGAAATAAAGATAATAGCCGACAGACTTATTGGCACAAAAGGCGTAATGCATGGAAAACTGACAATAGCAACTTTGGGCAAAGATTTGAGTTAAAATTTTTTTGAGTAAAGGTGCTACTAATTTTAAAACTATGCTACCGACAAAATGTACTGATCGGAACCAATATCATTGAATTGAGCTACAGCTTGTTAGTTTGTGGTACCATTCCCCTCGTTCCCACGCCTGTCTGCGTAGGAACGAGATAAGGGTGGGCCGACAGGTAATCTATTATTAATCAACACTAAAAAGTCTTATTCGACTGAAAGGATTATTAAATTTGCAAGAACTAACCGTTATTACCATTACGGCAGCATCCATTGGCCTGTTTCACACACTGCTTGGGCCTGACCACTATCTGCCGTTTATTGTAATGGCACGGGCACGGAAATGGTCTCTGACCAGAACGACATGCATAACTGTCTTATGTGGTACAGGTCATGTT
The DNA here is from genome assembly GCA_919901575.1 of Candidatus Brocadiaceae bacterium. Classification (GTDB taxonomy): domain Bacteria; phylum Planctomycetota; class Brocadiia; order Brocadiales; family Scalinduaceae; genus Scalindua. Next base: position 4,053 of record CAKKPF010000279.1, read on the forward strand.
TTAAGTTCCGTTGTTTTAGGCATTATTGGTATAGCATTAGGGATTTCTATCAATAAGTTAGGGGCAGTAGAATCATTCCGAGGCGGAATTGCGGCATGGTTGCTCATAGCATTTGGAGCAGGGTATTTTGTCTGGGGAGTATTCCTGTCACGAAGAAGTAGGCCGCATAAACACTGGCATGCGCATGGGGACACGAATATGCCTATACACAAGCATAAACATAGTAAAGACCAATTACATGTCCATAAGGGGGAAAAGACA
>CAKKPF010000280.1 GCA_919901575.1 Candidatus Brocadiaceae bacterium
TTGTATAAGGACGACCATATTATATATTAGTCTATTCTTGAAAGCAAATTAGAATTAGATACCCGATAAAGGAATTCGGGTATGACAAAAGTGGCACACGCAAAAACCTAACCGGACAACGCTGATATTATATAATGTTAGATTCTAAACTTGAATATTTTAATTGAGACTCAACTTCAATTAATGGACAAAAAAAATAGCGATTTTACTCTAAAGCTTTTACGTAAACTCTCAATGTTTTATATATAGTAAGTTCTCAATACGCTGATGAATACTTATAAATTTTTGACCACCCCATTTCCCCTCCTTCCCGCCCGGCCAAGCCGTTCGGACGGGGCGAAGGAGGGGATTAAGGCAAAGCTGAGCTTAGCTCTGGGAGGTCTTCCTCAACTTATTGAGAACTTACTATATATGGATATCGAAAATAAACGATATACTTCTTATTGAGATTAAGTCTCAATTTCTACTATATTATATGTTTCCCTTTAAATGTCAACAGTTTTTTAAATTTTTTCTAAAAAAATTTTCTCTATATACAATAGTCCATTCACCACGAAAACACATGATTTGACAAGTTTACCATTTAGATTAATACATCCCGCCACGCTCAATACTGCACAGTCCTGGGTATATCGAAGGGTTGAGCCTGAGAACCGAGTACTGACCGAGGCGCTGAGAAATTACGGGGTTTTTATGTTTGACGGAAAGATTCAAGTCATTATACTCAATCTAAATTAGCTAATTAATATTAGGGAAATTACATTATGCTGCTTCAATCTATCCTGTTTATAGCAGGGATTACGGGCGTGTACTTTGTCGCCGAATGGCTGGTCAAAGGTTCCTCAAATTTGTCCCGTGATCTTGGCATAAGGCCCATAGTAATAGGTTTAACCGTTGTTGCCTTTGGAACTTCCACTCCTGAACTAGCAGTCAGTTTGACCGCATCTATAAAAGGGTCTGATGACATAGCTATCGGGAATATAATTGGAAGCAACATAGCTAATATCGGCCTTATCCTTGGCATTGCCGCAATAGTGCTTCCCTTACAGGTCGAAAGAATCATTATGAAGAGGGAACTGCCATTGATGATTGCAATCTCTGCCGCTCTTTTTTTTATGGCAATAGATAAAAAAATTGGGTTTATTGATGGATTGGTTCTTTTCACGGGTATTATATTCTATATAAGTTATCAGGTTTATAATACCTTGAATGCAAAAGGGAGGTCACGCAATTCAACTGGTAACGCGGATGAAGCCACTTCTCTCTCCTCATCGGCACACTCTTCCCATCATCATTCAGGCTTATATACCCCGGATGATAATGCAGGAATAACAAAACCTGCATACAAACAAAGTCCGACAGGGAAAAAAAATTTATTATTAAATATATTTTATATAATGGTTGGATTAGTCTGCCTTTTAATAGGCTCACATATACTAGTTAAAGCGGCAATCTTTATAGCCGGCAGGCTTGGAATAAGCGAAATGGTTATCGGCCTGACTGTAGTTGCCTTTGGCACCTCAATACCGGAAATGGCAACATCAGTTGTGAGTGTTTTTAGAAAAGAGGCGGATATTTGCGTGGGGAATATTATCGGGAGTAATATCTTTAATATACTCATGATTATAGGGTCTGTAGCATTAATAAGGCCGTTAAATGTGGCAAGAGAGACTCTCTTTTTTGAGCTTCCTGTAATGCTTCTTTTTTCGGTAGCCTTAATACCGATGATAAGAGGCAGCTTGAGGGTTAACAGGCTTGAAGGTATTCTGCTGGTTTTGGGGTACTTTGTATTTATTTTTTTGCTTTTTCAAAGTATTCATAATGTCGGGTAAGAAACCCGACAACAATTTTATGGTAATTTTGAATTTCCTATACATTCAAAGGATTGTTGGATTTTCTATAAAATGACATTATTAATCTTATCTACTCTTTCACTACCATTAACAGCGATATGTTATTTCTACTCGAAAATTAAGCTGTGTATTATATTTGCCTTAATATTCTTTGCCTCGAATATAATATTTGCACATAGCCTCCTCTATGAGGATTATACGGCCTTCTTCTATCTGCTCCTGATTCCATGTGTTGTGTTTCCGGTTTTATGCCTGACAGCGTTTGCCCTTGACGTAAAATACGGGATATTCTGCATCGACACCTCTTTTTCATCAATAATAGCATGGATATTTTCGCCAATATTACTTCCTATAAATTTAATAATTCTATACCTTGGGAACTAAAAAGATATTTATAAGCGCAGGTGAAACGTCCGGTGACATTCACGGTTCAAACCTCATCCGTGAGATACATAAGAATCCGTCAATCAAGATCCACGGTTTAGGCAGGAATAGAATGGTTGAGGCGGGTATGAATTGTATTCATGACATGAGTTCCCGTTCTGTTATGTGGCTGCACACTTTGAAAAAGATTCCTGAGCTATGGAATATATTTAAAGACTGCACTCGTTTTTTTGATGAAGAGAAGCCCGAACTGGTCATACTGATTGATTATGCCGGTTTTAACTTCTACCTTGCGAAAGCGGCAAAGAGAAGAAATATTCCGGTCATGTATTACATAAGCCCACAGCTCTGGGCTCATGGATCATGGAGAGTAAAGAAGATAAGAAAACTGGTGGACAGAATGGTGGTTGTATACCCTTTTGAAGAGGCATTCTATGCCAATGAGGGCGTCTCTGTGAAATATGTCGGGCATCCGCTTTTTGATGAACTTCATACGCGGGAAATAGACGAAACCCTCGTTGAAAAGATGAAAGACGGAGAAAACAGGACGATTGTTTCATTATTACCCGGAAGCCGTAAACAGGAAATAAGGAGGCTATTACCCATTCTCCTGGAGTCGGCAACCGTCATTCATAAAAATATCCCATCAGGCAAATTCCTTGTGTCCTGCAGCAATATCAGGAATCTAGAACTGATAGACGGCATTACAAAGAGTTTTACCTCTGCAAACAGCAACAAAAATCTGCCGATTGAAATAGTTACAGGAAAGATTTCTGAAGTGATAAAGGCATCTTCACTCTGCATCTCCGGCTCGGGAACGGTTGTCCTGGAGATAGCAAATTATCACGTTCCAATGGTAATCTGCTACCGCGTCTCGCCATTTTCTTATTTTATAGCCAGGCCATTTATGACCACGCCATATATTTGCCTGGTCAATGCGATTGCGAAAAAAACGGTCGTTCCGGAAAAACTCATGTACAGGGATGACTATAAATGGCTGGCCTCACGTGCAACCGAACTGCTGTTAAATGAAGAAAAAAGAGAGATGTGTATTGCCGGACTTAAAGAGATAACATCCTTGATCGGAACTCCCGGCGCATCGGCAAAAGCTGCGGAAGAAGCCTTGAGCATGATATAAATAAAAGTTACAACAATCCCCCTCTTCCCCCCTTTTCCAAAGGGGGGGGGATTTTGTCCTTTAAACAAAAGTGTATTAAAAGAGGTTTTAATTTTGAAATTATATTTACATTGCTGTTTGTCTAATTATCTGTATAATGCCTTAATGTGATCTTTTGCCAGAAAGATCTAAAATTTCAGAAATAGGAATAATCCATGGTTAATAGAATGTCCAGCAAAGAAAGAATTCAGCAGTTGGCAGAGGAAGCGGCAGCAGGTGAAAAAGCGAAAGCGGAAAAGAAGAAGAAAACAACAACCCGCAAAAAAGCAACCGCAACCATAAAACGGCACAAAGCCGTTTGGAAGGTTTTTAATGACAGTCATAAGGAAGTGGCTTGTTTTCCTTATTCTGAAAAGGACGAAGCTTATGCAAGGGCAGATGACCTTACCAAAAAAAAGAATAATAATCATTTTGTAAATGAGATAAAGGTGCCCATGGAAGATTAGTAAGCAGAATTCTTTAAAGCTACGTTTATTTCTATGTTCAGTTACGCAAGGACATACCTGCGTTGCCTTTCTGCCATATAACACTTAAAACCCAAAACCGCTTCCAAGCGCTTATCCTACACACCTTTTTTGTTGTGTATACCCCTTAAATAAGCAAAAACGTATCTTAACAAATGAAAAAAGGGGAGGTGTAACGCTCCCCTTTTTTGAGCTATCGTTATTGTGCAAACTGTCCCCTATTTGCAATCTATTTTATGTTATCCCTCAGGATCAGGCCGTTCTTTATCCGTCAATGATTTTTCAGTGGTCTATAATGGCTGAGAAACCCGCCTTTTTAACATAAGACTTCTGCTTACTATCTTCTGTTTTTGCTTCGATTTTCTTTGAGTTTTTTTTAGCTCTGTCATGTTTTTTAGAGGTATCTTTCCCAAAATTTTTTTGCATTGTATTCCTCCATATAAAAATGTTATAAATTCCCAGGTCCTTATTCTTCCTCTACAAAAGAAAAACCAGCTTTTTCTATAGCATTTACGATTTCTTCACTATCAATCATATCCACATCGGCTTCTATAACAGCAATACCATCTTCGTGGCTGACCAAGGCAGCCTTGACGCCAGCGCACTTCAAAAGCGCTTCTTTCACTGTATTCGCGCTATTAACGCTAGTCATTCCTTTAATGCGAATTTCAAACTCCTGTAATTCTCCTTCCTCAATATCTTCTTGAGCAGGTTCCTTCTCCCCGGAAGCAGACATCTTTTCGATTGTATAGGATTGTGAGGAATCAATATTGCTTTCTAATGAATACTCTGCTTTTACAAAAGATACGCTTATTACTATCCCAAATATAATAGAAGCTACTGAAATACAGCAAAGATTTAAGCACTTATTTTCAAACATCTGGTTTCTCCTTTTTTTGCAAAATTAATAAATGGCTAACATAAAGTAAAACTATGAAAAATGACATTAATCACACCCTACTGCTGTTTTTGTACAGGCTTTTTGACCTTTAAAGACACCAAAGTCATATTACTCCGTCACTACCCTCCTTTCCCTCAGAACCCTTTTGACTTTTCTTGAATCCCTCTTAGCTCCTGTTTTCTTTTTAGACGTCTGTTCATTTATGTTAAGTTTTACATCAAAGCCTGTGCCAATTGACTGGTATTTGCAAGTCCTTGTAAAAAAGCTGCTTAACGAGGTGGCTTAAAAAACGGTTGCTTTAAATTAATATTTCTGCTTTAAATGACTATGTCATATTGACGCCTAATTCCGACGTTATTTATATTTACATGTCATGATGACGTACACATTTTGTGTTTTTAAATAGAAAGGGAGTCAAAACTTACGTATTTTATGGAGAAACAAAATGCAAATAAATATTCTAACGGTTTTTGATAATAAAAAATCAGAATGGGAAAAGATAATTAATCATTTGAAAAAAAAGAAAATGTATGTTCACACGGTTTCTACAGTAAATGAGGCTTATAAAGTACTAAAAAGCGAGCCTGTAAATATTATTCTTTCTGATTACCATCTTCCAAATATTAAAAATTTAACCTTTCTCAATAAGATAAAAACCATAAGACCAGACGTAGAGTTGATTTTCCTTTCAGAAGACGCGACCCTTTCCAATGCTATAAATGCTATGAAAAATGGAGCTTATGACTTTTATGAACTTCCTGTGAAGCCGAGACTTTTAGCGACCGTGATAGAAAAGGCAATTGAAAAACAATTACTCTTTCTGGAAAAGATAGAACTTGAGAAGAAGGTAAAAGGGATGTTTAATTTAGAAAATATGGTTGGAAGAAGTAAGCCAATGCAGTATGTTATTAATCTAATTAGTTCTGTAGCCTCTAAGAATGCAAGCGTCCTTATTACTGGAGAAACCGGAACCGGAAAGGAGATGGTTGCAAAGGCCATCCACTATAACAGCCCGCGCTCTTCAAAACCTTTTATTAAGGTAAACTGTGGGGCATTTAATGAGGGAGTGCTCGAATCAGAAATATTTGGGCATGAAAAGGGTTCGTTTACAGGCGCAATTACAAAAAGGATTGGCAGATTCGAGCTTGCTGATGACGGCACAATATTTCTTGACGAAATAGGCGATATATCATTAAGCACACAGATTAAGCTACTCAGGGTGCTCCAGGAGAAAGAATTTGAAAGGGTTGGAGGGAATGAAACTATAAAGGTAAATATAAGAGTTTTGGCTGCAACTAACCACGACCTTAAGAAACTTATGGAAGAAAAAAGATTCAGGAAAGACCTTTATTATAGATTGAATATTGTACACATTGACGTGCCTCCTCTTAGAGAAAGAAAGGAGGATCTTCCCCTTCTTGTCAGTTATTTTATTAATAAATTCAATGAAGAAAAAGGATATAAGACAAAAGGTATAAATAAAGATGCAATGCAAATATTGTTAAATTATAGATGGCCTGGAAATGTGAGAGAACTTGAAAATGCAATTGAAGCCGCTATGGCGCTTGCTCCCAGGGACGTAATAGAAGCAAAATACCTGCCTTCCTTCTTACTCCTGACACAGCCTCAACACGCTGATTTTTACCAGATTCCTCAACACTTTACCCTCCAAGAAGCTGAAAATGAAATAGTTAATTTTACTCTGGAAAAAACAAAAGGCAATAAGTCCAAAGCCGCAAGATTACTCGGAATCGGTTTAAGGACACTTCAGAGAAAGGTTAATAAAGTATGAAAATCGCACCTGGAAGGGGGTAAAAGGCATACCTTACTTAATCAAAAATTTAATTTGTTCCTGATTTCAAACGATTGTAGATTGAAAATTCTCTTTCCGACTCTTTTACCTTCCACTTCGCCCTGTAGATTATGCCAAGGGCAAAATGTGCATCCAGATTATCCGGGTTTATTTCTATTGCCTTCCTTAGCATGTAAATAGCATTTTCCATATCGCCTTTTTTGGCATAAGCAATTCCAAGATTATAATGAGCTTCGTCATAATCAGATTTCATTTCAATCGCATGTTTATATTGATAAACGGCTTCGTCAAGCTGACTTTTAAAATCGTATGCAACTCCAAGATTGTTATAGGCCTTTGCGTAAGTGGGGTTTATCCTGACAGCCTCCTTCCATTCTACAATGGCATTATCAATATCACCCAAATGGCGATAAATGAGGCCTAAATTGTAATGGGCTTTTGCATGATTGGGTTCGAGTTCAATTGTTCGGGTAAGTTCCGAGGTCGCTTCTTCCGGCATGTCCTTTTCAATATAAATCGAACCCAGGTGATAGTGCGCCTCTGCATAATCCTCTTTTATCTCTATTGCTTTTTTAAGAGAGGTTACGGCCTTGTCCGCCAGACCCTTTGAATAATATGCAAAGCCAAGATTATTATATGCTTTATAGTGTTTCGGTTTTGTCTCTAAGACTTTTCCCCATTCTACAATCGCTTCATCCAATAAGCCCTTATCACTATAAGCGTTTCCCAGGAGAAAATGGAGAATGTCATTGTCGGGGTTAAGCTCAATTCCCTTTTTTAACATATTTATAGCGTCTTCAATCAGCCCCTTTTTCAGATATGCAAAACTTGAATTATAATATGCTTCGGCATAATCCGGCTTGATCTCTATAGCCCTGTTGTAAGCCGTGATAGCTTCATCAGGTAATCCTTTTCCGTAATGAGCCACTCCGAGATTAACGTAGGCTTTAGCATAACGGGGGTCTATTTTTAATGTCTCCTGGAATTCCTTTATAGATTCATTGAGCATGTTTTTGCTCATATAGATTACGCCAAGATTATAATGGGCTTTTACGTGATCGGGCGCTAATTTAAACACCTTTTGCAGTTCTGATATCGCTTCGTCTAACATCCCTGACTTAACATAAGCAACAGCTAGGTTATAACGTACGTTTGCATCATCCGGGGTGATGGCAACTATATTCTCATATGTGACAATGGCATCCTCAAACTTTCCTTTTTCATGAAACGCTATCGCCAGATTGTTTAAAGTCTTTATATCATGCGGGTCTATTTCAGTTGCTTTATTGAGTACTGATATTGCTTCATCCAGCATCCCCTTCTTCCTGTATGCAATCCCCAGGTTGTAATATGCATCCAGGAATCCGGGTGCAAGGGTTATGGCCTTCTCAAGTTTAGAACCGGCATTGTCAAATTGGCCTTGTTCAAGATAGGCGGTTCCAAGGTTGTAATATGATTCGGCATAGCCGGCATTTGCCGCAATGGCCTTTTTATAACTTTCGATAGCATTATCCGGTAATCCTCTTTTATAATAAATAATCCCCAGGTTATTTAATGATTGATAATGGTCAGGTTTAATTTCAATTGCCTTTTTATACGCAGCAACCGCATCGTCTATTAACCCTTTTTTATCATAAAGGAAACCCAGATTGTATTCTGCCATTGCATTAGTTGCATTGACCTGTAATACCATTTTGAATATCTCAATTGCTTTATCGATATCTCCCTGATCGGTATGGATAGCGCCCAGGTAAAAGTATGCATTTATATAGTTCTTATCAAGTTCCAGGGTTTTGCTAAACTCGCCTATGGCTTCAGATACCATTCCTTTATCATAGTAGGCTAATCCAAGATAATAATGACCCTCAACATTTGATGGGTTTTTTTCTAATACCTTTTTCAATTCGTCAATTGATTTAACTAAATCGTTTTTTACATCTTCTTCACCATGCACAAGATTGACTTGTTTAAAAATCAGAATGGTAATTGCCATTATAAAGAAAATGTATTTTAGCTTACGCATATTGTTTCTCCTGTCTTTGCTGTATCGGAATATCAGAATATTGCTATAAACAACGTTTTCAAAAGTAGGGTGCCATACGCCCCTGCTATTGTTTATCAGCCTCTTCCACAACATCTTCCTCTGGTAGTGCGGTTTGGGTCTCAGCTTCTAATATAGCAGTCGGGAGTTCAGACTTATCATAA
>CAKKPF010000281.1 GCA_919901575.1 Candidatus Brocadiaceae bacterium
GAGGCCAACCAACCGCTCTGTTGTAACGGTCAAACATATCCTCGATCTCACGCCAGGGATCCCATTTTATTAATGCCATAACTCACATCCTTTCTTCTAAAAAAATATTCAGTTTTAAAGGTACAAATATCCTTACACAGTTGACCGGGTTGCGTTTATTTATATCGCAAGAGGTCAATTAGTGCAATAAATAAAATTCGCAAGCTTTGTGCCAATTAAACCAGGAATTCTATAAGGTCTTTTATAATAGCCACTTGTCTTAAGATTAAAGAAAGGTTATTCACACTTAATCATTTATCGATGCTTAAAATAGATGCCGTATTGACAACTACTATGGTTTATGCCAACCTTTAAGCTGTCATTATGGCATTTATATTTGAGGCTTTAAAAAAAGAGAGTTTTGACATTTCCAAATTTAGTGGAAGAATACGGATAGAGCGGAACAAAACGGATAGAATCACCTATTTTAACCTTTAAGGCTAATGCAAATTCCCTTTCTATATGTACTGAATCAGAAGAATCGATCGCAAGATGGCATATACATGCACGATAATTCTTCAAACTATCGGAAATAATCCAGCAGTAAAAATTATACAGTTATGTCCTCCATACAAAAAGGAGCGTAGGCGTCAACGTTCAACCGTTTTTTAATCGTATCGGCAAAACCCAGGGCTGTTTCCTCCTCGCCATGCATGACGAAAATACGTTCAGGTTTCTTTTTAAATTTGCTGAGCCAGTCGATGAGCCCATCCTTGTCCGCATGGGCGGAAAACCCGCCGATGGTATAGATTTTCGCTTTTACCGCTATCTCTTCGCCAAAAAGCCTAACTTCTTTTGCCCCATCTATAATTATTCTGCCCAAAGTGCCCTGGGCCTGGTATCCTACGAATATGACGCTGCACTCCGGACGCCATAAATTGTGTTTTAAATGATGACGAATCCTGCCCGCATTACACATTCCACTCGCGGAGATGATAATTGCCCCGGATTTTGTTTTGTTGATTTTCATGGAATCCTGCACTTTCTCCGTGAACGTTAAGGAAAGTCCGCTCCCGGAAAGCTTTCCTTCTTTGACAAGTTCCAGGGTTTCTTCATCAAGGCATTCCGGATGATTTAAGGTTATGCCGGTTGCCTGAATTGCCGTAGGGCTGTCAACAAAGACCTTAAGATTATTGAGATTTCCTTCTTTAGATAATTGTTTCAAAATATAGAGGATATTCTGTGTTCTTCCCACCGCAAAGGCAGGTATGATTACATTACCCCCTCTTTCTAACGCCTCTGTTATCGCCTTTCGAAACTCTTCTATAGTTTCTTCAATGTTTTTGTGTCTCCTGTTCCCATAAGTGGATTCTGTGAATACATAATCTGCTTCCTCTATAGGTGTAGGATCTTTTACAATCGGCAAATCCTTTTGGCCAATGTCTCCGGAAAAAACGAGTTTCTTTTCCTTTGCGTCTTCCCTTACCCATAACTCCACACTGGCAGATCCCAGGATATGGCCCGCATCCTGAAATCTTATCTTAACGCCATTCTCCAAATCCACTATTTCACTGTAATTAATTCCCTGAAAATATCCAAGGCTGTTTGTTGCATCTTCCACAGTATATAAAGGTTGTATGGGAGGTTTTCCCGACCTCATTCGTTTCTTATTGCTCCATTCAGCGTCTCGTTCATGTATGTGTGCTGAATCCAGGAGCATTACGCTGCACAGTTCGACAGTTGCTTTTGTCGTGAGTATTTTACCCTGGAAACCTTCCTTTACCAGTTTTGGAATCAGTCCTGAATGATCGAGGTGGGCATGAGTTAACAAGAGGCAGTCTACTTCAGATGGATTGAATGGAAAGGGCTCCGAGTTTCTCTGCTCATTTTCCCTGGTGCCTTGAAACAACCCGCAATCAATAAGCAGATTTGCCTCTTTCGTTTGAATATGGAAGCATGACCCGGTTACAATTCTTGTTGCGCCAACAAATGTAATTTTCATAATCTTAATTAATTTTCGAATAACGCAGGAAGTTAAATATCGCCAGAAA
>CAKKPF010000282.1 GCA_919901575.1 Candidatus Brocadiaceae bacterium
AAGGCATTCGGGTATGACAAAAGCCACGCATGCAAAAACCTAACCGGACAACACTATAATTGAATAAAGTATTAATCTCTTTTCATTTTGTTGGAAACAAAGACAATTTTCCTATGACCTATAGAATCACTTAATAACACATAAATAGGTGATTTAATATATCTTTGTATATCTCTTAACTCATTTTGTTTTATTATCACAAACCTTCTTTCTTCTGAGTTAAGAAAATGTTTAAGATCATTAGTGTTCTGAATGACTTTAATGTATTTTCTTCCTGTATAAAAGAGATAAGCATCTTTATAAAAGCCAAAAACAGCAAGCTTGTTTTCCGGTTGTATAATAGCATTTATCCCTTTACAAAACGGTTTGGCAGATTTTTTTTTATTTATTTCAGGGATTACTATCTTAACACTCAATATGAATATGATCAGTACTGCAAGAAATATAGACATCAGGAAAACAGACATTTCCCTGCGATACAGAAAGACAAGCGAAAAAACTGATACGCCTATACACGATGACGAAATTATTACTGAGTATACATCTTTTACTGGAAAATAAGCATTTACAACGAACGGAAGACTTATACTGAAAACAATGATAAAGCCAAAAAGAACATAACCGGGAATGCAAATAATCCGATGAGACTTATATTTTTCAAGATTCAAAATAATGGAATCAAAAAACCATGCAACCAGTAATGAAGCGGCAGGATAAAGAGGCAGCAAATATCTACCCTTCTTTCCAGAAGCTATCAGAAAGAAAACAAAAATGGCAGCAAACCATATAAATGGAAATTTGACGTTCCGAATTTCTTTACTCCTCTGTTTTATACTGTAGATTATGACACCAGGTATAAATAAACTCCATGGCAGAAAATCTATTGGAAATCTTGTAAAATAATAATAAAAAGGCTCTTTATCCTTCCACGAATTAAAAAACCTTCCCATAATCTGATTATTGAGAATTTCATCCACATACTCCTTGTCACCCTCGAAGGAAGCTAAAATAAACCAGGAAAAAACTATAATTGAAAAGATAATGCATCCTCTTCCTATGGCCATGTAACGGTATAGCTTAAGTTTCCCTTCCATTACAAGAAAGGATACTATTATTATCACTGGTAGAATAAGTCCTAGAGGACCTTTGGTCAAAACTGCTAAGGACATAAACACATATGAAATCAGAAAAAATCTTGTATTTTTAAAATCTCTGGAATAGCCTAAATAAAAACACAGAAGAGACATAGTAATTAGAAATGTAAGTAATACATCAAAGGCAGATCTCCGTGCTATCCACAAGAATTCGACATTAGTAGCTAATATTAAAGCCGCAATAAATCCTATTCTCTGAGAAAAGATGAATCTACCCAGAAAGAAAGTAGCTATACAACAACCAAGTCCTGCCAGGGCAGAAGGTAATCTGGCGGAAAATTCTGTTACCGTTTTAAATGGTATGGAAAAAAGATCGATTAACCAGAATAGCAAGGGTGGTTTATCCGGGTACACCTCTCCATTTAAATGAGGTAGAATAAAATTCTTATTTTCTAACATCTCTCTTGCTACCTGGGCATATCTAGGTTCATCAGGTGCCCAAAGATCTCTGTTTCCCAGGTCGAAAACGAACAGAAACCCTGTAAAAATAACCAAAAATACAACCTGGATGTGTGTATATTTCCAGAAATAATTTATAATAGTTTTGTTCATTTAATTTCCTATATATACAAATAACTTGTGTTATGAGGAGGTGGAAAGGAAGGCATGTAATAAACTTCTAAGGTATATGGTCTTCTTTGAGATGTTAACAAAAAGCCTAAGAAACACTTACCTTATTCTTCTTATATATAAAAGAAAGATTTCTCAAGTAAATAAAGAACCCCGCACACTGGCCAAGGATAAAGACAGGATCCTTCCTGTGGATGGCATACAAAAGTAAAATGGCACTGCCGCCAATACTCAGATACCAGAAGGCCAAAGGGATAAAACTCTCCTTCTTTCTTTCTGATGCTATCCATTGAATAAGAAACCTGGAACCAAATAATAGCTGACCTACAAATCCAAAACATATCCAAAAATTAATGCTGTTCATTTTTCACCTCATAATAAAGTTTGCGTTTTTTCATCCATCTAACTGCTAACAGGTCCAGAAAAGACTTGAATACTCTATTTCTTATATTATATTTTGATTTCCCGTATTTCCTGGGATTGTGTTTTACCTTTACCTCCTTAATGGAGAATCCTTCCATTTTGAACAGCGTGGGGAGAAAGCGATGCATCCCGTTATACAACTTAATCTTGTTTAAACATTCCCTACGGAATATCTTTAGAGAGCAACCAGTATCTTTTATATTCTCACCGGTCAATTTGTTCCTGACATAATTTGCTACTTTACCGGACATAATTTTTATTAACGGATCTCGTCTCTTAAAGCGCCAACCATAAACCATGTCATAACCATCAATTTCTGCAAAAAGCAATGGAATATCAAAAGGATCGTTTTGCAAATCAGCATCCATCATTACAATGTACTTTCCCTTTGAAGCCTTAAACCCTGCATCCAAGGCTGCAGTTTGACCGCAATTTCCTGTTAATCTGACAATTCTAAAATTATCATACTCTTCACATACCTTCTTCATCTCTTTATGGCTCTCATCCTGACTTCCATCATCTACAAATATACATTCGTAAGGCCAGACAATATCACTCATAGTCATATGTATGGCAGACGAAAGTATGGAAATATTTTCTTTCTCATTCAATACGGGGATTACTATAGATATTTCAGGATTCATGAATCAAATGGACTAAGATAAAAAAGGATTACCAAAGCACGCCTAAATTATATTTTTATACAAAAGTAAACGTTAAGAGAGGATTAAGAAAAGATTAAGAAATGTTAATTTGGCAGATTGTTTTTACTGGAAAACAAAAAGATTTGATTATGATTAATGGCTGGATAATTTATTCCGTTCTTAAACAACTGGGGTAATTGCTCCATTTGACTTGCTTAAATGGAGTATGTTCTGTTACGTGTCGATTCCGTTCTCATTACTTTTCCTGGCCATAATAAACCAGTTTTCTCCACATAAGCTTTTAGATGAAACTAAAATATTGAATAGAAGTTTTGAAGCTCCCGATCTTCTTATAAATTTTTCCATAACATGAGTCTTATAAAAAGTCATTGGAATAATAATGGGAACTAACAGAAACCACATTAAATAAGATTTCATCTTGTAACCGACCGCATCAATTAGAAAGAAATTCAAATTATGTGAGTGTAGTTGATATAAAAAGACAGGTAAATGCGGTGAATAATTATGAAATTTAAATGCCTCTTCGCCAGGTACGTCAAAACCAATAAACGCTCTTTTCGCTTTGAAGAAGCCGGTCAATAGAAAATGTAACCTCGAGTTTATTCTCATAATATTAGGCGTCACAACAATGATATAACCGCCTGGTTTTATAACCCTGGAAATTTCCCTTATAGCAGCGTTATGATCGCTTAAGTGTGCAATAACATCTAACAATATAACGCAATCGTAGGTACAGTCCTTGTATGGGAGTCCCTTACAAATATCCACTCCCCAGTCGATATCCACAGATTTACAAGCATCAGGATGTTTTGTATAATTAGTTCCTCTTACACTGTAACCGTCTTGCCGTAACCAATCTAAAATTTCACCATTACCACAACTCACATCTAAAACTTTTCCTTTAGAAAGTACATACTGTTTTATCATTTCATATACTCTTTGCTTTCTTAAGACGTTGTTTCTCGCCATGATAAATTCTTATGTAATCTTATAGTGCCAGTATAGTTGTAACTAAAATGATAATACTTTAAATGATACTTTTGTACAAGATTAAACATTAAGAAAGGATGAGGGAAAGATGAAGAATTGTTAATGTTGCAGATTATCTTTGCTGAAAAAAGATTTGTTCATGTTATTAAAATGAAAGTTAAGACAGATGTGCGTTTGCTGAAATAAAAAATTTAAGAAAGCGTTCAGGAATTTGTAAGATCTTTTGGAAGTGTTACTTCAAATGTACTTCCTGCGCCGAGCTTACTTTTCACCTCTATTTTTCCTTTATGGAGTTCGACTATGTTTTTGCAAATATTAAGTCCTAAACCGGTCCCACCTGTTTCCCTGGATCTTGACGTATCAACACGAAAGAAACGGTCAAAGATCTTTCCAAGATCGCTTTCAGATATGCCTATGCCCGTATCCTCAATACGGACGATAACCTCATCTTCTCTATCCTCCAGAGAGATGTTAACACAACCACCTGGTGAAGTATATATAATGGCATTGTCTAATAGGTTGGAAAATACACGTCGCAATAATGTTTCATCCCCGCTTATTTGAATGTCTGATATTTCATCAATTGATAAATATATCTTTTTTGTTTCCGATATCAGCATGAATGTATCTTGCAGTTCCTTTAGTGTATTTCCCAGGTTAAATGATTTAGGATGTAGATTTTTAATACCGGAATCTGACCTTAGGAGTATTAATAAATCACTGATCATCCTTGTTATCTTTTCTAGTTCTCTTAAATTGCTTTCGTGTAATTCACGATATTCTTCAGCCGTCCTTCCCTTTGAAAGAATGACTTCTGTTCCAGTCTTAATAGAAGCAATAGGCGTCCTGAGTTCGTGAGAAGCATCCGACGTAAACTGGACAATTTTTCTAAAAGACTCTTCAAGCCTGTTGAGCATAAGATTTATGGTTTTAGTTAATTCATCCAATTCATCTCCTGCGTGGGTAGGACTGAGCCTCATGCCCAGATTTGATGCAGTTATTTTTCGTGTAGTTCTGTTTATGTTTTCAATTGGCGCCAAACTATTCCTCGCTATTAACCAACCCCCTGCAATACTGAGTATAATGAACACTGGTATTAACATTATGAAGTTTTCCTCTATATTCTCCACTGACTTATAAGTAGATTTAAGGTAAAAACTTATTTGAAGAATATACTTTAATGAATCGCCATGATGTATTGGTATTGTTAACACGCGGTATGGAAAACTCATACCTTCAAATCGTATAGTCTCAAATGTACTCTCTCCTCTTTCTTCTGCTTTTGTAATCGATTCTTCATATATCTGCGCATCCGGATTAAAAAAGTCTTTTGAAGTGATAAACTTATTTTCTTCCACATCAAGCAATCTCACTGATATCTTATGAAACTTCTTGTCGGAAGACATCTTTTCTATGGTAATCTTTATATCATTTTGAATGTATTCATCCCCTGAACTCTCTTGCAGTATTTCCACACTTTCATCCAAAAGTACACGATCGACCTCCTTGATCAATTTATGTTTCAAACGAAAGTATAAGAAAGATCCTGCAATAAGCAGTATTACCACAACGGATAACGAATACCATAAGGTGATCTTAAAGCCAATAGTTTTAAATAATCTAATCCTGCTCTTCGAGGACATATCCCGCACCCCTTTTTGTATGTATGAGCTTTATATCAAAACCCTTATCAATCTTATTTCTCAACTTGGCGATATGAACATCCACTACGTTACTGAAGCTCTCAAAATTTGAATCCCATACATGCTCGGAAATCATGGTCCGAGTTACTAACTGACCGGCATTATTCATCAAGTATTCCAGGAGTGAAAACTCAATCGGAGACATTTCAATCTTTTTCCCTCCCCTGAATACCTTTCTGGTCATTGGATCAAGTGTTAAATCAGCTAACTTCAACTGTAAGGATGTCTTATGGCTGCCCCTTCGCAGGCAGACACGAACGCGGGCTAATAATTCATGAAAAGAAAAAGGCTTGA
>CAKKPF010000283.1 GCA_919901575.1 Candidatus Brocadiaceae bacterium
ATTTAGGTTTCGCCATTCTTTACAACTACCAGGGAGTTATCAGAAGATATTTTCCTGACTTTATTATCAAACTAAAAAACGGAGAACATTTGATCCTTGAAACCAAAGGACAGGACAGTGAGCAGAATAAAACCAAAAGGGCGTTCTTAGATGAGTGGTGCAAGGCTGTTAATCAGCATGGAGGTTTTGGGAAATGGAGTTGGGCTGTATCGTTCAACCCCAACGACATGAAACAGATATTAAAGAAATGTATAAAATGAATAACTGCTTGAGTGCGCACATAACAAAACGCTCCGCCGGACTGAAAAACACCGATGGTGAGCCTGGTAGTTACGCATGGCATGAAGGTTGATAAAAACAATAGTTGGAAAGAGAGGATAGAATTTAAACCGCCTGAATGTTCGGCGGCATAAGCGATACCCTATTGCAATAGGAGTTACAACCCCCTTAATCCCCCTTTTCTAAGGGGGAATTAAAAGCAAGCCCCCTGTAGGGGGCGAAAAGGAATTATCATCATGAAGGATTTTCTCTGGGCACTCAATTTCTTAACAATTGTTCCAACAGGCAGGAGATGGTATGAAAGACAGCCAAATGTTGGGAATGTAGTGTTCTGGTTTCCAATAATCGGTTTGTTGATAGGGGTTGTACTGACATTTTTCTATTTTCTTGCAACTCGATTCTTTCCACATCTGGTTGCCGATGCTGTAATTTTGATAATTTATATTGTTCTGACGGGTGGTTTTCACCTCGATGGTTTTGCTGATACCTGTGATGGTTTATTTGGAGGGAGTACCAGGGAAAAAAGACTCGACATAATGCGGGATAGCCGGACAGGGAGTTATGGAGCATTATGTCTTATCTGTACTGTAGGTCTGAAATATATTTGCCTTGTTTCAATTGATCCTGGATCTGTAGCTGCGCTATCCGTTATCTCTGACTACGAGATAATAAAGGATTTGAACCCTTTATATCTACATGTTTGTGAAAAGGGTAAAGTACTTTTCTTTATGTGCGCTATTGGCCGTTGGTCTCAAGTATTGGGCGCAGCGCTATCAGGCTATGCCAGAGATGAAGGGGGTACGGGGAAAATAATTGTTGAAAACGTCAAAATAAGACATGCCTTATTTTCCTCGATCGTACCGGGAATACTTATATTTTTGTTTTGTGGAATTACGGGAATTTCTATATTCTTTATAGTATTCATAGTTGTTGCGTTGTTCGTTTCTTATGTCAAAGAGAAGATTGGCGGTATGACAGGCGATACCCTTGGCGCAGCAAATGAGATAGGTGAGTTGACTGTTTTACTTTCATTTCTGACTATTTAGACACTAATTTCACGAATTTACACTAATTAACTTTGACTGTTTTTTTAATCTGTGCCATCTGCGTAATCTGTGGTTACGGTTTTAGATTTTATGTCAAAATTAACGTTCATAATTGGCGGTACGAGAAGCGGCAAGTCTGCATTTGCAATGAAACTTGCTAAAAAGCACAGGCACGTTTGTTATATTGCAACTGCAGATTCCGGGCAGTCTTCACAGATTGATGATGAGGAGATGCTGGAGAGGATACAAAACCACCGGAAGAATAGACCCTCAGACTGGAAAACTATAGAAGCGCCCCTTGAGTTGGATAAGGCAGTTTCAAATCTTAATGGTAAGTTAGATGTTGTATTAATTGATTGTATTACCCTTTATGTGACAAATATGCTTCTTGGCAGTCGTAAAGAAGACGGAGACGGGTACATAATTGATGCAATAAACAAATTATGTATTGTTTGTAAGAAGATACCTTCTCGTGTTATAATGGTGTCTAATGAAGTTGGCTGCGGAATCGTGCCGGATAATGCGCTTTCGAGGAGATTTCGTGATATTGCAGGCTACGTAAATCAAATAATTGCAAGAGAAGCAGATAATGTATATCTTGTTACTGCAGGGATTGAGACAAAGATCAAGTAATCATTTTTTCGAAAGGAGATAGAATGAAATTCTTTATCGATACAGCGGATGTAAATGAGATAAGAGAAGCAGAGAGTCTGGGTATTCTGGATGGCGTTACAACCAATCCTACACTGATATCAAAAACAGGCCGTCCCTTTAAGGAAACCATAAAGGAGATATGTTCAATTGTAAAAGGGCGTCCTGTAAGCGCCGAAGTGGTAAGTACAGATACTGAAGGTATAATTAAAGAAGGAAGAGCGTTGGCAAAAATAGCTGATAACATAGTCGTCAAGGTGCCGCTTATAAAGGACGGCCTTAAGGCGGTAAAGGCATTAACCTCAGAAGGAATAAAGGTGAACGTCACCTTGTGTTTTTCATCAAACCAGGCATTGCTTGCGGCAAAGGCGGGGGGTACTTATGTCAGTCCATTCATTGGCAGACTGGATGATAGAGGGCATACGGGAATGGAGGTAATTGATGAGATTCGTACGATTTATGATAATTATGGTTTTGAGACACAGATAATTGTCGCCAGTATTCGAAATCCATTACATGTAAGAGACGCCGCTCTTATGGGCGCTGATATAGCGACAATACCATTTGCGGTATTCAACAATATAGTAAAACATCCATTGACCGATGAAGGACTGAAGCAATTCCTTGCAGACTGGGAAAAGGTTCCCAAATAGGCTGAGCATTAGTTTAAATGTGAACGTTAAATTAATCTATTATTGGTAGATTCGCTTCACTCCCGCCCGGATGACTCGGTCGCCAGCCCCCGTCCGTACCGGCACGGGCGGGCGACAAGGCTGTTCTGGTGGGGACGGGTAATCCACCTTTATCCTATTCGTCAGTCGCCAGCTTACGGACATAGGTGTGGTATTCTCCATCAACTTCATCAATTTTCAGCAATTCATTTCCAGTTTTTTCACACCATGCCTTTATGTCAGTCTTTATTCCATCATCGGTTGAAATAATTTCCAGGACTTGTCCAGTCTCCAATTCTTTTATTTTTTGAGACGCCTTGAATATAGGCATCGGACAAAGCAACCCGTAGCAATCTAATGTAAAATCAGGTTTCATAATTTAAAAAGGTTCCTCCTTTTGAAAGTTAAATTTAAATCCGGCAATTTACATATCTCATTAATAATAAGGAGGTTATAAGTTGTGATCTATTGCCGAAACTTTGAGAATAGGTTGCAGTTTGAAAATCAGTGATTTTAGCTGAATAAGCGTTGGACAAAGAAATAGTTCTCTTATTGTGACTGATTCTAAATAATTTCCCGATATTATATATTTTTTTGTGGCTAATGTAAAACAAGTTGTGTAAATTTTACCAAACTATAAAGATAAGAATTTGGAGAGGATATGAATATACTGGCCATAGGCGCCCATCCGGATGATATTGAATTTGGGTGTGGTGGTACTTTATTGAAATATAGTGAGAATGGGCATAAAGTATACATGCTGGTATTATCAAAAGGTGATAAGGGGGGAACTCCTGCGGTCAGACAAAAAGAGCAGGAAAACTCGGCACGGATATTAAAAGTGGAAAAGTTGTACTTTGGTGATTACATGGATACAGAAATCTTACAGAGTCAGAAACTTATAACTGAGATAGAAAGTTTCTTGAAAGATATAAAACCCGGTTTTATTTTTGTTCATTATTTTGATGATACGCATCAAGACCATAGAAACCTGGCCAATTCTGCCATTTCTGCGACAAGGTATATTCAAAATGTGCTTTTCTACGAAGGGCCGACTACACAGAATTTTACGCCTAATGTGTTTGTGAATATTACAAAGGCTTTTGATAAAAAACTTGAGTGCCTGAACGCACATGTTTCCCAGGTTTCAAAGACACATATTGAAGGTCTGTCAATTATTGAAGCCGCTAAGTCGGCAGCACATTTCAGGGGTATTCAGGGAAGGGTAAATTACGCCGAAGCATTTCATTCATTACGCTTATTCATAAATATTTAATGGCACAGAGAATTGCGATTCCTCATTCAAAACCCTCATTAGATGACGGTGATGTATCTTCGGTATCTGAGGTAATACATTCAGGACAAATTGTACAGGGAAAGGTGGTGGAAGAATTTGAGAAGAGGGTGGCAAAATATATCGGAGTAAATGGCGCAGTGGCAACAAGTACGGGAACATCTGCGCTGCATCTTTCTCTTCTTGCTATAGGGATAAAAAAGGGAGATTACATAGCTATACCAAGTTTTGTGTGCTCGGCCTTACTAAACGTAGTAAAGTACGTTGGCGCACGTCCAATCCTGGTAGACGTAGATCAGAAAACGTATAATATAGATGTTCAATATCTTAAGAAAAGAATAAGGAAATCTACAAGAGCGATAATTTTACCACATCAATTTGGCCTGCCTGCAGATATTGATGAAATTTCGTCTCTTGGAATACCGGTTATTGAGGACTGTGCACAGGCGATTGGTGCCGTTTATAAAGGGAAAAAGGTGGGAAGCTTTGGCAGGCTCTCCTGTTTCTCGTTTTATGCAACGAAGGTACTCTCTACAGGGGAAGGTGGAATGGTAGTCTCCAATTCCAAAAATTTGTTAAAAAAAATAAGAGATATCAGAGAATATGATAATAAGAAAAACTATTCAATTCGTTATAATTATAAAATGACGGATATCCAGGCGGCAATGGGTATCTCACAACTTAAGAAGTTGAATTTTTTCCTGCTTAAAAGGGTTAATATTGCAAAAAGATACTTTTCAGAACTACAGGGCTTTTGCAATCTACCTTTGATCAGTTATAAAGATAGGAGGCATATTTTTTTTCGTTTTCTTATTCAGATACACGGAAGTGTTTCAAAGGCTCTTGAGTTCTTTTCCGAAAGGGGCGTGACCTGTATGCGGCCTGTTTATAAACCGCTTCATAAATACCTTCACATTAATGGATTTCCAAATTCCGATGCTGTCTGGAACAAAACTATTTCTATCCCGATATATCCATCTTTAACAGATAAGGAAATCTGCATAATTTTAAATGTTTTAAAGCAATACCTGAAAAGGAAGGCTTAAGTTGAAAAGTATACTTGCTGATTTCAAAATTAAAGATATTGTTCCATGCAAACATAATATTGTAATATTCTGCATATTCATCCTTTTTATAATCCCGGGGGCTAGGGAATGGTTTCTCATTCATAGATTGGGATGGTTATATATGTTATCTTTCTCGTTTCTGGTTGCCTATTTATGTGTTCCTGTGGTTAAGAGGATTGCCCCAATATTAAATATTGTTGATAATCCTGACAAAAGAAAGATACACGAAAGCCCTACTGCTCTTCTAGGTGGAGTTGCCGTATATGCGGCATTTGCAAGTGCAATTATTTATAATAATGCATATTCTTTAGAATTAAAAGGTATTGCCATTGGCGCTACCATAGTATTTATTGTAGGACTTATTGATGACATCATATGCCTCCCTGCAAGGCTGAAGTTGTTTGTTCAGGTTATAGCAGTATCCATTATGATTTATTGCGGTGTGGCAGCAGATTTCTTACCAAATGTTTGGTGGGGTTATACATTGGAAATTGCTATTACGTTCATATGGATGCTTGGAATAACCAATTCACTGAACTTCTTTGATGGAATGGATGGTCTTGCCACCGGCCTTACCATTATATGTTCTTTGTTTCTGTGTATCCTTGCCATCCAGGCAGGGCAACATTATTTGATGTTTCTCTCGATTGCGTTAGCCGGCAGCTGTTTAGGATTTCTACCTTTTAACTTGAGATATAAAAAACCCGCCGTCATTTTTCTCGGAGATGCCGGAAGCACTTTTGTGGGCTTTATGTTAGCGGGTATGATCATCATGGGAGACTGGGGTTTTAAGGATCCTATAAAAGCCTACGCTATGCCCATACTCATAATGGGCATATTTATTTTTGATATGGTTTATACAACAGTTTCCAGGATTGCCTCCAAAAAGGTTGCCAATTTCAATGGATGGCTGGAGTACGCAGGGAAGGATCATCTTCATCATAGACTTACGGAACTGGGGTTGAGCGCTAAACAGACAGTCTTCTTTATTTATTTCCTTACTGCATCGTTAGGCTTGAGCGCTCTGGTATTGAGAAATGGGAATTTAATTGATGCCCTGCTGCTTCTGATTCAAGCAGTGTTCATATACCTCATAATTGTCATTTTGATGATAAGGGGGCAATTAAGAAACAGGAGGAAAGAAGATAAGGTCGAAGAACCTGCCCGAATAGGTACAGGCGGGTAAGAACAGATGTAGAATGTTATTATTTAACCATGGTATTCCCGCCTCATCATGAAGCATAAGCAGCGAGAATGCTTTTCCATTTTACATACCTAAAAGCCCTTTTTGGGCATTTAGAATTTCCCATCCACGAAAGTTCAATTCAAATTGTTTCTTTTCTACATGACATTCCAGGCATTTCTTGTTGCCGGTTTCTGCCCATTTCTGTAGTAACATAGCGGTCTTTGCCGTCTTCCCCTTATGAGTAAGAACATCTTTTCCCGCATGGCAAAAATTACATTCTATATCCATCATTTCTGACAGTTTAAACATTTTGGCAGCTACTTCTAATTTGTCTGTAAATTGCTTCTTCCCTGCATGGCAATAGTTACACTTTACGCCAATTGCCATTGCGGCTCTCATCATAAATTTTGCCTTATTTCCTTTTTCAGTAAAATCAGTTACTTCGTTGTTATGGCAGAAAGAACATTCTTCTCCTAATGCCGACGCCACATCTTTACTGCATTGCCGTCCTTTTTCTTCTCTACTTTCCTTCAAGTAAGTTTCCGGTAATGCGTCAGGTTCCGGAATATCTAATTGTCCTGCGCTTAATAACCCGCATGTGAACGCTATTAGAAAAGCGATGCTGAAGATATTAATGTTTTTCATGTTCTTTTTCATTTAGTACCGTTCCTCATATTTAAATTACTAAAGCTCTTTTAATCCTCCAGAGGGATACTGTATGAAATTGCACCCAGTAAATCTCCAAACTTCCTGTCTGGATGGCAGCTTATACATCCTTTCATAACTGCATGTACACTTGTAGCCGCCCTCAGATGGTCTTTGCCCTCAATCTTTTCAATCTTTTCAAAATATGTACTTCCGGAAAGCATTGCCTTAATAGCCTCTCTCTCAAATTTGTCCACGGGATTATTGTCCGGATTAAAAGGCGTGCCGGTTGCGTCCAATAATCTTGCCTTGTGCCAACCCTTCTTATTCATTGCTTCAAACACCCTTTTGGATAAAGTAGCCGCAGGCAGTATAGAGGGATCATCTACATATTCTGCAGTGATAAGGACGATGAAGGTCTTATACAAATCATCCAGCATCCGTACTGTCTCTCTCGCTCTGTCCAGTGTTTCATACAGTATTGATTTGTATAAATCGTCAAGCGCCTGCAACGGTTTTTGAGGCTGTTCTTTGAAATCATAATATGAAGGTTCTGCCGATGTTGCCGTTATTGTTAAACTTGTGAGAGAAAATATTACTATAGAAATTAAAAATAACTTTATAATCTTCATTGCCATATATATTCTCCTGATTTTTTAACGAGATAGAAAAACTCATTTTTAAAATACGAATTTAACATTTTCTGAGGTACCTTTTCAAGCTTATCAGAATGAGAATTCAGATACTTAAGAGATGCTATTATAGTACATATTACCATAATGTAAAGAAGTGGTTATTATGAAATTATTAACATCAATTTGAACCTGTTATGCTTAGTTATGAAGAAAATAAAAAAGCATTAATATTCAGTGAGATTTGATATAATCCTGAGAATGGAAGAATTTATTTTTCTTGATGATATAGCAACGGCGGACGTAGCAATAGAATCTCGTGGAGATACCCTTGAGGAATTATTCTCTGCGTCTGCAAGGGCAACTTTCGACGTTATGGTTGATGCCGGTGACGTACAACCTGAAGTAAAGAAGACTTTGCGCCTGGAGAATTCTGAGATAGACGGGTTGCTGTTTGACTGGCTTGCAGAAATAATATACCTGAAAGATTTAGAAGATATGGTTTTCTGTAAATTTGATATAAAGATAAAAAAAGATGTAAATTATCATCTCGATGCAGAAATCTTCGGTGAAGAGATTGATCAATCCAGACATGAACTCCGGTGCGATGTAAAGGCAATAACCTTTCACCTGTTCGAAGTGTATGAAAAGGATGGAAAATGGATATCCAGGTTTATTCTGGATATATGAGGAGTAGCCGCAGGCTTCAGCCTGCGTTTATTTGGCTGGTTTAGGCTTGCCCGCCAGAATGAATTTTGAAAATATAATATTCGAAAGGCAATAATATTTGAAAGGCAATAAAATGAACAGCGATATGAAGATCAATAAGATATCTGACTGGGTGTGGGAGATTCCGAAGACCGAGAAGGAAGGTATGCTTGTCCCTGCAAGGATATTTGCAAGCGATACGCTTCTTGAAAGTATGGATAAAGGTGTTTTTGAACAAATCACGAATGTTGCCTGCCTGCCCGGTATTCAGAAATATGCACTCTGTATGCCTGACGGACATTGGGGATACGGGTTCCCGATTGGCGGTGTAGCCGCCTTTGATACCGAGGAGGGTATCATCTCTCCCGGAGGAATCGGTTTTGACATAAATTGCGGAATGAGATTGATTACCACAGATTTAAAAGTAGATGAAGTAAGACCACGGCTTCAATCACTTATTAACGAGTTGTACAGGGCTGTTCCGGCAGGAGTGGGCGCCAAAGGGGACATTAAGGTCTCGGTATCACAGCTGAAGGACATAATGAAGAGAGGGGCTGAATGGTGTATTGAGAATGGTTACGGCTGGCCACAGGACAGGGAGAGGATAGAAGAAGGTGGTCATATACCCGGCGCTGATTCATCAAAGGTGAGTGAAAAGGCCATATCGAGAGGAATAAATCAACTGGGCACACTCGGCTCAGGGAATCATTATCTGGAGATTCAGTTGGTGACAATAGAAAATATATTCGATGAGAAGATTGCAAAGGTTATGGGCATCAGGGAAAAAGATCAGATCGTCATTATGGTGCATTGCGGTTCAAGGGGATTTGGTCATCAGGTCGCTACAGATTATCTCAGGGTGTTTGACAAGGCAATGAAGAAATATGGCATGACCGTCAGGGACAGGGAACTTGCCTGTGCGCCTTTTAAATCACCGGAAGGTTCAGATTATTACAAGGCGATGCTTTGTGCCGCCAACAGCGCCTTTGCGAACAGACAGATAATTACCCACAGGATCAGGGAGAGTTTCTCAAAGGTGTTTAATACCGATGCCAGGAAACTGGGAATAGAGATAGTGTACGATGTAGCCCACAACATAGCAAGGGTGGAAAGATATAAAATAGACGGCAGAGAGAAGGAAGTCTTAGTTCATAGAAAAGGCTCGACAAGGTCTTTTGGCCCCGGCAGGAGGGAGCTTCCGGAAATATACAGGGACGTAGGTCAGCCCGTTATTGTTGGCGGTTCGATGCAGACTGGTTCCTATCTGCTGGTGGGTACCCAAAAGGCAATGGAGGAAACGTTTGGCTCTACAATGCATGGCGCAGGTAGGACGATGTCAAGAAGTGCCGCCAAAAAGAAGGTAAGAGGCGATCAACTCATGAAGACTATGGCAAAAGATGGTATACTTGTCAAAGCCGTCTCAATGTCCGGCCTGGCGGAAGAAGCAGGCATTGCGTATAAGGACATATCTGAAGTTGTTGAAACTATGGACGTATTAGGCATATCAAAAAAGGTCGTAAAGCTGAAGCCTATTGGAAATATAAAGGGATAGTGATGAGGCTAGAGGCAAGAATTGAGGGATTGAAGGATTTTCGATTGTAGATTGAAGATTTGATCCGAAAATAGATGCTGCCTGCCCGTCCGTCAGGCGGGACGAAGGGGACTGATTTATAATATGATTGAAATAGACGGTTCATATGGCGAGGGGGGCGGCCAGATATTAAGGACCGCTCTGACTCTATCTGCAATAGAAAATAAACCCTTCGAAATGTTTAACATCAGGGCGGGCAGAAAGAAACCTGGTCTTGCCGCTCAGC
>CAKKPF010000284.1 GCA_919901575.1 Candidatus Brocadiaceae bacterium
GCAACAGCCGTTTTATAACGCAACTGATATTAACCGCTATTAACCAATTTTAACTGTTATTAACCGTTATTACTACGGTTACGTGTCCGACTGCAACCGGTTTTAACCAATATTAACTGTTGTTAACCGAGTTTATTATTACTGTTATTAACCTCTCATAATGGTCAATGTACTCCAAATATTCATTGACAAAATAATAGCTTACTAATACAATCATACCATGTCAACTATTACAAAGCTGTATCCTTTGCTTAAAGATATAGGGCTGGACGATAAAAAGAGCCAGGAATTTATAGAAATCATAGAAGGCTCATACCGTTCGGAGACCGAACAAGAGTTTAAAAAATTAGTCACCAATGAAACTTTTTTAACCGAAACAACAAAATTAAGAGTAGAGATGGCTAATATGAAGGTCGAACTCATCAAGTGGAACGTAGGAACAATTATCGCAGTTGCCGGAGTCGTTGCAGCAATTGTAAAACTAATAGGATAGTAAACCATGGCTCTCCTGATGTAAATTTAAGTTAATAATGGTAGCAACTGATAACGGTTAATAACAGTTAACTACGGTTACTAATGATAGCAATTTATTACGGTTAACAGAAGTTAACAATGGTTAATAACTGTTAATAACGGTTACGTGTCCGACTGCAACTGATTTTAACCAATATTAACTGTTGTTAACCGCTGTTAACCGTATCTCCTCATCTCCTCATCTCCTCATCTTCTCAATCTTTTTAATATCTCTCAGCAGGTCTTCTTTAGAGAATCGGCCCTTTTGCGCTATAGAATTTACTTTTCCCTTTAATTGCTCAAAATCCTCATCCGTAAGGTCCTTGGCAGTCGAGATGATAATGGGGACATTCTTTGCCCGCGGGTGTTTCCTTAACTCCTCAACAACAGTGAAACCATCCACCTTGGGCATCATCAGGTCAAGGATGATCAGATCCTGGTCTTCCGTCGTGGCCAGATCTATCCCTTCCTGTCCGCCATACGCCTTTTGCACCTGATAACCTTCTGCCTCCAGGACTGTGGCTACCAATTCAACTGTTTTGGGCTCATCATCAATAACTAAAATTTTAACAGGCTCGTCTCCTGCTTCAGGCGCTAAACCGCAGCGCGCCAAGGCCCGGAGCAGGTCTCCCTTGTTGATCGGCTTTGTCAGGTAATCAACGGCGCCGAGGTGGAATCCCCGCTTCATGTCTTCCAGGATTGAAACAATGATTACGGGTATATCTCTGGTCTCCGGCATCTCCTTTAGCTCACTTAAAACTTCCCAGCCATTTTTGTGAGGCAGTAGAATATCCAGAGTAATTGCCATGGGTTTGAGTTCTCCGGCCTTCTTAACCGCCTCTTCTCCGTCGAAGGCAGTAGCTACTCTATATCCTTTCTGGATTAGACAAATTGTTATCAATTCACTGGATTTAGGATCATCCTCCACCACAAGGATCAGAGGGCCTTTACCGCTTCCTTTTATCTCCTCTACATTCTCCAATAGTGATAGTTCTTCAGGCGACGGGTTTCCCTTTGCCCCGCCTGTACCTATTCGGGCAGGTTTAAGGGGGATAGTAAACGTAAACGTGCTGCCCTTTCCAAACTCACTCTCCACCCATAACTTACCTCCATGCATTTCAACAAACTTTCTGGTCAGTGGTAGTCCCAATCCTGTTCCCTCATACGCACGGGAAGTTTTGCTGTCAATCTGCCGAAACTCTGCGAAGACACGTTCCTGGTCCTCCGGCTTGATGCCGATGCCCGTATCTGAGACTGAGATTCTGACAAATTCATCCGCAAGTTCAGACTTTACGGTAATTCTACCGCCTTCAGGCGTAAACTTTACCGCATTGCTCAACAGGTTATACATAATCTGCTTAAACTTTTTCTGGTCTGCTTCGATTGAACTCAAATGTTCATCAATCATTGTCTCAAAGGTGATGTTCTTCTTATCAACCTGAGTCTTAATGATGGCGCTGATATCCCGCATTGCATCAGGTATTGAAAATTCCTCATAATTCATATCCATTTTTCCGGCTTCCACCTTGGAGAGGTCGAGGATGTCGTTGATTAACTGCAGCAGATGTCTCCCGCTGGCGCTAATATTACCTACATACTTCTGCTGCTTTGTGTTGAGTTCGCCAAAGGTTTTATCTTCGAGTACTTCAGAGAAGCCGATGATTGAGTTGAGCGGGGTGCGCAGCTCGTGGGACATATTGGCAAGAAACTCCGACTTGGTTCGATTTGCCATTTCTACCTCTCTATTCTTATCCTCCAACTCCTTCTGCTGCGCACGTAATTCTTCAGCCTGAGTCTCAAGCTCTTCAGTCTGCATTTGCAATTCCTCATTAAATCTCTTCAATTCCTCCTCCGCCTGCGTGCGCTCTGTAATGTCGCGGATAAGCCCTGTAAAAATACGCTTTTTGTTAACTATTACTTCTCTTACCGAGAGTTCAAGAGGGAAGGTTGTGCCGTCTTTACGCAGCCCTGTAACTTCACGGCCAATGCCGATAATCTTTGCCTCGCCTGTACGCAAATAATTCCTGAGATATTCATCATGGTGGCTATGGTACGGTTCCGGCTGCAGCATCTTGACGTTTTTACCGATAGTTTCCGCAGCCGTGTAGCCAAAGATTCGCTGTGCCGCCTGGTTGAATGATTCGATAACGCCGCTCTCGTCAATGGTGATGATAGCGTCTACTGTGTTGTCCAGGATCGTGCGGAGGCGCGTTTCTCTCTCTATAAGTTGAGATTCCTGCCTCTTCAGTTTCTCCGCTTGCTCCTGGACAAGCTTAAAAGCCTGAGTATTACTGATGGCAGTTGCTAACTGGCTATTTATATTGTTTATAAAAGCCGGTACTTCGTCGGGATATTCTTTAAGGCTGGCCAGAACTAATACCCCCAACAATCTCTCCCGAAGCAGGATAGGAAAGCTGCCAATGTTTCTGGGAATACTGTCTCCCATACCATGTTTGATCTTAAATATAGTATCCTCAGGAATGTTCCTGATCAATATCGGCTCTCTATTCACTGCCGCCTGTCCGGGGATACCGATGCCCAGGGCAA